>CAYZKY010000131.1:0-18248 GCA_964478815.1 uncultured Verrucomicrobiota bacterium
GCGCGCCGTCCTGACGCCGAACGCCGCGATGGAGGCCGGCTACCGCACCTTCCGCGTCGAATTGAACGACGGCGAGATTCTGGATGGGTTCCTCGCGAGTCAGGATGCCGAAGCGTTTGTCCTGCGCCGTCCCAACGCCGAGGATCTGCGCGTTCCCCAAAAGGACGTCCGTCGCGCCAGCCATACGAAAACGAGCCTCATGCCAGAAGGACTGATCGAAGCCTTACCCGCCACCGATGTGCAGGATTTGTTCGCCTACCTGCGAACGTTGAAATAGCCGGACGCTGGGTGCGATCGGAAGTGGCGGTCATCTTGTTCCGGGTAGTGACAGCCGTCTCGGCTGTCGCGGCGGGCGTCACGCCCGCCGCCAGCGCCCGTAAGCCCGCCACGCCCTCTGCTGCCCGCCACTTCCGATCACACCCCCAGACGCTTCCGCACTTGGCACCGCGAGTTTTGTGTCGTGAGTAGCTGGCTCAGACCAGCTCTTTCATCGGCTGGTGATGATCTACGATGAACGTGGGCCGGCCGGTGAGGTCGGTGACAGTCGCCTTCGTCAGATCGATGCCGAGGTTGTGGTAGAGCGTGGCGAAGACTTCGCCGAAGGCCACCGGGCGTTCGCTCGGCTCGCCTCCGAGGCGATCGGTCGCGCCGATGACCTGCCCGGTCTTCATGCCGCCGCCCGCGAGGAGGGCGCAGGAAACCCGCGGCCAGTGGTCGCGGCCGCCATCTTTGTTGATGACCGGCGTGCGGCCGAATTCGCCCCAAACAATCACGGACACGTCCTTATCCAAACCGCGCTGGTGAAGGTCTTCGACGAGCGCGGAGACGCCCACATCGAGGCGGGGCAAGTCGCGTCGCGCGTTTTGGTGATTCGCGCCGTGATAGTCCCAGAAGCCGTAGGCCACCGTGACGCATCGGGCGCCGGCCTCGACGAGGCGGCGGGCCGTCAGAAATTGTTCGGTCAGCATCGGTGCCGCGTCACCGTACGGCTTGGGATCGCCCTTGCCGTACCGTTCGAGGGTGCGCGGGTCTTCCTTTTGGTAATCAAGCGCCTCGAGCAACTTGCTGGAGGTGAGCATGCCGAAGGCTTGCTGGTTGAAGGCATCCATTCCTTCCATCAGGCCGCTCGCATCCACATCGCGGCGGAAACGATCGAAACTGGCGAGCAGCCCTTTGCGATCCGCCAGCCGGTCGAGCGTGACGCCGTTCAAGACCATGTCCGGCTTGCCCGCGCCTTCAGGATTGAAGGAGCGATGGCTGATCCCGAGAAACCCGGGGCCGGCATCGTTATACGGCCGGTGCTGCATGCGGGGCTCGAGGCCGATGAAGGCCGGGACGCCGGGATCGGCTGGGCCGAGCAGGCGCGACACGACCGAGCCGAAAGTCGGCCAGCCTCCAGGGGGCTGGTTGCGCTTCGAGCGGCCGGTAAAGCACATGAAGTTGGAATGGTCGTCCACCGCATCCGAAATGCTTCGGATGGGGACGAGCTTATCCATCATCCCGGCGAGGCGGGGCATGAGTTCGCAAATCTGGATGCCGGGGACGTTGGTCTTGATCGGCTTGAACTCGCCCCGGATCTCCAGCGGTGCGTCGAGTTTCAGATCGAACATGTCCTGATGGGGCGGCCCACCCGGCAGGTAGATCATGATGATCGCCTTGTGGGATTTGCGGATGCCCGACTGCGCTTCGGCGCTCAGGAGCTGAGGCAGGGCCAGGCCGCCGAGGCCCAGCGCGCCGATTTGTAGGAAGTTGCGGCGGGAGAGGCCGTCGCAAAAGCGGGATTCTTTTCCGTAGATCCTCAGCATGACATTCAGTCGTGGCGAACCATCACTAGTCTGATCGGACGAACCGCGACTCTATTCAACAAGGTCCAATCGAGCCGCCGGAGTGTCAAGGTTGAATCCAGGAGAGGGTGCATTCGGAAGTGGCGGCCACCGTTCTTCGCACCGATCGCCCAAGTTCTGGGGAGGATAGCCGTCTCGGCTGTCCGCGGTGGCGTCTCGCCCACCGCCCGCCATCGCCTCGTCGAGCCGCTTTCCGCGAAAATCTCGCATCGCTATGCGCCTGATTTTCCGCTACTTGCACGGAAAAGTCTACACAAATTAAAATAAATAATTGATATTTTATTTATCGAGTGCGATCTTGATTGCGTGAAATAAATGTAGACTAATCGCCATGAACACCATCGCCGCCACCTCCAACAGCCCCTCGCGCCCGGAGAGCCTGCCTGAAAATTGCGGCGGGGTCGGCGGCGAGGGATTTTGGCTGCGGCCGAGGCGGCACGACCGGCGCATCCCCGCAGCGGGCTGTAACGGTCGGGCCAACGAAGGCCCCAGCCAAAAGACCCGCCGTCAGCCCTGCCGCAATTTTCAGACAGGCTCTGAGCCTTGCGTCGCCTCATGCATGCAAGCTGGAACACTTTTCCATGTCACCATTTGCTTCGACTTCTCCCCGCGTCCCGCCTCCCCGGCGCATGCTGGGGTCATTGCCTTCAGCTCATGGTTTTCTCAACTCATCCAACTTGAAAAGAACTTGAAAAAATGTTGAATAACTTGAAATATTTCAAGCAACTTGAAATACCGACCCCCATTTACCAACGACTTACGCAAATTTCACCCCTTGAAACGCGAAAAAACTTGAAACAACGCACACCCCCCCTCCTGCTGACGAAACTAGGCTTCGGCCTGCGGCCGGCCGCTTGTGTGCCGGGGGGAAACAATCAGTTCCCCCTGTCTGCAAAAATAAGGGGGGGGGTGACACCGCGCGCCCACCCGGCTCTCTCCCGGAAGAGACTGGCGTTCAAGCAAGCGAGAGGGGTGCAATGTTGGCACCCGGCCGGGCCGGAGAAAATCGGGCGATGAATGCTTCCCGCCCGTCCGGGGTTGGTGTATTATTTCGAGATGATGAACCACCGATTTAGCCGGCGAACGTTCTTGCGTGGGGTGGGGGTGACCATGGCGCTGCCTTGGATGGAATCGCTAACGGTGTGGGGAGACACGGCGACGGCTGTGCCTCCGGCCAGCGAGGCGCCGGTGCGGCTCGGGGTTCTCTTCTCCGGCAACGGTTTCCACACCCGCGAATGGTGGGCGAAGGGAGAGGGGCGGCAGATGGAGTTGGGCCAGGTGCTCGCGCCGTTGCAGCCTCATCGCGAAAAGATGGTCTTCATCCGCGGCCTGTACAACGAAGAAGCGCTCAAGGGAAACATCCACAGTTCGCAGACGGGCAACCTGCTTTCCGGAGCGCCGCTGGCTTCCGGGGGAGAAATTCGTTCGGGCACCAGCGTGGATCAATTGCTCGCCCAGCGCTACGGGCGGGAGACCAAAGTTTCGAGCCTGGTGCTCGGGTGCGAGAAATCGAACCCCTCCGTCCACAAGAATTACTCGATGCTCTACAGCTCGCATATTTCGTGGACTTCGCCCACCACACCGACCCCGCTCGAGATTTATCCGGCGCTCGCGTTCGACCGCCTGTTCAAGGACGAGGTTACGCAAGGGGACAAGAGTGTCCTGGATGCGGTGCTTTCGGAAGCGAAGGATTTGCGCCGGCAGATCAGCCAGGCCGACCAGCGAAAGTTGGACGAGTATCTGGATTCTGTGCGCGAGGTGGAGCAACGCATCCAGAACGCCGGCCAGCGCGGCGAATTGCAGGGATGGCGGCCCACCCTCTCGAAACCGAATATTCCCCGCCCGGCGGATGGCATCCCTCAGGACATCGCCGAGCACATGCGGCTGATGTGCGACATCATGGTGCTGGGCTTCCAGACCGATACGACCCGCATCTGCACGCTGAAGCTGAACAACGATCACTCCTCGCTCCGGTTTCCGAATCTCGGCGTGGATTACATGATTCATCACCTGCTCTCGCACTCGGATACGGCGGACTGGCTCAAGGTGAATCAGTTTTTCATGCAGCAACTGGCCTATGTGGCGGCGAAGCTCGACGCCATCCAGGAAGGCCCGCGCACCGCGCTGGATAATACGATGCTCCTGTATTGCTCTTCGATGCTGACGGGCAGCCACGACGCAACGCAATTGCCGGTGGTGATGCTCGGCGGCGGCGGCGGGCGCATCCAGGGCGGGCGGGTGCTCGATTACAAGGAGAAGCCCGAGCGCCAGATGTGCCGGCTCTATCTCTCCATGATGGACAAAATGAATGTCCGTCTGCCCCAATTCGGCGACGCCACCCAGCCGCTCGACGAGGTCTAGCTCTTCATCGCTCCGGAAGTTTCGGCGCGTCCGGTCTTCCGGCCGTGCTGGCGATTTGGTAGGGTCGCCGGCGTTATGACCCGCCTGTTCCTCTTCCTCGCGTTTGCGGCCGCCGCCGTTCCGACTTCGCCATTCCTGCGGGGCGCGGCTCCCGACCTCGGCGGCAATCGCCTGGCCTACCTCGAAAGTGACGATCCGTTCCATCCCGGCCTCGGCGCGGCGCGGTTGACCACGCCGCAGTGGATTGGGGAAGAGGGGGTCGAGGCCGTGGCGATTCTAAGCATCGACGACATGCGGGAAACGGCTAAGTATGAGGCCTTTCTTCGGCCAATTCTCGAACGACTCAAATTGGTCGATGGCCGCGCGCCCGTCAGCATTTTCGCGAATGCCATCAAGGCGGACGATCCGCGCCATCGCGCGTGGCTGGCGGAGGGGCTTTCGCTCGAAGTCCATACCCTCACGCACCCGTGCCCGCTTCTGCAGGGCGGCAATTTTGCGGAAGCCGCGCGCACGGTGCATGACGGCCTGGCATTGTTGAATACCGTTCCCGGCAACAAGGCCGTGGCCTACCGGATGCCCTGCTGCGATTCGATGAATTCGCCCAGTCCGCGCTTTTTCGCCGAGATTTTCAACCGCCCGGCACGAGCCGGGGAACATCTCTCGATCTCCTCCTCCGTGATGAATCTCTTCACCACGAACGATCCGGCGCTGCCCGCGGCGCTGGTCGTCGACGAATCCGGCCGCGAACGGTTTCGCAAATATTTCCCGAGCGGCACAAACGCGATCGGGCTGCGCAGCCTCGAGAACTTCGCCACCTGGATCGAGAATTATCCCTATCCATACGCGATCGGAAAGCTCTGCTGGGAATTCCCCGGCATGGTTCCCAGCGATTGGGAAGCATTCAACCTGCTCGGCTCCACGAACGCGCAACTGGTGGCCGACTGGAACGCCGCGCTCGATGCCACGGTGCTCAAGCAAGGCGTCTTCAGCTTTATTTTCCATCCGCACGGCTGGAGTTCGCCGCGGCAATTGATTGAAGTGATCGACCATGCCCAATCGCGGCACGGCCGGAAGGTGAAGTTTCTGACCTTCGCCGAGGCCCTCGACCGCCTGAATAAACATCTGCTCCTGGGCCAGCCGCTGCGCACCAGCGCGGGCGGAGATAATGGCGTGCGCCTGCTCGACTTGAATCGCGACGGCTTCATGGATGCGATCATCGCCAACGAAACTCTCCGCAAGACGCGTGTGTGGCAGCCGGCGAACCGGGCCTGGGCCGATGCCGATTTTCCCGTGCCGGTCGCTCTCGCCGGCGAGGAAACGGGGGTGCGCTTCGGCATCGTGCAAACGAACGGCTTCGCCTCCGCCTGGATCGAGAGCGAGGCGGGCTCCGGCGCATGGCATTTCGACGGCCGCCAGTGGGTGGAGAGCAAGGAACTCCGCCGCGGCCTGACGCTGAATGGGGAGCGAATCTCCACCCGCCGGCAGGGGCTGGATCGCGGCGTGCGGTGGCGCGACGTGGATGCCGACGGCCGCGGCGAGATCCTCGTCGCCAACGCCCAGGAGAACGCCGTGTTCCGCTGGTCGGACGCTCAACAGCTTTGGGAACCACTGGATTTTCGACTGCCTCCGGGAACCGCGCTGGTGGACGCTCAGGGCCGGGATGCCGGGCTGCGGTTCGTTGATTTGAATCGCGATGGATTCGACGACATCGTCTTCTCGAACGAACAACGCTTCGGGATTTATCTTTATCGTCCCAAGGCCCGGCCCGACGTGGGCTGGCTGGTGGGCTGGACCGAGATCATGCGCGAGGGTGCGCGCGGAGAGCCTGGGGAGATTCCCCGCATCGTTCGAGACGGGGAGCATCGGAACAACGGTGCGTGGTTCGGCCACGGGGCGATGTGGGTGCAGAACGAAGACACGGCGACACTCCCGGACGTGGTGGAACGGCTGCCCTTCGAGCAGTTGCTCGCCATTCCAGGGCCGCCTCCCCTGGCGCCGCGCGCCAGTCTGGAATCGCTCCGCGCGAAGCCGGGCTTTCAGGTGGAGTTGATCGCCAGCGAGCCGCTTATCGCGGACCCCGTGCGAGTCGATTGGGACGCCCAGGGCCGGCTCTGGGTCGTCGAGATGGGCGACTATCCGCTCGGCGAGAATAATCAGGGCCGCCCCTCCGGCCGCATCAAACGCCTTGAAGACAGCGATGGCGATGGCGTGTTCGACCGCGCGCAACTATTCCTTGGGGGCCTGCGCCATCCGACGGGCATCGCGCCCTGGCGGAACGGCCTGCTCATCTCGGCGGTGCCGGATGTCATTTTCGCTGAGGATACCGATGGCGATGGCCGCGCCGACCGGCAGGAAGTGCTCTTCACCGGATTCCGCAATTGGAATTCGCAACATTTGGTGAACGGCTTTTGCTACGGCCTGGATGGCTGGTTCTACGGCGCCAACGGCGACAGCGGCGGCCGTGTCACCATTCCCGGAACCTCGCGCCAGTACGACCTCTCGGGCCGCGATTTCCGGTTTCGTCCCGACACCCGCGAGTTCGAGACGCTCCCGGGCCAGACGCAGAACGGCCGCTGGCGCGACGACTGGGGCAATTGGTTCGGGAACAACAACCCGACCTGGCTTTTTCACTTCTATCTGCCCGAACCGTACTTCGCCCGGAACCCGAAACTGGCGATGCCAGCCGCGCGCCGGGACACCGCGAATTATCCGGGATCCACCCGCGTATACACCATTGGCCCCTCTCTGCGGCGCCTCAATTGGCCGGACATGATCGACACGGTGACTTCGGCGTGCGATCCCATGCCTTATCGCGACGATCTGTTCGGGCCGGGCTACGCCACGTCGGTCTTTATTTGCGAGCCGGCGAACAATGTCGTGCATCGGGAGGTGCTCGAGCCGGATGGCGTCAGCTTTTCCAGCCGCCGGGCGGAGGACGAGCAGCGGTCGGAGTTTCTGGCCAGCACCGATAAGTGGTTCCGCCCGACCATGGCCCGGTCCGGCCCGGACGGCGCGCTCTATGTGGTGGATATGTACCGCCTGGTGCTCGAGCATCCCGAGTGGATTCCCGCCGAAGTGACCAAGCGGCTGGATCTGCGCGCTGGGGCAGATCGCGGGCGGATCTACCGCATCGCTCCCACCGCCGCTCCCCGGCGGAGCACGCCGAATCTGGCCGCGATGACCGCCGCGGAATTGGTCCGGGCCATGGAATCGCCCGGCGGCTGGCAGCGGGACACGGCGCAGCGCCTGCTCGCCGAGCGCGGCAGCAAGGAAGTCTCGCCCGCGCTGGAGCAACTGGCCTCGAACGGCCAGACGCCGCAATCCCGATTGCAGGCCCTCGCCACGCTCGACGTGCTGGGAGTGCTGGCGCCCGGGACGTTGCGAAGCGCGTTGCAAGATGCGCATCCGGCGGTGCGCGAACACGCCATTCGTTTGGCCGAGCACCTGGCTCCGGCCGGCCAGGCCGACTTGATCGAGCCACTCCTGGCGATGGCTTCGGACCCCGAGCTGCGCGTGCGTTTCCAACTCGCCTTCACGCTCGGCGGATTCGAAGACGCGCGCGTGGCCGAGGCGCTGGCTCAAATCGCCCGGCGCGATCCGGACCATTCGGCCATCCGCCTGGCGGTGCTCACGGCCGCGCCGCGCCATGTCCCGGGGTTGTTGCGGGCGTTGATGAATAGCCCGGCGCCGCCTTCCTCTGCGCTGTTCGAAAAACTGTTTCAACGGATGGTCGATGGCACGCCTGTTTTCAGCGAGTTGCTTCGCGAGATGGTGAACAGCCGGAGCCCGAACCGTCCCGCCTGGCAATTCGACGCCCTGGCCGGATTCCTCGATGAACTGGACCGCGGCGGCCAGAGCCTGGCAGAGTTCCGCGCCAAACACGCTCCAGCGCTTGACCCGGCTTTGGCCGCCTTGGATGACGTCTTCATCGAAGTTGTCGCTCTCGTGCGACGCGCGGCTTTCCAGGGCGGCGAGGCCGCCCTCAGCGCCATCCGCCTGCTGGCGCGCACCCCGGCCCGCCGCGAGGAAGAGGTGAAGTTGCTGGCCGGCCTGCTCGATCCGCAATTCCCCGCCGCGGTGCGCGACCGGGCGCTCTCTGCCTTGGGACGGCTCGATGGAGCGCCCGTCGCGTCCGCGCTCCTGGCCGGCTGGAATCGCCACGCTCCGGCCACGCGCACGCAGGTTGTCCAACTGCTGCTCCGGCGTCCCGAGTGGATCAAGGCCTTGCTCGCCGCCATCGAACGCCAGGAGATCGCCCTGGGCCAGATCGAAACGCCGCCCCGCCAGCGTTTGCTCGGCCATTCGAATCAAGACATCGCCCGGCGGGCCAAAGCGTTGTTCGAAAGCGCTTCTTCGGACCGGCAGCGAATCGTAGGAGAGTATGCGGTGGTCGGCGATCTGACGGGTCACGCCGCCAACGGCAAAGCCCTCTTCCAGCAGGCTTGCGCGCCATGCCATCTGCTGCGGGGCGAGGGCGTGGCCGTCGGCCCGGATCTGGGCGCGTCGGCGGTGAAGAGCATTCCGCAGTTGCTCGAAGCGATCCTCGACCCGAACCGCGCGGTCGAATCGCGCTATGCCGGCTATACGGTCGTGACTCAGGGGGGGCACGAGTACAACGGGATTGTCGTCGACGAATCCCCCCACAGCATCACCCTGAAGCAGCAGGGAGGAGCGGAGGCCGTCATTCTTCGGGCAAACATTAAGGACATGTCCTCGTCGCGGCTCTCTTTCATGCCCGAAGGTCTTGAAACATCGCTCCCGCCTCAGGCCGTGGCGGACCTGATCGCCTTCCTGAAGGCCGGCCCCGCCCGGAACGATTGAGAGTCCGACGGCGCGGCTGGGAGAACCTCCCGGCCGCACCCGAGGCTGCCGTTAGCCGAGCAGATGCTCGATCACCATCTGGTCGAGCGCCTGATAATCGCGGTCGGCGATCAAGGCATCGGCCGCCGCCTGGTCGAAAGTGCGAGCCTTCTCGACCAAACGCAGGAACGTCCGCCGGCTATTGTCCAGGTGCGCCAGCGTGTGCTCGATCTTCGTGGTGCGGAAGGGATGCACATCGAAGCAGACATACTCACCCTTCTTCCCGTATCCGGTTCGCTCCAGCACCCGCACTTGATCGAAAGCGCTGCGCAGATTCGTGCTGCCGAAGGGCTTGTCCTGGTCGAACTTCAGACCGTTTTGGTCGTTCAAATGCAGCGACCAGAGTTTGCCGAAGCTCATTGCAAACTCGATTTCATCGGCTGGATCGAGCCCCGCCAGAATGCAATGGGCCGTCTCGATCAACGCGCCGACCCGTTTGGGATCCCGCGTCAACTGCGCGATGGCCAGCGCGTGGCCGATGGTCGGAATATAGGCGTGGTCCATCGGCTCGTTCGGCTTCGGCTCGATGGACAGCCGGGCCTTCGGGTCGTGCGCCAGCATCTTGTCGAACGCCTGCACCAGATAATCGACACTGCGCGCCGCGCTTTTCGATTCGCGCAGATAGGTCCCTTCGCGCGCCAGCCAGAGCACGATCAAATTCGTTCCCAGGATATTGGCGATATCGATCGATCGCAGCGAACGCTCGATCGCGTATTTCCGGCATTTCGGATCGTTGCTGGTGTAGGCGCCGTCGATCGTCTGCGGGCTGAACCAGAGCCGCGGCGCCACCATTTCGGCTGCGATGCCCAAGTCCTTCAACCGCTTCTTCAACTCCTTCGCTTCCTTCTCGATCTGCGGCCAGGGCTTGCTATCGATGTCCGGCACCGCGTCGTCGTCGTGAAACATCATCGCGTCGAAGCCGAGCTTTTTGAGCTGCTCCAGCTTCCATTCGAAACGCTGCGGCGGGCGGGTCGTCGGCCCGTAGGGGTCGCCGCCTTCGCTGATATTCCACGGTCCAAAGCAAAATCGATACGTCGGTACTTTCGGCATATAATTCGCGCCGACGCTACGCAGTTCTCCCGCTCTTGAAAAGCCAAGTCTCGAAGATTTGGCCGCGTGAAAGCGGCTGGCTGCGCGCCCTTCAAGCGGCCCGGGCGTGGGAGAATTTGAGTGCAAAAATTTCGATTCTTTCAGAAAGCTCGAAATCAAGGCTGAGTCGCGCTAGATTCCCGCGCAACGATGCACAAGACGTTCAGCGTCATTAACCGCATGGCCGCAGACGGCGTGATCGACAAATATGCGATCGGCGGAGCGGTCGGAGCGACGTTTTATCTTGAGCCCGCCGCCACGTTCGATATCGATATTTTTATCTCCTTCCAGGGCGTTCCCCGGAGTTCATTGATCAGTTTGGAAAAAATCTATAATTATTTGCGCCCGCTTGGCTACACGGCTCACGGCGAGCACATCTTCATCGAGGATTGGAACGTGCAGTTCCTTCCCGCTCTCGACGCGCTTCACGAGGAAGCATTAAGTGGCGCGGTGGAAACGGAACTCAACGGCGTGCCCATCCGCGTCATGACGGCGGAGCATTTAATGGCCATCGCTCTTCAGACAGGGCGAAGAAAGGATTTTCAAAGAATCGAACAGTTTGTATCGGAGAATGTCTTCGACGCGGAGGTGTTTGCCCAAATCATAAAACGGCATGGGCTCGGCAAACGATGGGATGACTTTAATCGAGGCCTGGAGCGTGTGTCATGAGCGGCCTGTGGCAACGAATTCTGGAGGACAAACAGCGCCACCGGAGGCACCTTCGAGAACTTCCGTTCAGGGAAAAAGTAGCGATCTTGGAGAAGTTGCGGGATCGAAGCGCCTTAATCTCGCAAAACCCGCTCCGCGAGCGGCCCTTCGCGATCATGCAAGTTGGCGTGAATGGGAGAGTCGTTTCCGCACATGCAGGAGTGTCGAAGTCAAAAGTGTATCTTCAACCTCCATCTCAATGGAGTATGTCCCGAAGCTCGGCAACTGTATCTGTGAGACTAGGAGAATTACCTGAGCCGTGGCAGATGAAGATCCGGCCGTCGGATTGACCTCGATCGCTGCCTCCATCGGCGGCCCCACCGCCGTGCGAACCGGGTCGTAAATAAGTACTTTGAATTTCTTTCGGCCGCTTTCCGATGCGTCGAAGGATACTTTCCCAGCGATCGCAAAAAAGCCGTGTCTCACCGGCGTTTCATCGGCTTGAATCGAATCGAAAACTCCAATCAGATTCAGCTTTCCGCCGGCATCGGACGACGCAAAATCGCATAAGCAGAACAATTCCGCTTTCATAGGACGGAACGAGTGTGGCGCTTGCTCTTCCGCAAGCAAAGCAATGATTTCTTCCAAGTTCCGAACAGGGCGTTGGAGCGCTGTACACTAAAGCAGGCGATGAGCAGGCTGCATGCGCATTTCGCCGGAGGTGGTGACTCGCTACTTGGGCGGGGCGGCGGGCGCGGTGGCGCGGACGGTGAGCCAAAGGTGATCCGCCTGTTCGATGAGCAGGTGTTGGTAGCCGCCCGGGACGCCGTTATTCTCGACCCGGCTGGTGAGCGGGAACGGCACCGGACGGGCCTGACCCGCCACCCGGCAGAGCACCTGCACCGGGCCGCTAAAGGGCGGGGCATTCGTGGCGGCCAGCAGTTTCAGGGTGGCCTCGCCGTCCTTCTCGGGGGCTTTGACCTCGGCAGCGGAGAGTCCGTCCGGCAGATGGGCGAAGGCGAGGGTGATTTCGTTGGTAAAGCCGCGCCAGCGCTTGATGGCGACTTTCACGTCGTTGGTCGAGCCGCCGCTCAGGGCCAGGCTCCCCGCCGCCAGGGTGGCTTCGCATGCAGGAGCAAGCGGATTGACGCGCAACCAATACGTGAACTCCGGCCCGCCGCGCCGTTGCCAGTTTCGCATCGTAACGGCATAAGTTCCGTCGGCCGGAGCCTGCCATTCGATCCGGGCATTGCCCGTCATGTTTCGTTCTTCGCTTTGCGCGAGGGACTGCCCCTGCGCGTCTTCGATGGCGAGGCGCGGGTCGAGGGCCGAACCGACGGCGGCGGCCTCGGCGATCGCCTCGATGTATTCCCCCTTGTGCATCCGAATCTTGAAACGATCGGTTTCGCCGGCCGGGGCGATGGCTCCGTGCCGTTGGAAGGGCAGCGGCAGCTCGGCGGCTTCAGCGAAGGCTCCGTTCGGCTCGCGTTCGCCTTCCGGGCAGGGCGCGGCCGGAGGTGCGCTTTCCGCCCGCAGCCGCAACCGATAATTGGCTCCCTCGCCTCCGGCCAATTGGACATCGGAATTGGCGGGATAGGCGAAGCCAAACACTTGCACTAATACGCTCCGTGCGGCCGGAGCGCGCCAGACCAGCCGCGGATCGAGCGTGGCGAAATCGTGGTTCCACGCGAGTTGCACGCCGTTCGTGGTGACGAGCCGAAGCGCGGCGTCCAGCTTGCCCATCACCGTGTAGCACTCCACCTCGGCCACCAGCCACTGCCCTTCGCGCAGGTCGATGCGGTAGGAATCCACATCCCCATTCCGCTCCAGCCGCCCATCGATCGTCATGGGCAAGGAGGCGACCGCTTGTGCTGCTTCGAACTTATTGTTCGGCTCGGCTTCCGCGAGCGTCCAGCTTTCATCAATGACGACAATGCGCGGCTCGCTCACCCCTTCGTCGTTAAAGACCCGGATCAGCCGCGGCCCGGGCTCCGCCTCGGCGTCGACCGTCACGTCGATCTTGCCCTTGTTCGTTTGGGCGATGCAGGCGAGTCCGTCCCCCTCCACCCACACCTGCGGCGGCCACGGATCAAACTTGCCTTGCAGGGTCAGCGTTTGCGCGGAACCCACACCGAGGCCCACGGGATACAGATGCTCCAGAACCGGCGCCGCTCCGAATACGCCCGCGCACAAGCTCGCCATGAACGCTGCCGCCCTAAACAAACAGCTCCTTGATCAAGCGGCCGCCATTCACCAACTGCACCGGCCGGCCGGTCGACGTGTGCAGAACCTGGGCCGGATCGATTCCCATCTTGGTGTAAATGGAAGCGGCGAAATCTTCCGGTTTATAGACCCGTTCCGACGCGTAATAACCTTTCGGATCCGTGGCTCCGACCACCTGCCCACCCGGTATGCCCGCTCCTGCCATCAGTACCGACATCGCCCCCGGCCAGTGATCCCGCCCGCCATCCTTGTTCACTTTGGGTGTGCGCCCGAATTCGCCCAGCACTACTACCAGTGTGGAATCGAGCAAACCGCGCTGATGCAAATCGTCGATCAGCGCCGCGACGCCCTGATCCAGACGCTTCACATGGTCGCCCTTGTAGGCATCGAAAATCTTGACGTGATGATCCCACCCGCCGTAGTAAACCGTGACGAAGCTCACGCCCACTTCCACCAGCCGCCGGGCCATGAGCAACCGCTGCGCGAAATCGTTTCGCCCGTAAGCCTCCCGAACCTTCGTGTCTTCCTTCTCCAGCGCGAAGGCGTGCTGCGCTTCGCGCGAAGCGACCAGCCTCAAGCCTTGCTCGTAATACTGGTCGAAGCTGATGGTCGGGTCCTCCGCCAGCGCATCCGGCATCCGCTCCATGCGGTCCAGTGCCCGGCGCAGCGCCTGGCGATTCTCCGCGCGGCCCTCGCTGATCTCCGCCGGCAGCACCACGTCCCGCACCTTGAAGCTCTCGCTGTTCGGACTGCCGTCGATCACGAACGGCGCGTGCTGTCCGCCGAGAAAGTTAGGCCCGCCCGACCGCGACACTTGCGGGAGCGACACATACGGCGGCAAGCCCTGCCGGAGTCCGCGCTCGTACGACACCATCGATCCCAGGGACGGGTGAAAGGTCACGAACGCCCCGCACGCCACCGGCACCGGCGTGGGGCAACCGGTCATCATATAATGGTTGCCGCCTCCGTGGTTCGGATCTTTGTGGCAGATGGACCGAATGATCGACACCTTGTCCGCCGCGCCCGCCAGTTTCGGCACCGCTTCGCTGAAGCGAATGCCGGAAACGTTCGTTTCGATCGCCTTGAACTCGCCCCGAATGTCCGAAGGTGCCTCGGGCTTCGGGTCGAACGTCTCATAATGCGATGGCCCGCCATCCAGCCATACGAGAATGCAATTCACCTGCTTGCCCCGGCTCGCCGCCGCGGAGGCCGCGCGCAGCCGGAACAGGTCGCACATTCCCAGGCCCATCGTGCCGCCCAGCCCAAGCTGGATGAAATCCCGGCGCTTCATCCCCGCGCAGTTCGTGGTGATTCTGGACATACTTAATGATTAAACACGAATTCGGCTGAATTCAACAAGGCCCAAAGCACATCTTCCGCCGCCGTTTGGCGCGTGGCGTCCGCGGCGCTGAAGGCGGCCACCGCCCGCTCGATCTCCTCGGCGCTCGGCATTCGGCTCAGCGCGGCCAAATATAATTCCCGCACGATCTCCGCCGGTGGCGTGCCTCCTTCGGCCAGCTTCCGGACTCTTCCCTCCGCATGCGCCAGCTTTTGCTGCAACTCCCGCGAATTCATCAGGTGCAGCGATTGCACCACACTCGTCCGCAGATCGCGTTCGCACGGGCAATCGCTGCTCGAATTCGGACGGCCGAAAGCGTCCATAAAATGAGAACTGATTTTGTAGCTCCAGGTCTGCATCGCGGTCGTCCCCGGCGGACAGCCCGCATACTGATCCGGCACCCCCGTCACTTCGCTCACCGCGTCCAATAACACTTCCGCCGGCAGCCGCCGCCGGTACGAGCGCGCGAAACTTTTCGTCTCCCGCAAATTCGTCTCGTTCGGCGCGGAACTGAGCTGATACAGATGCGAATTCAAGATGGTCCGCATCAAGTGCTTCAGGTCGAACCCATGCTCCGCGAAGTCCGCGGCCAGCGCGTTCAGCAACGGTTCGTTGCTCACCGGGTTCGACGTCCGGAAATCGTCCACCGGCTCGACAAATCCGCGCCCGAAGTACGACGCCCACACCCGGTTCACCGCCGCTCTCGCAAAATACGGATTGCCTGGATTGGTCACCCAATTCGCCAGCGCCCGGCGCGGATCTTCCCCTTCCGCCACCTCCGGGGCGTTGGCCTCGAGCGGACGCGGTTTCATCGTTTCGCCCGTCACCGGATGGGTCACCCGCCCGCCATTCCTGGCGTAGAATTTCTCCGTGCCCGCGGAGATCGGCGGCGAAAGCCCGGCCCCTTTCTGGCCGACTCCGCCGAAAAACGCCGCGAATTGGTAAAAATCGGTCTGGCTCCACTTTTCGTTCGGATGATGATGGCATTTCGCGCATTCCATCCGCACCCCGAGGAACACCTGGCTGAACAACGTGGTCAACTCGGGCGGTTCGCGCCGGTCGCGATACACCACCACCGGGCCTTCCCGGTGGTTGCTCCCCTCGGCCAGCAGCAGATCGCGCGCGAATTGGTCGAACGGCTTGTTTTCCCGGAAGCTCTCGCGAATCCACTGATCGAGCACAAACACGCTCTTGATCCCCACCCGGTCCGGATTCGGACGCAGCAAGTCCGCCCATTTGTTCGCCCAGTAATCGCCATAGGCCTCATCGGCGAGCAGGCTCTCGACCCACCGGCGGCGCTTGCCCGGATCGGTCTCGAGCAAAAACCGCCGCAGCGCCTCCGGCCGTGGCAGCCGCCCCAGCGTATCCAGCGCGGAGCGGCGCGCGAACTCCGCATCGCTGCTCCCCTCGCTCGGAAAAAGCCCCAGCTTCCGGAAATGCTCCCAAGCCAGCCGGTCCACGAAATTATGCACCGGCAGCGCCGCATACCGCTCGGCCGGAATGGTCTTCTCGGCGGGCACCGTGAACCGGCCCGCATCCACCATGCCCATGAACCGAGCCACCACGACCCCTTCGCCGCTGAGTTGGCCGACCTGCACGATCCCGGCTTCGTCCACCTTCGCGAATTCCTTGTCGTTCGAGATGTAATCGGCGAGATGCGTGACATCCCGGCGGCTGCCGTCCGAGTAGCGCGCCTCCACTTTCAGCGGTCGGACCTCCCCGCGTTGGGTGCTGGCCTCCCGCGGATCGACCACCACACTCGCCAGCACCGGCTCGTTGGGGTGCTGGTACACCATCCCCTGGCGCACCCATTCGAAAATGGTTCGATACGCCTCCGAATCGACGTCCAGCCGCTGCCCTCCGCCATGTTCCACGGCCATCGTCGGCTTCAGCAGCAACAGGCTCTCCGCCGGCGCCGCGGGGAACACCCGCCGCCCGCGCGCCTCGCGCACGATCTCCGCGTGATCCGACACCGGATCGAAACTGAACACCGAAAGCTTGAACCCATTCTGTCCGTCCGGTTTCGCGTGGCACGAGCCGGCCATGCAACCCGCCTTCGCCATCACTGGCAGCACATCCCGCACGAACGACGGACCTTCCGAACCCACCGCCGCTTCCGGCGCGAACTCCGCGAGGACCTTGCCCTCCTCATTCACCACCCGCAGACGGCCATCGGCCGTTCCGGCGTAAATCCGGCTCGCGTCCACATTCGCCGCCAGCGCCTGGATGGGCGAATCGAAAGTCCCCAAGCCCCGCTCCTCCGCCGTCGCGGAACTCTGTTCTCCGGTATGCCGCTTCAAATTGCGAAACCGGAACAGGCCGCCCCGGTCGTCCGCCGCCACCACTGTCTTGCCGTCCGCGGACCAGCGCACCGCGTTCAACCCGTTCGCCCGCCCGCCGATGGTGACGAAACTATCCCGCAACTGGCTGTCCCACGCCTTCAATTGCTTGTCCAGACCCACCGTCACCAGCTCGCTGCCGTTCGGATTGAAGCTCAAGCCGAGCACCGCGCTGGAATGCCCCTCCAGCCGCGCGACTTCCCGTCCGGATACCAGCTCCCAGAACTTCGCCAGCTTGTCCCCTCCCGCGGTCGCCACCAGCCCGCCATCCGGGCTCATGCTCACATCGTAAATCGCGTCCTCGTGCGCCTCCCACGCCTGCAACTCCTTCCCGGTCGCCGGTGCCAGCGTCCGCAGCCAGCCGCCATCCGCCGCCACGAGCGCCCCGCCGTGCGGCGTGAAGCGCAGGGCATTCACCCGGCCGGCCGGCCCGCCCGTCGCGGACCAGATCTTCGTTAAATTCGTCCGCGCCGCCGCATCCCAGAGCACGATCTCCCGGAAACTCCCGCTCGCCAGTTGCCGGCCGTCCGGGCTCCACGCCAGCGCCCGCACCGCGTCCACATGCGCCGCCTGGCTCACCAGCACGGGGTGATTGGTGGCGGAGACGTCGCGAATCTCGATCCCCTCGCCCCGCCCGAAGGCCAGCCGGTTGCCATCCCCGGTCAAAGCGACCGCCAACACTGGCCGATGCCAGGCCGGATTCGGTTCCACCTTTACCTCGCGCGGTGCCGCCGCCTGCGCCAGGGCCGCCGCATCCCACGGGACTCCGGCTCGCACCCATTGGGACATCGCTTCGATCTGCGCCCCGGAAAGCTGCCGCTTCGGCGGCATGTGCGGATCCGCCTCCGCCGCCAGCACCTTCAAGAGTGGACTCTCCGCCGGAGCCGCCTCGAGCCACACTGGGCCGCTTTCGCTTCCGTGCAGCAAGGCCTCACGCGTCGCGAGATTCAGGCCGGCCTTTTGCTTTTCGCCGTTGTGGCAGGACAGGCAGTTCGCCTGCAAAATCCTCATCGCCGCCGCCGCGGACGGCTCCTCCGCCCGCACCGAAACCCCGGCCCAAAAAGCCAGCGCGGCCAGAATCCAGCGGCGGATTCCACCCTTCCCTCCACGACCCTCTGACACGGCGCGGCGCATCTCCAAGTCTTTGATCCGCAAGCCTAAACCCGCGCCCCCTACCCCCGCAAGCGATGTCTCCGCTCCGGGCGTGGTCGAAACGGCCAGTCAGGGACTCCGCGGAGGGTTGCGAAAGCGGACACGCACCAAGGGCAGGAGCCGGGAAACGCCGGAATCGGGGCATGGGTATGCCTTGCAAGGTGCTTTCGGCGTCAGAATTCTTCATAAGCGGTTGGTGGTGAATGGTTTCGGTTTAAAATCCGGCCGATCTTCAGGTGTGTAAATCTTGTGTATTTAGGTGTACGGGCTGTGTATTTACGTGTATGTCGCTGTGTATTTTTGTGTATGAGCCTGCGTTTGAGCCGGGTGCTGCATCCCCTTAGTCCCTTACCGGAAAAATCCTGCGCAAAAGGCGCGACATTTTCAATGAGA
>CAYZKY010000132.1:0-18245 GCA_964478815.1 uncultured Verrucomicrobiota bacterium
ACTGATGGGCTTCCCGCTGGCCATCGGAGATGGCCGTTTCGATTTTTTGGTGCGCCTCGTTCTGGAAGAGTGCTTCTAGCACCAGCATCCGGGCGTAGCGGTGGAGGCTCAGTTCATGGAGCGCCGCCCTTTCCGCAAGAAGAGACATCACGTCCTCCGGGAGCCGGAACGAGATCGTTTCGGAACCGCTCGTGGATGAAGGGCGACCTTCAAAGAGCTGGGGCTGATTCGCGTCCGTCGGACGATGTTGTTGCCGTTTCATACGCCCCTTTCTCTGGCTGCATCGTTTGTGGGGGGAGATGCGTCTGGAAAAAGGCCGAGCCTCGTTGGCGGTGAGATGGCCGAGCGAGGTTCCCCTCCCAGCGCTTTCGGCAAGAAGGCTCCTCTGAGGACGCCGCGACGGATACAGAAACGTGTTTTCATCGGCTTCACGTAACCGATGATAGGGAAACCGATTCCGAAGCGTGATACCGTAGCGGGACAGTTACTTCCCGTTACCGAAAATTCCTGCGAAGTCACCGATTTGGTGTCGGATGGTGGCGACCGGAAATCCACCCCTCAAGCCGGGCGCTCCTGCTCCAGTTGGATCGTGGTGCGCGTTCGTTCCGCATTCATGATGATGGCGAAGCGAACACCGCTGAGGGTGTAATAAACCGAACGCAGTTCGCCGCCGAATTCAAGAGCTCGAAAGTTTGCTTCCGCCGTCTCCGGGCTCACGTTTCCCCACTCTGCGTCACTATGCTTCAGCACTGACACGAAGTGTCCCAAAAAAAGCTGGACAACCGATCGCTACTCCTGTTTCATGAGATACCGAAACAGTGATAACCTAGCAATCATGCAATCATCGATCCCAAAAAACCGAATTGTGCAACACTGTATTGTGGCACTCACTTTAGTCATCTTTATCGGATGCAGCGCCATTCGCTCTTCACGACATGGTGGTGAAACGACTGGCACTGGCCTCGCGTACTATTTGCCAAAAGGCCTTCTCAAGATTTCGATTATTGAAGATATTGCGCCAGAAGCGGGATCAACTCCACTGGCAAATCAAGCAGCAACAAACTCACCGGGTGCAAAAGCCCAAACAGACGCTCCAACCAACTTTTCTACCACCGGAACAAATGCGACGACTGCAAGTCCGGCGGCTGCGCCTTCGGTGATGAAGACCAATGTTTCCGTCACGGTTGATGTGGAATTAGTTCCAGACCGGGTTCAGCGCTTTCTTCTAAGGGCGACCCCAAGCGTGATGTCTGATGACTATGTGAAGTTGAGAGTCAGCAACGGATTGTTAGAAACCGTCACCATAACCAATACAGATCAAACAGTTGGAATCGTTAGCAATCTTGCATTGGCAGCAATCGAATTTTACCGGTCGGCGACTTTTATGGCGGCGGGCGGCGCTGAACGCCGGACGAACATCTATTTCATTGATCCATTCACAGAAAGAGGGTCTTTCGCAGCAACAGCAAAGAGACAATTCGGTGTGGATCTCGATTTTACGGATTTCACCTCAACCTTACCAACCCCCAATGCCACGGATGCGTCAGGCGTCTTTTATAAACCTCTGGAGGCTTATCGTTTCGCGTGGCGGTCCCCCGCGGGAAATGGTGCTGGTATCGTGTTCCTTCCCAATAGCTCTCCAATTCTGAGCTTGCAGGTTCGCCGGGCCACAGGTGTATCTCAAGCTTCGATCTTTAGTTTCCAGCAAGGTATTCCGATTGAGACCACTCTCAACAAGCCAAGCCAAGCGCTTGCTCTCAGTAGCTTACCGCTAACGATTGCAAGGTCGGTAGTGACACTTCCGACAAATCTCCTTCAAATGAAGATTGATTACACCTCACGCTCTACCGACCTTATTCAAGCTCAGCAGGCGCAGATTACGAACCTCAACAGACTCCTTGAGCTGAAAGCGGCGTCCAATGGTCCGGCGCCGACGAGTGAACAAACACGTGGAGGTAATACGAATACGCCATGATCGCTAAACCGCTTCAATATGGGCGAACCGTGCACCGGCGAGCTCGATCCGCTAAAGAGGAGTTTCTAACAAAGCTCTTTGGTCAGCCAACTCAGCCTACGAAGGGCAAACGATGGGCATCTATGTCGAGCTGGAACACGAAAGGATCAAACATCATCGGCCTAGGGTATGGCACGAAGCACGTACAGGGTAGCGGAGTCGTCGGACAGGCGGCACTGCGCGTTTATGTGAAAAAGAAGTTGCCAAAAAAGGACGTCCGTTCGTCATTCAGGATTCCCCCGGAAATTAATGGCGTTCCAACCGACGTGATTGAAGTTGGCAATTTTCTAGCCGCTGTAAGGCCGGCCTCCGGCGGTGCGCAAGGGGGCAGCCCACACGTCGTTCCCGGCACCTTGGGTTCTCTTGTTCGGGGTCGTTCAGGCTCTAGCGACCGATACATCCTGTCTTGCTTCCATGTACTCGCCGAGATATCTGCGCCACAGCTACAGGGAGATATTGTAGAACCCTCTGGCGGCGCGAAGATTGCCGAACTTTGGGCTTGGATGAATTTAAGGGGCACCAGTAACACGGTCGACGCAGCGATCGGTCGTCTCCCAAACCCGCATGACTTTTTGCCTGTGTTGAATGGAATTGGACGCATAAATCCAACTCCAATGGCGGCCTTTCAACATCAGACGGTAAAGAAATCCGGTTCCGTCAGCCCGAATGTCACTCTAGGGATTGTAACGGATGTCTCGGCGGACTTCCAGGTTGGCTATCCGCAAGGGACATTCGGTTTCGTCGAGCAGATTCTCGTTCAAGGCTTCAACGGAGCATTTGGAGCCGGTGGAGACTCCGGCTCGCTCGTCATCGATGCAACGAGCCTCCAGCCAGTCGGCCTTCTTTTCGCGGTTTCCTCAAGTTTTGCGCTGATCAACCCCATTGATCGAGTCTTGAGCCAACTCGGAATCGATTTTGTATGAGGATGAGAGCTTTCAGCTTTTGGACTACCACACCGTTTCTTTGCCTTTGCGTTTTCTTTGGGATGTTTTTGCTTTGTTCTAGAAGCATTCGCCTCGATCAGTTCGATTGGGCCGAAGTCAGGACGAATGTTCTCATCAACGCCACGAACCTTGCCGCAAGCTCTTCGCAGAATCAGAATGTGCTGATCCGAACAAGTTTGACGGATTCGACCATCAAGCTTCCGGTCCCTGACCAAATTCGCGGCGGCCGAAGCCCAGACCTCAGTTTTACAACAGGCGGACAGGAGGCCTCTCAAAAGGAAATAAAACCTCCTTTCTATGCAGGAACCCTTCAGGCCAGACACAGTCCACTATTAATGGAGCTCACCGCTAGACTCTTCTGGGCGTCTTCCGCTCTAATCTTCGGATTTCTCTCATTCGTTGTGGTTGCGCAGGGTCTGCGCATTGCAGATCGACTCCTCGGTCTCGGAACATGGAGTACCCTCTTTGTTGCCGCAGTCATTGCCGTGGGATTCATCACGTGGTCCAGCGTGGAGCCGAAGTCGATCTCCAACATCGGCGGCGGAAAAGCTGTTGAAGAGTTGGTGGCGAGCATGGAAAATGCAAACAATCCCCTCTTTGGTACACAACTGTTGTTTAAAGACGATTCTGCTGGCATCACGTCCGTTCAGAGTCCGCCGATCATCTTTCCTCCCTTGCAGCAAACCAAACCATCGCTGATCCGTATAAGAGCCATTTCCGGATATTTGGCTGTTCTCTCAAAACTCGGGATTCTTGCAATCGCTTTCACTAGTTGCATAATCTTATTCGAGGCGGGGAGGATCTCCCTCGAGATTCCTTCACACGGAGGGGGTCCGCCCGGAAAAAATCTCGTAGACGATTTTGAGCGAGCGAGCGACTCGTTCCTTTCCTTGCTTCAACTGGCAGCAGCCACACTGGTCGGAGGAGTATTTCAGGTATATCTTCTCTATACCCTCAGCAGCTTCCACGTTCATCCTCTTTTGCAGTCTGAGGTTCGTTACCACGCGCAGGTTTTAGCGACCATCGCAGGCGTTGTATACTCAGGAATGCTGATAGCGGTTTATCTGCCCTGTATGTCTGGTTTAAAGGAAACAGGTCGGCAACTTTTAGTACACGGAGCACCAATCGCTGGCGGAAATACTCCGCTACTTATGCAAATCAACGACCCGGCAGCAACACCAATCATTAAAACCGCCCTTACCATCTTATCACCACTACTGGCCGCGCTCGTCACGCAGATTTTAACCTCGGCAATAAATCACGTGTTCTAGGTCGCCTTTATTGCAACGGGCTACGTGGTGTTATAAGGAGCACCCTTTTTGGAGGTCGGAGAGCGATCAGATCTTCAGTCGTTGTTTATTTGGTCGCACTGAAGAGACCCCTCCACAAGAACTGCTGGCTCTGAAAGCGCACATGATCCGCATGCATCGTCGAACCTCACCCAAGATGACAGCGGGGATGTGCTGGCGAAGTTGAACATATTGAGCACAATCAGTAAACGATACGCTCGGAACAATGGCATGGTCAATAAGGCGTAACGCCGGGGCGAATCGAGTGCGGCATGAATGGCCATTCGGAAATCGCCGTCCGAAAGCGTGTTTTGTAGAACCTTCACGCGAGCCCTCTCCAGAACCAGCATTCGAACGTAGCGGTGAATGCTGAGTTCATGAGCGCCCCCCATCTTTCCGCAAAGAGAGACATAGCATAACTCTGGAACTGCTCTTTGAGGCCGAGCGCACATCTAAGATTGGAACGTGGTCTCCGTCAGTGGAACAATGATTCTACCGTTTTATGGTTTCATGAAACGGTCCCGTTTGTATCGGTTGAGTTGGTAGAGATTCGCCTGGAAACAGGCAGAGACTTGCTTGCGGTTCGATAGAGAGGAGCAGCTCCTCCATCACCCCTATGGGCAGGGCCTTCGAATGATGCCGCTCGTATTCTTCGAGCGGCGGCAGCGTCACCTGTGCCTTCTTCGCATACGCCCGGTGGACGGCCTTGCTGTTGTGCCCCAAAGCCATTTGCGCATACCGCTCCGGGTAAGCGCAGGTTTTCGCGCGCTCAGCCCAGGCATACCGATACGAGTGCAACGTCACGCCTTCAATGCCAAGGCCCGTGCATCGTTGTTTGAACTCAGTCGCCCGATCCCCTGCGCGAACGGTTTGCAAATAGGGAAAGAGGGGGCCGCTCTGCGGCAGCGTCGCCAGAATCGTTTCAACCTCCGCGCCAAATCGAATTTGCGGAGGCTGCTGCCCCCGCCAGCGCGTCTTCATGCGCATGAAACAAATGATTCGGGCCGGCCAATCGACATCCTCCGCTTGCAAGTGAGCCAGGTCGGATTGCGAAGCTCCCAAGTGCCAGGCGAGTTGATAAAAAGCATTTCGCTCCGGGTTTTTCTCGCGGGAAACGATGCGCACATGCTCTTCCAGCGTGATGGCCCGTTTGTCCTTAAAACGGACCGCTGGCCAGCGTCGTTTGGGAATGAGGGGCCACGGAAGCCAGTTCATGTCCACGCAGAAATTGTGGAGGCGGCGCAAAAAGACATTCGTGGAAATGGTTCCCACTTGGAGGGCTTTGAGGAGCACTTCGCACGGGGTCTCGATGATGACGCGCCCCCAAAGGGGAGTGAGCGCCCGGTCTTTCACCACCCGCTCCCAGCGTTCGCGATTGGCGGCAAGCTTGGTCTCGGTCAGCGCTTCGATGGCTTCTTTCCAGGTGCGTTTGGTAAGCCCGCTATCGCTCCCCGCGAGGTAAGCCTTGGCGATTTGAAGATTCAGGACGGGCTGGCGCTCCGCTTGGTTTTTGGCTTCGAGAATTTGGCGCGCCTCGGCTTCGTTCGCCCCTCGAAGGCTGGTTCTCTTTCCAGTCTGCGTATCGACGCAGTAGAAGGCTCCTCCGCGCACCCCACGACGGATCAAACGGAAACGTGTTTTCATCGGCTTCACGTAACCGCGATGATAGAGAAGCCGATTCCGAAGCGTGATGCAGTAGCGGGAGAGTTAATTCCCGTTACCGAAAGTTCCTACGGAGTCACCAATTCGGTGTCCGTTTCGGTGTCCACAGGGACCCCTTGGTCTCGCAATTCGTTGCTGCTCAAACAGTTCGAATTGGAGGCGAGGGTCGGAATCGGGCACTCACTGGAACTTGTGGTTCCGTTTGCCCAATTGTCGCAACTCGCGCCACCAGAGGCGCGAAGCATCCTAGATGCTTCAAGCACCCATAGATTCAATGGTTTCTTCGTGTGCGTCAAGCACTCCGCAGCACGCACCGACTAAACGCAACTACTCGCTTACTACTCAGGAACTACCCGCCTACTGGCACTTTCACTGGCACTGCGGAGGCGGTTCACTGGCACTTTTACTGGCACTCTCCATGCGCCTCAAACTGCGCAGAAACCAGATGCTTCCCCCCGTTTCCTCTGGTTACAGCCCGTGCGGCGCGACGATCACCTTCACCGCAAGTCCGTGGGTATTCGAGGAGACATCGTTCTCCAGCGCCACAGGATTTTTGCAGTACCCGCCCGGATCGTACACGAAGCAAACTAGCGTCTGACAATCGGGGTGCGTGCGGTAGCGTGCAACGTCTTCGGTGAGCTGAGAGACCACTTCTTTTTGACCGAGAGTCTTCCGGGTCATCTTGGCTTCGACCACGACCTTTTCCGCCTTGAGCAGAAAGTCCATTCGTGCCGAACTGCCGGCATAGCTCGGTGTGACCTCCTCGGGACGCACGTCGTCGAAGTGCAGCCTCAAGAGGCCGTGCAACAAATCTTGCACATCGTACTCATCCTTCACCAGCAATGGAGGGCGCTTATCGTGTCGTGTCCCGAGTTGCTTCACGAGGAAAGGAAATCGTCGGCAGATGGTTTCAATCACTGCGACCGCGTCTTTTGTCGGGCGACCTACCTGCCACGTCTCAGCAAGAGCGGATTCGAGGCGTGCGGCGATGGCAGCGGTAAGGGAGATGTGGAGCACGGCCGCTTCCGCCAAGTCGCGTGGTGCAGGAGGAGTTTTAAGGCTGCTTTCGAGTAAGATTCGATCCAGCGCCGGTTCGCTCTCGGCAGGTATCGCGGTAATCGAGGTTCTCTCAAACGCTCCGTTCACCCAACGCAACAAAGCAAGCTCGGCTGTCGTCAGACGATCCATTCTCCCGACGGCGTCGAAGTTCACTGGCAATTCAGCGCCAGCGCGAGCAACTGCGTAGAGCAAAGCATCCCAGAGGTTCGCCGGCTGTTGACTCTGCAATCGACTCAACACTCCCTTGAACCAGTCCCTGGACTCGGAATCAATGTTCGCTGAACCGGCCATTCCGAGTGCTATGCCCACCACTTCCAAGGGGCGATATGCGAAGGACGCCCGGTCGGAGGGAAACGGGTCGCGTTTCGACAAGCGCTGAAACGCCGCCGCCCATGCTTCGCTCGTCGGCTTATCAATCGTTGAGGACTTGATGGCGAGAAAGAAGCCCGTTGCGGCCAAGATGGGTGCCTGATCGAGCCGTTTGGGTTCGAGAGCGGTAGCACTGGTCGCAAACGAAAAGGGAGGACTCGCGTTCGACCGATCGAACACGTATGCCGCAAAGCCCAACTCTGGCGACAACGACGCCACGTTGGCGCGAAGGAACTCCCGAATGACCGCCAGATCGCGGGCAAGACTTTGCGAAAGTTCTGCGCTCATAAAAACCACTTGCTCGCGCGCAGCTTGACGTTGAGCATGGCCGGCGACCAATCGGGCACGTTCTTGAAGCGGCTCAAGAGGCCCGCAATCAGGTCGGAGTAGTAAATCGTGACCGGCAGCTTGGACGGCAGGGTTGAACGCCAGGACAGGGAGGTGAACTTGAGGACTTGCTCCGAAAGTGACGCCAGATCCCTGTATGTGGATTCAGGGTGAATGTGGATTAGCAACGGCGCAGGCAGAGGCGAGAGTTCCCGCTTGATGAGTTCCGGGCCGTTCGTGCAAAGCAGCCGAGTAAAGCCTCCAAGCTGCGAAATCAATCCCCGAGCCGGAACATAGACCGCCTTCATCACGTCTCGCTTGCCCTTCACGGGAATGCCGGTCTGTTCCTTGTCCATGACCATGAACGCGTGCTCCTGCGTCACCGTGAGGAACGCGAATTCGATGTTCTGCTCATTCCCGACCGTTTCAACGCACCGTTTCATGATTTCTCCGACCTCCACATTTTTCAGCGGCTTGAACGAGTGGACCACCACGCGAACCGTGTCCCCCTTTTGCCAGCCGTTCCGTCGCTTGATTTCTTGAAGAATCTCGACCGTCGATTTCTCAAGCACCGCCGGATAATCCTCATAGCTGCATTCCGAGGAAAGATTCGACAATAGGTAGTTTCCGTCTCCGCGAAACACCGTTGTAATCCCGATGAATCGCTGCTTCTCGACGAACCGATTCTCCAACAACTCGCAGGTGCCCACGCCGATCACCAACTCGTCGGCAATCGTGAGATCGTGGTCCACCGTCCACGGAATTCCGTTCAGCTTGGCGTAGAGAGCCACGGAAATGTTCTGGAGTGAATACTGCAATCCAGTTTCAGGCTGGGCGATGGTTGAAACCCGCTCGGCCTGAACTGGAATGCCAGCCATCAACAGCACCGCCTTGGAGTGAAGATAAGGATTGTCAGCATCGGGAAGTTTT
Source organism: uncultured Verrucomicrobiota bacterium (assembly GCA_964478815.1). Lineage (GTDB taxonomy): Bacteria > Verrucomicrobiota > Verrucomicrobiia > Limisphaerales > SXQI01 > DASVNK01. The sequence continues at coordinate 8,595 of CAYZKY010000132.1, forward strand.
TCGTGCTCATTCAATACAATCACGATGGCGGCGTCGAAGTTGCCGTTGGCGCTCAGGAAATCCTCCAATGCCTTTCGATACACTTGCGCCGGCGTCGCGCTGGGTTTGGCCAGCCACGGCACACGGCAGAACACAAACTCCGGATTGACGAGGCCAAACTTCGTGGCAAATCCCCCACTATATGCGGAATTGCCGTGTTCGACATTGATGCCATCCCGGAAGTAGCGAAGAAATCGTTCGGCCACGCCTTGCACCGAATCTGGAAATACGACGAGCACCCGCGGCGACTTGCGGGCGAACGCATCGCGGCTGAACGGGCCAAACCGATCCAGGCCGAGCCACGCGTATTTGTGCCGCTTGCTGCGAGCCGCATCGAAGCAATACTCGACGGGAGGTGCCACGACGAACGTCTTGTATGAACCGACGTTCTCGATGGCGATGCGCTCGCCGAATGTGCAATCGAGGCCCGGACAAAGCGCCACCGGCGACGCCTTGGCAAGGTAACCGCCCATCCGCGTTATCATCGCGTCGAGGGCCGGCCCGGTGAGGCACTTGGCCTCTTGTATCTGGCGCTCCCGCTCAAAACTCTCGTAGCGGCCACCGAGAATCTGCCTTAAGCATTGGCTGAAAGAAGCGCGCGACCCTTCCAGCATCACGTCATCGGCAAAGACCGATTCCACTCCGTCGAACGAATCCGACAGGAACACCTTCTGACCCGTGACCTGCCGAATCCGGCCCACGAGCCGCCGCTCCTCCGGTTGAGGATTGCGCCGCACGACGTACAAGCCTTCCACATTCACTCCCGCCGCGATCAGTTCATCCAATGAGGCCGCGATTACCCAACTCGTGGAAACCGTCAGAAACAAGCCGACCTCCAGCGCCCCTTCGCGCAATTCAATCAGCCGGGCGTCCAGCTCAAACTTGGGATGAATCCTGAACCCGCTGACGACTGGCGGCAGCCCTTTGATCACGGTCTGGATTGCTGCGACCATCTCCTCCTTCTTGCCACGAAAGGTGAACGGTCGGCGGCGAAACGCCTCATACTGCGGGAATTTCTCCGGCAATACTTCGTGAATCCGGGCGGCGATCAATTTCAGGTGGTCCGCGCATTTCAGGGTCTTCAGCTCCCCAAATGGAGTGGCCGGGCTGGGCGTCCTTGGCAGACCATAACAAACGCCCTCCTGCCAGTAGAGAAACCACTCGCTCCTCAACTTCTCACGGAGCGGCTTGAACTCCTGGTTGTCGGGCATCGTACGCACCTGCGCGGTGAATTCGCTCCGGGAGAATCCCACCCTGAATCCGTTCAAATACAATTCGCTCATAAGATGTGGTCCGAAGCCCGGTCGGGTCTTCCGATGCCTGCCCCATGAAACCCGAATCAGGCCAGGCTCACAAGTTCGCACCACACAACCCCCTGCGTGCGGTGCTCGTGGTCAAGTCTGGCTCACTCGACCCTATCCTCGAATGGCTTCGTCCACGACTGGCCGGCGATGATCTGAACGCCATCGCCGTGGGCCTCCTGCTGGGCGAGTTCGGACTTGTGCTCCAGACACCAGTGACCGGCTTCTTTCCATTTCTCTGCGCTCATCAGCCGCATCACTTCCGGCACGACCCGGACACCCAGGTCGGCCTCCTTGATCGGAATGGGAACGTCCGCGTGGGTGGCGGCGACTGGCTGTGCTTTGACGATTTCAAGGATCGGCAGGTAGTAGTCTTTCCAGATGTCATCTTCAGTTATATCGAGGCGAATCGGGTTCGGCGGCTCAACGCCGTCCGGTTGCGGGTCACGCCAGAAGAACCGCAATACGTCGTCCTTGAAATAGGCGAAACCGCCGATGCGATACTTCACCTGTTTCCCATTGATGGAAAACAGCCGCTCGGCTTGTTGCTTCGCCTTGTCCTTGCAAGGGGCGCTCGGTGGACTCACACGCCCTTTCGACTCCATCCCCACCCATTCGCCCGAACGGGTCCGCCCGACCAAATCCGGGCGGGACCGACCACTTAGCAAGCCGGGATTCAACCGGTCACGAAACACATCGAGGTGAAGCAACCAAGGAGCATCGAGGCATTTTTCCGCAAACAGCTTGCAGAGCGTCAGCCCCAGAAAATAGTTCACCGCCCCTTTCTCGGACGGGTCGAGACTCCGGGCGGCTGGCGTGCGGCGCAGTCGCCACGCTTTCGACGAGGACTGCTCGACCGTCATGCGGAGAGCGGAGATGCGAAACAGGGCTTCGTAGAGCGATGAAGTTCCGTGACGAAAGGCGTAGTAGCGGCTTGGCCGCCCGACCGTGACGGCAGCCCACAGCAAGTCATCCCAAGTCACCGACAACGAGTCCGAGCCGTTTGTCACCGGCCCCGGACTTGGAAATCCTTCCGAAACGTAGTCGATGTTCATGCTTCACAATCCACCTGCCCATTGCTTCCGTTTCGCCAGGGCGTCCTCCACCATCTCCTTGGCCTTCTCGTTCATTCGCAATTCGTGTTCAGGCCGATACCGATTGTAGATGAAATCGAAAAACAGCGGATTCCGTGACCGGCCATCGAAAATCATGTCCTGCACGTTCCGGGAAAGCAGCCCCACTTCGTCGAGGCGCCGTTTGCCGGAAATCGCCTCTCCGAAAATCTTCTCGATTTGAGCTTTGAGTTTTTCCAATGCCGCAACTGCGTCCGTTTGCCTGATGTATTCCCTGACCGCCCATACCACTGATGGGGCGATTGGCAAATAAACCGAAAGCACCATGTCCCGGACGCGCTGGTCTGCGGTAATGGAAACCGCGACCACGCCAACAATCAAGACGGCAACGACCGCGATGAGCCGGTGAGCATACTTTTTTCGCTGGGCCATGTCCCACCACACAGCGGCACGTTGGCAAATCAGCCGGGCGAGCGGCAAAGGCAATTGTCCCACCACCACTGGATACCAATCCCGATGGTTGGCCTTGGCCGGTTTGCGTTGAAAGGCTTCAGCCGCGCTGTTGAGAACCTCTGTTTCAGGCGGGGCGGAACATCGAATCTCGTTCCAACCCAGGCCGAACAACTCGCAGTCAAACTCCTCCTGCATCTTTGCCGCTGTTTTCTTGCGGTTGGTTTGGATGCGATCCAGGCAGAGGACGTCAATCCACCCGAAAAGCAGCGAGAGGGGTGTGGTAACGACCTTCGCGGTGGGCCAACCCAAGGCAATCAACGACATTGCCAGGGCAAATGGGACGGAAAACACGAACTGCCAACCGGCCACGACCTTCGCGTGCCCGTAAAGATGCGTCCACGCGGCAATGTGCTTCAGCGAACATTCGCTGTTCTGCTTTGCAGGAATATCGCAGAGGGTTTCGGGCTGGCTCATCGGAATAACTTGTAGTTGAAAACGTAATCCCAGCGCCGCACCGCATCTTCCATTCGCCCGTTGCGCTCGTCGGAGAGCGCGGCCTTCGCCTGATCGCGGGAGCTTTTCACAGACGCCAACGCTGCCGCGCGTTGCACCTCAGATTTCGTCGCGGCAATGTTGCCGCTGATGCGGTAGGGATCGAGAATCCCGGCACAATCCCGTTCCGCCATTTTTTGCAGCATTTCCGTTATGCACTCGGCATAGCTTTTTATCCCGGTGCAAATCCCCTCGCTCGCCAGCACCATCTCAATGTGAAACGAGGAAATCGGGATCGGAGGGTTGCGGCAAACCCGCCAGAACTTGAAAAGCTGCGCAACCGCCCGAAGTTTCCCCCCGCTTTCCTGATTCTTCAACGCGATGTAGCCGTTGTGAATATCAGGACTGGTGATCATCCAACCGCCGTTTCCGTTTGGGATGTAGTAGAGCGGGCGTTTGTATTCCTTGGAGAATCCACCCCAAGCTGCAGGAACTACATCAATATCCATATCACTGAACTCGACCACAATGGCGTGAACATCCCGACCAACCTTGGTGTTCGGCAGGCGCGCCGCAATCTCTCGGCGAAATTTGTCGAGGATGGTGTTGGAAGACTTCCATTCGTTGCCCCACCAAATTTCGTCGAGCGGTATCTGTGCGAACACATCCACGTCGCTTCGCCCTCGAATAAACGTCCCCCGACTGAAGCTGCCAGCCTTGGGGAACTTCTTCGCGGCGAACACCGTTTCAAGTCGCGTCTTGACCGTCTCGAAATGCCTTTCCGCAGCCGCCTTCTCCCCACCGGTTGGTTGGATTCGGTTCAGAAGGCTTTTCAATGCGTCTGAAACTGCGCTCATGGAATGGATGTTTTAGGTGTAGATTTCAGGCAGCGCCTTTTGCACTTCAGGCGGCACACTCCCATCCGGAAGGAGGCGCATTGCGTCCCGAAGTGATTTCAACAACTCCGGCTTGTTCGCTTGCTTGAACAATAGCGCCGCCGACATCAGTCCCGGCGCAAGTCCAGCCATCATCTGCCCAAGTTGATCGGCGTTTCGACAGGCTCCAACGAGCCAAGCGACGCCGCCATTGTAACCGTCCGGGTTTGTTTTCTCGTAAACGAAACCTGTTGGGATGGTGACGTTGAACCACCAGAAGAAAGGAGTTTCCATCCGGGCGAACCGAGCGCTTTGTGTGCCTAAATCGATAGCTCTGCGGAGTGAATGCTTCTTTCTATTTAGGAGATCCTTGTCTTGAAGCTCGCTAACACTGAGTACCATTATCGGAAACCCCAGATGAATCTCGAAGCGCTTCCGCCCCCCGGCTTTCGTCTCAGTTCCACAATCCTTTGGACGATCAACGCCAAGCTGCTTTTCTCCGCTGTCGCTCGGGTGCGGAACAAGTTCGATGATACCGCATTCCTTAAGCCGCTCGTGATACAGAAACCATGCAGGCAGTGTGGAATAGAGTGCCAGCTCCTGCTTTTTCTTGTCAACGACACCGAGCATCAACGGCAATTCGAGGTGGAACAGCCAGTTGAAGTGCTCGCTGTAATTGGGGTCATCCTCTTTCGACTCAGGAGGCGCGAGCACAACGCGGGGCGTGGAGGCTGACTTCAACGACACGAGGTAATGGTGACGAAAGCTCAGGATGCCTGACTCCTGCTCCGCGAGATTGCAGACCAGGTCAAAACCGATGTCCTCTTGCCGTGGGACTTGAGTGACGAGTCCCAAGGCGGAGAGAAGATAAATGGCCAAATACTCGCTGCGGTCACCTTCACGCCAGTTGTAGAATCGTGTGCCAGTTGACATAACGGACTTTCAAATGTTATCCCGCATCCCGCAAGTGCTGCTCCACCTTCGACTGGAGTTCTTCATCGGCGATGGACACGAATCTACGGATGTAACTCGCGTAGTCGTCGATGACCTGCCGGTGAACCTGGAAAATATCCATGCGTGATGTGCCGCGAATGGTAACGGAGACAGGGCGTGGCCGACAATCCGCTTTATTCCGCCCTCCTGGCGCGGCAAGTGAAGCGCGGCAGGACACAGACGGCATCATTCCTGGCATCACAAACCACCACGCCGCGCCACCCTATTCGGCTTCACGATCCTCGCCATTCGCGGTATCCGCTACCTTCGTGACGACGATCTCGCGGACGACGGGCTGACCGTCCGCGAGCGTGGCGCGATAGCTGGCAGGCACAGCGGCGAGGTAGGAAAGTTCCAATCGCTGCAACGCAGTTTCGATTCGCCGCAACGCGTGACCGCGGATAACGACTTCGTGCGTAGCAAAGAACAGGTGAAGGCGTTGTTCCTTCTCAGCATTGTCGAACTCGGCGTGGATGAGTTGGTCGAATTTCAGGAGGAGCGACTTTTCGGGGCTGACTTCAATGCGAAGCAGCTTGGCCGAAGCGTCACTCGCCCAACATTCGGGTGCTTTGATGCTCATGGTGTGATGCGGTTGGTTGGGTTCTCGGGCGGAGGAAATTCACGCGACGAAGGTTCGCGACCGCCGTGCGTCCAAAGCGCAGTAAACGTCCCCGAAGCCGTCGCCAGAGCGGCGATGTGTTCCGTGGCCGAATCCCGCCCGCCAGTTCGAGCGCCAGCGGGCGATGGCCGGAGCGCAGGATGTTCTCGCGGAGTTGTTCCTTATCCGGCGTGAAGATGCGGATGCCGCGACGACCGCGCGAGATGGATACATACCATTGCTGCGCATTCGTCGCGGCTTTGATGGTGGAATCGGAGAACAAAACGTAATCCACCGTCTTCCCCTGCGAACCGTAGGAGGTGACGGCGTAGCCGGGCAGAAACTCTCGGAAGCTCGCATCCAGCACTCGACCGTCGGTCAACTCGACTCCGCCATCGGTTCTCACCGATTTCACTGTGACGAGTTCCCCATTTGTCACTCGCGGCCCGGAAGCGAGCCTGCGGTTGGCTTTCACATGCAAGCGGTCGCCGGGTGAAACCTGAATCTCCCGTTCCAGACAAACGGAGATTCGGTCGAGCAGCCGGTTTGAGACAGCAACGAACTTTCCCCCAACCTCGATCAACAAACCGGACTTCAGGATACCAGCGAGTTTGCCTTTCGCGCCCGGCTCGGCATCACGCACCTTCTGATTGAAGACAAGCACAGCCTCCGGCGGATAGAACCGCTCGTCTCGCTTTTGCGCGTTCGTTAAGTCCAGTTTGTCCAAGACCTGAATTGGCGTGTCGTTCGCGCCGAGCAACCCTTTCGATTTTAGCGCATCGCGCACTTTTGAGTTCACGCGATGGACTTCGCTCCATGTCTGCGACACGACGACAGTGGAAGCACCGCCCGTCGTCAGCTTGAAGAATTCGTCAGCCAGTTTGTCCGCCTGTTCACCCAGACCACAGGGCAGCACTGCGCCGATGGCCTCCAATCGCGCAAACGATTTCGGCAAGTCCCCGTTCGCGGCAGCCTCGACGGCGGCGCGGTATCCTTCGATCCGCATTCGTTCCTCGTGGTTACGCGCCAACGCCGGGTCTTGGCGGCGGATGCGATGCAACTCGACCGGTTTAACGCCGGAATGCTGCTCGATGGCAACCAGCGCATCCGATGCCTCGACTGGCCCGTGTTGTCGCGTGTCGCCGGACAGAATCAACCGGCCCTTCCGCTCGCGCACGAGCCGCATCAGTTCGAGCATTTGCCGCCCGCCAATCTGGCCGGCTTCGTCCACCAGCACGACCGCGCCTTGGCCAAGTTCGCCTCGTTTCAGAAAACTGCTTACCGTTTGCGGCGACGGGAATCCCGTCTTCTCCATGTCCACGACTTGCTGACGTTGAGGGGCGAGCACTACGGCGCTCCTTCCACCCTTGCGAATTTCCGCGACCAGTTCGCGAAGGACAAAACTCTTGCCCGTGCCTGCGCCGCCGCGAAAGACCGAGACGAGATTCGTCGAACCCAACAGCGCTTCGAGGGCGATCCGCTGGTCGTCATCCAGCTTTGAATTGACGCGTATCGCACCCTCAACGAGCGGACTACGCTCCCCAGCGCCGTCTTTCGCGATACGGACGATTTCCCATTCGCGCAGCAACACGTCGCGCATCGTCACTTCCCCAGGACGAGCTTCATTGCGAATGTAACCTTGCCGATCCGTGAGGCCCTTGAGTTCGGAAAGTGGGAAATCACCGCCGCGCGCCCGACCGAGAGCCTCCTGCCAAACCTGGCATTCTGGAACGACCGAGTGCCGGTCAAACAAGTGCTCCTCCGCCCACTCCACTGCTTCGCGCAGGGACACCCGGCTGGCATCCGAGGGACGCGGCGCGGACTGCCGCTGAAGCGTTCCCAGCGTCCGGCGTTCTTCGCGCGTCAACTGAGCGTCCCACAAACTCCGCAATTCGTCCCGCTTCAGGTCTTTTTGTTTCCGCGCCCGCTCCGCCGTCGCCAGGTTCTCACGAAGGTCTTTCAGATTGCCCTGAGCAAGTTCCGGCTTCTCCCGAAGCAACTTCTCCAGCGCCCCATCAATCTCCGCGTGCCGTTTCGAGAATCGGTCGCAGAGTTCATCCGAAACGCCCTCGATTTGGAAATCGCCACGCGCTCGATTTCGGATGCCGTAGCCGAAGCTGCGAAGTTCCCGCGCGAGTTCGTGGTAGTAAGCGTTCTCGGTAAACTTCCGTGCCCGCAGCAATTCGTGATTCTGAAGCGCCTTCCAACGCTTCTCCTTCGGATCAAACGTCGCATTGAATACGATGCAATGCGTGTGGACGTGTGGATCGAGCGCGCGCGACGTATCGTGCGTGAACAGGGAGGCGACAAAGTTTCTGGTCATGCGGTCGCTGACGGAATTCTTTGTGCGGACACGAGTCGCGGCAAACGCCTCAAACTCCTTCAATGCCGACCGAACGGCCCGCGAATGTGCCTCCTGAATGCGCTCATCACCGCCGACGAGTGCCGCCAGCGAAACGGACTTCGGTGGGGAGAAGGTGAAGTCGTAAAAGATGCGCCGGTTCGCCGTGATGTCATCACCATCTCGCCGCGTGGTCTTGAGCCGCTGCGTCAGCTTCTCGCCCGTGCCCGGATGTTGGTTCTCGCAGAGCCGCAGGAATTCCTCGGCGCGGACTTTCCCGGACAATCCCAGCCTGTGCGCGCCCACACCGAACCACTCGCCCGACACGCGCTGGCCTTCGTCATAATAATCACCAACGCACAGGTGTTCCTCGAAGTAACCCTTCGCGTTCGTGAGGCTGTATTGCGTCTTCGCTGTGACCACGCCCCGGACACTACCCGGACTGTCCGCGCATTTTGTGTATGTGATACATCTTCGCAGGACGGCTTCCTGTTTGACTGCGGGCATGAACGAGACCGCCACCGATGCCAGCAAGCTCTGGGGCATCTATCACACCGACCGGGAACACGCGCGCACGGTGGGCGATCCGTTGCGCACTGTCGTTGAAGCGCCGACCAAACTCGCCGCCGAGGAAGCCGCCGCACGACTTGGTTTCGGCGAGCCTTGGGCGCATCCAGTCAGCCGCGAGCAAGTGAACCGGGCGCAATGGCTGCCTCAACGACGGCCCGGCCACCGGCAGGAACTCGCGCACAAGAAGTCGCGCGGCGTTCGAGTTTGAATGGAGGATGTCATGGTTCAACCCACTCAACGCGAGATTGCTGCTGCCATCCGAGTTCTGGAGTCCTTGCGCCAATCCATTGACGCGGCAGACAGCGATGAGGTTCGCAAGAGCGCGCCGGAAAGTTCCCAAGAACGCCACCTTCGCCTGACCAAGAGCCGCATCGTCGAACGGCTGGCGAGTATCGAGGAAAGCGTCGCGGAACTCCGTCGGTGGGCACAGGAACTCAGCCAACCGCAGACGCAAACCCGCCGCTATGGAAATCCCGTTTAACACAGGGCACGCCCTACCCCTAACTTTCGTTAGGTTTTCGCGTCCGCGAACCAGTCGCGGAGCGCGCGCGGAATGTCCGCGCAATGGATACGCAAGAGCGCATTATAGCGGCCACGGAATCGACCTCGATTTGGACGTGTCCGGGCCGCATCCGCGACCTTGGGAGAGCGGCAAAATGTCCATCTCCGTGGCATTTCCAACGGAATGTCCATGTCCGCAGTCAGTCCACATCCAGCGGCACGACGCAGCCGCGACCGATCCGCAGCCAAGGAATGTCCGCGCACTGTCCGCAGAATGTCCGCGGACAGACTTCGTCCGCGAACAGGTCGGCCACGCGGAATCTCCACGGCCAATCAGCAGACGCGAACATGCTTCGTTTGGTCCACGGTTTCGGCAACACCACGATCCCGGAGCATCCGCGTATGTCCTCATTTG
>CAYZKY010000133.1:0-17387 GCA_964478815.1 uncultured Verrucomicrobiota bacterium
GGGTGGGCGGTTTTTGACAAGGCTCTCGAGTTTCGGGGGCGAGGAAGCTCACCACAGAGCAACGGAGGCACGGAGATAGCAAATAGCGAAGAGCCGATTGGGACGATCCGCGCGGTGAGGGGATGGGTCAAGCCTCCGAGGCTGTTCCCGGAAGGGACACGGCGGTTCGGCGGGGTCGCGTGGGGGAGAATCGGAACAGGAGGGGCGAGGGTGTCGCGCCTGTTGTTCGGAATCGATCCGGGCGACCGCGAGTTGGGGTTCGCGATCATGGGTAATGGATACCGCCGGGGAGGCGGAGGCGCAAGCGGAGGTTTGGTGTTGGGCCGCAGGTCGATGTCGATGCGCTCTTTCGCTGACCGAGTGCCGATGACGGCACGCGAGGGCGCGAGCACTCCCCGGAAATGGGCGGGTGACCGCCACTTCCGATGGCGCGGATGGTTACCGGCTGGATTGGCGTCGCCAGAGCAGGAAGATCGCGCCTCCGAGCAGGCCCAGCGCGAAGAAGGAAGGTTCGGGCAACGGCCCTACGCTAAAACCTTCGAGTCCGGTGAGGTCCGCCGGGACGGAAGTGCCGCCCCCGAGAGTGATGGTGACCGGCGCGGATTCCCCATACCGGAGCGATGCTTCATATGTGGCTCCATTCCAGGCCCGCATGACCAACGTCGCCGACCCACCTACGTCAATGCCGGGAATCACGACCGTGATTCCGTTGATGTAATATTGCGCTGCGGCTGGGCTGGTCCTAAACGTCGCGATATCTCCGACCGCCGTCCTGGCATTTCCCGCACCCACCAAGAATAGCTGAGCCTTCATGCCTGGGATCGATCCCGCCCCAGGCCAACCCAATTCGTTGTGGGTTACAGGGGCATTGACCGGAGGGGTTGCTCCGGGCACGTAATTGTTGAAGTTGACCTGGCCTTGGGCAAAGGCCGTTGCCGCCGAAATTGCGCTCAGCAAGATTGCGAAGGGCTTGTTCATAAATTCATCGTGTCACCGATGCGTTACTTTGGACAGCTCTGTATTGCCGTCGCTGCATCAGGAATAGTCCGCCACCGAACGCAGCGAGCACCATGGTGGAGGGTTCGGGAATTATAGGAACCTGAAATGGTTGGAGACCAACTAGATCTGCCGGAACGGATGTGCCACCACCCAGCGTAATTGTGACCGGAAAGGATTCCCAATAGATTGTCGATGACTCATATAATGCACCGCCCCATGCCCGCACAACGAACGTCGCCGCTTGCCCGACGTCAATCCCAGGAACGACCACGGTAATGCCGTAAATGTAGCCTTGCGCCGCGGGAGGGCTTGTTCGGAATGTCGTCACCTCCCCGACCGCCGTCCTGGCATTCCCCGCACCCACCAAGAATAGCTGAGCCTTCATGCCTGGTTCTGATCCCACGCCGGCTCCGTAGGAGAACGTGATTGGGGCATTCACCGGCGGGGTCGCTCCGGGCACGTAGTTGTTGAAATTCACCTGGCCCTGGGCGAAGGCGGCCACAGGCAGGAACACGAAGAGCAGGAGAGGGAGCAGGTGCTTCATAAAACGCAGGCACGATGGAGGTTGGCTGGGACGAAATGATTCATGGACGCCGGAAAGACAGCATAACTTATGCCCATCATGCCACTGGCCAGAGTGAACTTCAGCCCGGGGTGCGATTAAATCCGGGTGAGAAAGCTCGGCAGCGGAGTTCGAGGGCAGGGACTTTGGGGAAACCGGCCGGCGGGGGCGCGCGTGCTCCCCGAAAAGGCACCGGATTGCACCGAAGCATGTCCCACACCTTAAATCGCACTCCGGTTAAACCCGAACTCCGAAATTGGAAGGCGCGATCTGCCGCAATCTCTGGCCCGGCAAAGGCTTTCGTCGACGCTCGACGGATCGCTTCAGATTGGCTTCCCAAGCCCCACCAGTCAGTTTCCCGAGAAGAGACGTTCGCTTCGCGAAACGTGGTGGCCTCGCTTCTCCTCAAGCCTTATCCGGGCAACATCTTGCAGCATCTCACGCCTTCGAATTTCGGAGTTCGGGTTAAGAGCCGGTCTGAAAATTGCGGCAGGGCTGACGGCGGGTCTTTTGGCTGGGGCCTTCGTTGGCCCGACCGTTACAGCCCGCTGCGGGGATGCGCCGGTCGGGCCGCCTCGGCCGCAGCCAAAATCCCTCGCCGCCACCCCCGCCGGAATTTTCAGACAGGCTCTAAAACGCTCTGATACCCACTGCGGATGATGGTTGGCCAAATGGAGAAAATCCCCTCACCCCGTTGCTCTCCCCATCGGATGGGGCGAGGGTGAAGGAAAACCGGATCATGGGTTGCCCCATTACACCCATCTATTCACCGAGTTGGCATGACTCAATCGTTCGCACCTGGCCGCAGGCTTCTTCTTCCAGTTTTTGCAGAGGCCAGCCTTGATTCCAACCGCACTGCCAGCGCGCCGCCCACCGCACGCCTTCCCGGCGATTTCATCTATCGTGTCGGGCGCTGGGTGGCCAGCCAGCTGGCGATCCATTGGGAGGCGAACACGCCGATGAAGAAGAAGGCCATCGATATTTTGCCCAGGTCGGCCAGGACGGAGTTCTTCGACACGAAGAGAAGCGAGCCGATGCTGAGCCCCGCCGCCGTGAGCAGCAGGGCGATCACCGCCATGACCTGACGCGGCCAGCCTTCGGTGCAGTTGAAAACGGCCGAGACCGGAATGGCCAGCAGGCCGAAGACGAGCGCCAACAGGAGGTAACCTCCGGCTCCCGTGACGGTGAGCGACACCGTGAGGCAGACCAGCGCGATGGCGAGGCAAATGCCCACCAGCGAGGCCTGCCAGCGTTGGTCGCGGTCGAGCGCGTGCCGGCCGAACGGATGCAGGAAGACCATCAGGTTAAAGATCGGATAGGCCAGCCAGGTCAGCAACGCGAAGCTGATGTAGAGAATTCGAACGGGATTGATCCACGGCGCCCATTCCGGATTGTTGCTGGCCAGCGAACCGAGCAGCCGGTTCCCGAAATAGCCGCCGATCAGGATGCCCCACTGGACGTTCGCCGAGAGCTTTTGCATCCAGAGGAAATACTTGAGCATCACCGCGTAGATCGGGTTGCCGGCCTTGATGGACTCGACCAGTCCGGCTTTGGCCCAATCGTTGGTCGGATCGAGCCGGAGGCTCTCGCGAAAATGATCCATCGCTTCGCGCCGCCTCCCTTGCTCGAGGAGCGTCCAGCCCTGGTTCGCGTGCGAATGGGCATTGTCGGGATCGCGCGCGAGGGCGGCCTCGATGGTCTGGCCGGCTTCGGCCTTGCGGCCCAATTTCACGAGCGCCATCGCGCGCAGGTTGTTGCAGGCGACATGCTCCGGGGCGAATTGCAGGCCGGTCTCGGCCGCTTCCAAGGCGAGCTGCCATCGCCGCCGGTTGAACTCGATGGCGGCGAGCTGGCCGTGGTAGTCGGCATCGCCCGGCTCGAGCGCGATCGCTTCCTGGATGGCGGTGGCGGCATCGTCGAGCCGATTGCGATCGGTGAGGATGCGGGCCAGGGCATAGTGGGTGAAGGCGAGATCGGGCGCGTGGCCGATGGCCTCGCGGGCGGAGCGTTCCGCCTCGTCGCGCCGTTCCTGCTCCGCGAGGCAGATGGCAAGCACGCCATGCGCGAAGCCATCGGTGGGTACGGAGGCCAGATGCTGGCGGAGTTCCTTTTCGGCCAATGCGTAGCGGCCTTGCTCGTGGAGCAGGAGGGCCTTCTGAAGTTGCGGGGAGAGGGCCATGATGGGTCGGGGGGCTAAATCTTCATGTACTTCAGAATGTCGTCGTACGTTCCGCCTTGATTCGAGTAGAGCGCATAGTTTTTGGCGGTGGCGAACCATTCCCGCGTGGTCGCTTTCTGCGCGCCGGCGGCGGCCAGCAAATCCTTCGTGCGGATCGGCGTGGGCACGCCTGCTTTCATCGCTTCGCGCAACTTGCCTTCGATGGTCAGATCCACCACCGCTTTCAAATCAGCGCCGGAGAAGCCGTCGCACTTCTTGCCCACGGCTTCGTAATCGACATCGGCCACCGGCTTGCCGCGCAGTTGCAACCGCAGGATCGCCGCTCGCGCCGACGGATCGGGCGGGGGGACGAACAGGATGCGGTCGAAGCGGCCGGGGCGCCGAAACGCGCTGTCCAGATGCCAGGGGGCGTTCGTGGCTCCGAGGATGAGGACGCCTTCGTTCGACGATTTCACGCCATCCAACTCGGAGAGGAACTGATTGATCAGGTGCCGGCCCGCGCTGGACTTCATGTCCGTCCGGCTCGCGCCGAGGGCATCGACCTCATCGAAGAAGAGCACGCATGGGGCGTTGCGGCGGGCTTGCTCGAAGAGCGCGTGCAAATTCCGCTCGCTGTTGCCGATCCACATGTCGAGCACTTCGTGAATGCCGACCGCGATGAAGCCGGCCTTGACCTCGCCGGCCGTGGCCCGGGCCAGATGCGTCTTCCCGCAACCGGGCGGCCCGTACATCAGGATGCCGCCGCCGATGCTCTTGCCGTAGGCCTTGAACATGTCCGCATGCGTGAGCGGATAAATTATCTTGAGCCGGATTTCCTCCTTGAGTGTGTCCATCCCGCCGACGGCGTCGAAGGTGATGGTCGGGCGTTCCAGCTCGGCGTCCGCCGGGCTTTCTTCGCCTTCCCACGAGGCGCGCACCCGTCCCTCGGAGACCTCATCCGCCTCGTGATCCTCGTCCGGCGTCCAGATGGGGGCGGGTTCCGACTTGGGCTCCGGTTCGGGGGACATCCTGATGCCCAGGCGCGTGGCGAATTCCGGATCGGCGGCGCCTCGGTCCAGGGCCACGCCGCGGCGATATTGCTCCACCGCCTGCTGCACCTCGCCGATCCCGGCCAGCAACCGCGCGTGCAGGACCAGGGCGCGGGCGGGAGCGTTCGGTTTCCCGACCAGATCTTCCACCACCACCAGGGCTTCCCGGTTCTTGCCTTCCGCGTAAAAGGCGCGGGCCAGGCCGAGTTTGAGCGCGAGATGGTCCGGGGATGACGCCAGCGCCGTGCGGTATTCCTTCACCGCTTCCGTCGCGAGGCCGGCCGCCAGCAACGCATCCGCCAAGGCCTGCCGCAACGGGACATTTTGAGGAGACACCGCCAGCGCCTCGCGCAATGGTCCGATGTGTTCTGGCTCGTTCGATCCTGCCATCCCGCCACCCTCTCAGATTTCAGGCATGTTGAAAGTCAAAAAGCCCCGAACTGCAAGCCCGTCAAAATCCAAAGTTTTGCTTCAAGAATTTTTCAAGCACGTACGAGTTTCAAGATTAGCAACTTCCGTCGGCGGGCACTTTGATCCGCGCTAGCTCGGCGTTAGCGCAGGATTGTGCATTTCAAGTGAGTCGTCCCCGCTTCTGCTGCTGCCATTATTCGCCTGGCTCCATCAACCAGTATGTACATTCCCTCATTCGTCAGGGTGGGTGAGAGAAATACTGACGGTGGAAACATGGCTCCGCCGTTCATTGAGGAGGCGTAATCTTCGACGCAACGCCATCTGTTTCGCAACGTCTGCTCTATTCTGCACTGCTCTCTGTTGTCCACGCTTTTCCAACGAATGCTCACATATCCCATGACAGAAGTATGGTCTGGGAAGCGCCCTACAATTCCCTTTGCTCTTCGGTCCAGTTTGGGATAGGGGCATACCGAGGGATCATTCGGCTCCACAACCTCGAGTTCGAGGTGGCGTTCGCATCCCTTTTTATTTTGGATCATGACGTTCATGACTGTGCAGCATGGCTTCGCTCCTTGTGCGGCGTTCCACTTGAAATCGTGCCAGCGCGCGCTCCCGGTCGAGGGGTTCCGGATGGGAGTAGTAGAAGAGGCGGTAGAGGCGGTGGGAGACCGGGTTGGAGAGGTTCTTCTCTTCCATTTTGCGCAGGGCCGTGATCAGGGAATGGCTCTCGCCGAGCGTCTGGGCGGCGTAGGCATCGGCCTGGTATTCGTGGCGGCGGCTGACGTAATTCCAGATGGGCGAGAGCCAGAAGGTGAAGAGCCCGCCCAAAAAGCCACAGAGCATGACCGCCGGCGCCACGCTGCCCACGGTAAAGCCGAAGGCGCGATAAAACCACGGGGAGCCCGCGAGCCACCAAATGATGTAGTACGAGATCAACAGCCCGATCGCAGATCCGACGAGCATCAGGAGGAGGTGTTTCTTTTTATAGTGTCCAATTTCGTGCGCGAGCACGGCTTCCAGTTCCCGCTCCTCCAATTGTTCGATCAGCGTGTCGAACAGCACGATTTTGCGGAAGCGTCCAATTCCGGTGAAATAGGCATTGGAATGTTTGGAGCGCCGACTGCCGTCCATGACCTGAATCTGACGGACCGGAAAGCGCGTGCGTTCGGCGAGCGCCAGCAAGCGATCGCGCAGCGGTCCCTCGGGCAGAGGCGTAAACTTGTTGAACCACGGCATGATCAAGATCGGAAAGACGGCCATCAACAGGATTTGCACGGCCAGCGTGGTGGCCCAGCCCCAGATCCACCAGGAGGGTCCCGTCCATTCCACGAGCTTGAAGAACAGCCAGTAGAGGGGAAAGCCGAGGAGCAAGAGGAGCAGGCTCCCTTTCGCCTGATCCGTCCACCACGTTCGTTGGGTCGACGTGTTAAAGCCGAAGCGCTCTTCGAGTTTGAACTGCGCCCACCATTCGAACGGCCAATCCGCCAACGAGACGAGCCAGGTGGTCAGGATGCAAAACGCGGCCATGGCGGCGGCGCCCGATCCGAGCGTCACCTGAAACCAGCGGAAGAAAGCGGGGAGCCATCCGCTGAAAAGGACCGTGACCAGCACGAAGACATTCCAGACCTTCTGCCACTGCCCGAAGCGCCCCAGCGCCAGCGAGTAGGCGACGGATTTCTGGTAGGCTTCGCCGGTCATTCGGCCCCGGAAGGCCTCGGGAAGTACAGCGGCATGCCGCTGCACTTCCCGGCGGTCGAGCCACTCCAGCCCGAGTTGCGCGAACAGCTTGAGGCCGAGCATGGCGCCGGCCAAAATCTGAACGGTCTGAGGATCCATAGTCATGTGGCATCGCGGAATGGCTCGACCGGATGCCGGTGGGCATCTGACGGCCGTCCGCTTCACACACATGCATATACGCCCATGGACGATGAAAACTCACAAAATAAATCACATAGGCAATCCGCGAGGGCGATTTTCGAACCGGGTGGCAGGATCGGCTGCCAATTCCGAGGGCGGCGCGGGGCAGTTCCGGGCGGTGGTTACTGGGCTGGCTTGGGCCGGTTGAGGACGTCGTGGCGGAGGCTGCCGGCGGCGGCCATGACTTGATCGATGAGGGCTTTGTCGATCTTGAGTTCCTCCAGGGTCTTCTGGAGGTTTTCGGCGACGGCATTGAAATGGGAGTCGTTGAGCCCGGGGAGGTTGGCGTGGGCTTTGCGGAGGTCTTTGCCGGTCCAGGGAATGGGCCCGCCGAAGGCCGCGGAGAGGAATTCCTTCTGCTTGCGGCGTTGCCGGGACATATTGATGTCCTCGAAGAAGTGCTTGATGCGTTGGTCGGCGAGCACCTTGACGTAGAACGCCTCGACGGCGGTGTCGATGGCTGCCTTGCCGCCGAGGCGGTGGTAGAGGCTCTTTTCGCGGGCTTCGCGCCATTGCGCGCGGCTCGAGTCGCTGGAAAACGCGTAGGTGCGGCCTTCGTAGACGGTGACGATTTTGGGATCGGCCGGCTGGCCGGTGACCGGGCACACGGTGTTGATTTCGGCGGCAGCAGCGGGGGCGGGCGCATCGGCGGCGGCGGCCGGTTGGTTGAGCAACAGGGCGGCGAGGAGCAGCGCCGGGATCGTGACGAGGAATCTGGTCATAGCAGCAATTGGTTTATGGATACACAGTATTTGACCCCATCCGCACTGGGGTGGGCGGGGCTTGCTAAATATGTATTTCAGATACATGTTTAAATCAACTGGTTTTTGATGAGATACTTTGCCGCCACTTGATGAAGCTCAGCCTGTTCAGCGATTATTCGCTTCGTGTCCTGATGTTCGCGGCCCTGAAGGGGGGCAGCTTTCGGAAGGAAGAAGCGGCGGCGGCCTACGGGATTTCGAATCATCACCTGGGCAAAGTCATCCATCGGCTGGCCACGCTCGGGTATTTGAAGACGCGCCGGGGGCGCGGCGGAGGAATCGAACTCGCGCGGCCCGCGCAGGAGATCCGCCTGGGCCGGTTGATCGAGCAGACGGAACAGCCGTTTATCCTGGTGGAGTGTTTCGATCCGGAGACTAATACCTGTCCCATCAATGGTCATTGCCGGTTGAAGGGAGTGCTGGGTGGGGCCTTGCGCGAGTTTTACAAGGCGCTCGACCAGCATGATCTGGAGGAGTTGGTGGCGGGGCCTTCCCGAGCCAGTCTGGTTCGCATCCTGCTCGGTGGGGCTTCTGCCTCCGGACGGGAGCGAAGGGCAGGGGAGGGTTAGGGCTGGCAGCCTGTTGTAAAACTCCCACCATCCATTTTGCGGCGGGGCCGGCGCACTGGCTTTGTTACGCCTCCTTCACAGATCGCCAAGGATATGCTCAGTCGGCGTGCCTCGCCATTGCGCCGACCGCGCTCGCAAACTGAATGGTGGGAGTTTTACAACAGGCTGCCAGATTAGTCCCAACTCATGCGAGAGCGTCCGGATTCCTCGGGTTGGGGCGGGGCGGCGGCCGGCTCGGGGGCCTCGACTCGTGCGACAAGTTCGGCTGGTTCGGCCGGTTGGCCGGCGATGAGGATTTCCACGCCGCGGTCGCGGAACTCTTGCAGCAGCCCCGGAGGGGCTTTGGCATCGGTGACGATGGTGGCGACGCGCGACAGTTCGCAGAGATGGGCGACGGAGCGGCGGCCGAGCTTGGTGTGGTCGAAGCAGAAAATCACTCGGGCGGCGACGGAGAGCATGGCGCGCTGGATATCGATGAGCAGGGCGTGGGAATTGGTGACGCCATCCAGAGTGACGCCGCCGCCGCTCATGATGGCGACGTCGGCATGAGTCTTCGAAAAGGTTTCGACCGCGAGCGGGCCGACGAGCACGCCGAGCCGCGGGTAAATGATGCCGCCCGACACGACGACTTCGACGCTGGCGGAAGAGGCAAAGTGGTTGGCGACGGGGAGTGAGTTGGTAATGACGTGGAGATTGCCCTCGAGGTGGCGGGCGGCGGCGTAGGCCGTGGTGCCGGCATCGACAATGACCGTCTGGCCGTGCGCGATCAAGCTGGCGCAGAGGGCGCCGATGGCATCCTTCTCCGCCAATTGGACGGTTTCGCGCCGGGCAAAAACGTACTCTTCGGTGCGTGGACCGAGCAACCGGGCACCGCCGTGGGTGCGCGCAATATTGCCGCCGGTTTCGAGGGCGTCCAAGTCCCGCCTGACCGTGGAGATGGAGGCATCCACCTCTCGAGCCAGTTCGTCGAGCGAGGCGAATTCGACCTTCTGGAGGAACTCTTCGATTCGCTTTTGACGCACTTCGGCCTGCATCCCGTGACAATTTGGTATCTTTTGAAAGATTTTGCAAGATTTTTATTGACGATCTACCAAAATCGATCAAAAATGTGTCCCACAATGACCGTTGACTTGCAATCGCCGCAGTCCCGCGCCTTGGTCGAACATATGGTTCGCCAAGCCGTTTACGGCAAGATGGGCAAGCCCCTTCCGCGCATCGCGCAGGCTCCGAGCCCGCTCGTGGTGAATGTCAGCGCGCGGCATTGCCATCTGACGCCGCAGGCGGTCGAGCAGCTTTTTGGTCCTGGCTATCAACTGAAAGTCCATAAGTGGCTGTATCAGGAAGGCGCGTTCGCCGCGAAAGAGACGGTCACGCTCATTGGCCCGCGCAGCCGGGTGATTTCCAATCTTCGCATTCTTGGCCCCTGCCGCACCTTGAACCAGGTGGAGTTGGCTTACACCGACGCGATCGCGCTGGGATTCGAGATTCCGCTGCGTGCTTCCGGGAATATCGAGGGCACTCCGGGCGGAATGTTGATGGGCCCGGCCGGATTCTTCGAAATGCCGCAGGGCGTGATCCGTGCGTTGCGGCATGTCCACATGAGCCCAGCGGATGCCGAGTTTTACGGCGTCAAGCAGGGCGACGAGATGGGCCTGAAAATCGGCGGACCTTGCGGGTTGATCCTGAACCGGATGCTTGTCCGGGTCGACAAGAGCTTCAAACTCGAAGTTCACATCGATACCGATGAAGGAAATGCCTGCAACCTTCAGCCGGATACGCCCTGCGAACTGATCCAGTAAAAACCCTTTAACCGTAGAATCCAGAATTCAATTCTAATATGAGCGAAGCAATCGGCATGATCGAAACGAAGGGCTTCACCGGCAGCGTCGAGGCAACCGACGCCATGGCGAAGGCCGCGAACGTCAGCATCTCCAAAACCATTGCCATCGGCGGCGGCCTGATCACGGTCATCTGCCGGGGGGACGTGGCCAGCGTGAAAGCCGCGGTGGACGCCGGGGCGAAGGCTTGCGGCAAGGTGGGCGAACTGGTGGCCGCGCATGTCATCGCGCGCCCGCATGAGGATCTCGCCAAGGTGTTCCTCGGAGATGTTCAAGCCGCCAAGAAGTAACCGTCAACCGAACCAGGATTTATTATGGCTCAGCAAGCAATTGGAATGATCGAAACGAAGGGACTTTGCGCCCTGTTCGAAGCCGCGGACGCCGCGCTCAAGTCGGCGAACGTCACGTTCGCCGGATGGGAAAAGGTGGGAAGCGGCTATGTGACGGCGTTTTTCCGGGGCGACGTGGCGAGCGTGAAGGCCGCGACGGACGCCGGAGCCGCCGCTGCCGCGCAGGTCGGCTCGGTGGTGAGCGTGCAGGTGATTCCCCGGCCGCATGAAGGTCTGGCCGGGCTCGGCCGCTGGCTCCAGCAGTAAGCATCCGCCCGTGCGCGCGTGAAGATTCTCGTCGCCAATATCGGCTCGACGTCGCTCAAGTGGCGGCTGTTCGATTTTTCGAACGGCCAGGAGCGCATGCTCCACAAGGGCGGGTTCGAGCGCGTGGCGGATTATCCGAAAGCGATCGAGGATTGCCTGGCGCAGCTCGCGGATTCCGGGAACATCACGAGCGAGAAGGATCTGGCGGCGGTGGGCTTCAAGACCGTTGCCGCGAAAGGCGTAAGCGGCTGCGTGCGGTTGGATGAGCGTGTGCTCGCGGCGATGGAAGCCTTTAACGGCCTCGCGCCGGCGCACAATCCGCCCTACATCGCGGGGATTCGCATCTTCGCCAAACGAATGCCGGCGGTGCCGTTGGTGGGGCTTTTCGAGACGGCCTTTCATCAATTCGCTCCCGAGGCGCTCATGCG
The DNA here is from genome assembly GCA_964478815.1 of uncultured Verrucomicrobiota bacterium. Taxonomy (GTDB): domain Bacteria; phylum Verrucomicrobiota; class Verrucomicrobiia; order Limisphaerales; family SXQI01; genus DASVNK01. The sequence continues at coordinate 11,289 of CAYZKY010000133.1, forward strand.
CTACGCGGTGCCCGAGGCGTGGAACGACGCAGGCGTCCGCCGCTGGGGATATCACGGAGCGAGCCACAAGTTCATCGCCAGCCGCAGTGCGCAATTGCTGGACCGCGATGACGTGGCCAAGCGGGCGGACAATCTCTATGTCGATGGCGGTGCGACCGCCGTGGCCAAGCCGGACCTGCGGGTCATCTCGTGCCACTTGGGAGGAAGTTCGAGCATCACGGGAATCCTCAACGGTGTCTCGATCGGCAACAGCCTCGGGATGAGCCCGCAATCCGGTTTACCCCACAATAACCGGGTGGGCGATCTGGACAGTTTCGCCATTCCGTTCGCGATGCGCACTTTGGGAATCTCGGTGGAAGAAGCCGAGCGGCAGCTTTGCAAGGAATCCGGTTTGAAGGGCCTGAGCGGGCTCTCGAACGACATGCGGGACGTGCTGGAGGCCGCCACGCAAGGCAATGCCAAGGCTCGTCTGACCGTCGACGTATTCGCGGCTTCCGCGCGCCATTGGATCGGTGCTTTCATGGCGCAACTCAATGGGGTGGATGCGCTGGTATTCACGGCCGGCATGGGGGAGAACAATCCGCAGGTGCGCAGCGCGATCTGCACCGGGCTGGATCAGCTCGGCATCATTTTGGATCCGCTAAAGAATGCGGAAACGCGCGGCCAGGAAGGGGTCATCAGCTCCGCCACGGCGCGCGTGAAGATTCTCGTCATCCCGACCAATGAGGAATTGATGGTGGCGCGGGAAACGAAGCGGCTTTTGGAAAACTCTAACTCGTAACTATCGAATTCATTATGGCACAACAAGCAATTGGAATGATCGAAACCCGCGGCCTGGTGGCGCTGGTGGAAGCGACGGACGCCATGCTCAAGGCGGCGAATGTGGAACTGGCCGGTCCGGCCACTCAAGTCGGCAACGCGCTCGTCACGGCGGTCGTGGTGGGTGATGTCGCCGCTGTGAAGGCAGCCACGGACGCCGGCGCCCAGGCCGTCAAGGCCATCAAGGGCGATCTGGTGAGCGTGCATGTCATTGCGCGGCCGCACGGCGACGTCGAGCAAATCCTGCCCAAGCGGAAGTAACCGGCCATGTTTCTCGCCAAGGTCGAGGGGTCCGTCGTTGCGACGAAGAAGGACGTCAACATGAGCGGGCGCAAGCTCCTCTTGTTGCGGCCCCAGCTCGTCGATGAGAAAGACCCGACCAAGTTCCGTCCCGGCGCCAATACGATCGTGGCGGTGGATGCCATGGGCGCGGGCATTGGCGAGATGGTGCTGTTCTGCCAAGGCAGTTCGGCCCGCCTGGCGTCCGGAATGAAGGAAGCCCCGGTGGACGCGGTGGTGATCGGCATTGTCGATACCGTCGATGTGCTGGGCCAGGCGATTTACAACGCCCGCCAATAAACCTTTTCGAGAGCGATGAATTCCGTGAATGAACGATTGATAGCCGATGTGGTGACCGAAGTGCTGTCGCGCTTGAACGGCGGGGCAGCCCCGGCGGCGGCCGCGAAGGCGGATTGCGGCTGCCACGGCAAAGCGAAGAGCGGCCCCGGTTTGCGCGGCAAGTTCGGGGTGTTTCAGGACGCCAACGAAGCGTGCGATGCCGCGCAGGAATCCTTCGAGCAGCTTAAGCAGAAGGGGATGGCCGGACGGCGCAAGATCGAGGAAATCGTCAAGACGCTGGCGGAGAAGAACGCCGAATCCTGGGGCAAGATCGAACTGGAAGAGACGAAGATCGGGCGGCTCGACCACAAGATCGAAAAGCTGCAGATCATCAAGCTGGTCCCGGGCGTGGACTGGCTGCGTCCGGACGCCCGCAGCGGCGATCACGGCATCACTTTGGAAGAGTACACGCCGTTTGGGGTGATTGCGGCGGTGACGCCCTCGACGCACTCGATTCCGACGCTCAGCGGCAACATCGTGAATATCGCCGCGGCCGGAAATGCGGTCGTTTTCAACGCGCATCCTTCGGCGGCGCGCTGTGCGGCGGTCGCGATCCGGGCCTACAACGAAGCGATTTATCGCGAGATCGGCATCGAGAACATCGCCTGCATGGTGGAAAAACCGACGCTCGAAAGCTTCGATGCCATGTGCAAGCACGAGGCGGTCCGGTTGTTGTGCGTGACGGGCGGTCCCGGCGTGGTGAAAGCCGCGATGCAAACGGGCAAACGTGCTGTTTGCGCGGGCCCAGGGAACCCGCCCGTGCTGGTGGATGATACGGCCTGCATGCAACGCGCCGCCCGAGCCATCATCAAAGGGGCCTCCTACGACAACAACCTGCTCTGCATCGGTGAGAAGGAAGTTTTCGCGCTGGATAACATCGCGGACAAGTTGATGTCCGAGATGGAGAAGAACGGCGCGGTGCGGTTGAATGCGTCGCAACTTGATGCGTTGACCAAGACGGCCTTCACGTTCAAGGAAGGCCAGGGAGGCGGCTGCCCGCACGCGTCGGTCAATCGGGATTTCATCGGCAAAGATCCGTCCGTGCTGGCGAAGGCCGCCGGGATCAACATTCCGTCCGGAACGCAACTTCTGTTTGCCGAAACGAATGCGGAGCATCCGTTTGTGGTGGAAGAGCAGATGATGCCGTTCCTGCCGATCGTGCGGGTGAAGAGCATCGAGGAGGGGATCGCGCGCTCGATCGAAGCCGAGCACGGGTACAAGCACACGAGCATCATCCACTCGCACGATGTCGAGCACATCACGGCGATGGGCCGCGCGCTCGACACGACACTCTTCATCAAAAACGGGCCATGCATGGCCGGCCTGGGGCTCGGCGGCGAAGGCTATTTGAGCTACTCGATCGCCACGCCGACCGGCGAAGGCGTGACGCATCCGAAGACTTTCTGCCGCGTGCGTCGCTGCGTCATGGTCGATAACTTGAGGATTTACTAAGCCCAAGGCATGTATCTCGCCCGCGTCGAAGGCAATGTCACGGCCACCCGCAAGCATCCGAGCTTTGCGGGCTGGCGCTTCGTGATCTGCCAGCCGATCGGCGCCACGGGCGAACCGGAAGGCGCGCCGCAGATCGCCATCGATGCGCATGGCGCGGGGATGCACCAGCGGGTGGTGATTTCATCGGATGGCGCGGCCGCGCGCAAAGCCGTGGGAGACGACAAGAGCCCGGTGCGGTGGCTGGTGCTGGGCATCGTGGACGAGAAGGAGCCGGGGGTGCCGGTATGAAACTCGGAGCAGTGATTGGCCGTGTCACGTTGAGCCGGGCGTTGCCGGCGTTGACGGGCGCACGCTGGCTGATTGTCTCGCCCTTCACACGCGAGGATTACGCGCGCGGCGAGCAGAAACCGCTGGGAGCCGGCCGCGAGCCCAGCCTGGTGGTTTACGACAGTTTGGGTGGAGGCGTGGGCGAGACCATCGGCTACGTCGAAGGGCGCGAAGCGGCTCAGCCCTTCGAGACGCCGCCCCCGATCGATGCGATTAACGCCGCGTTAGTGGATCACATTTTCTATTCGCCGTTTACGTCATGAAACCAGTCATCAGTGCCAAGGATATCGAGGATTTGCTGCAAAAAGGGGGGAACATTGCGAGCCTGCCCGCGGATGCCATCTACACGCCGTCCGCGCGCGACGTTCTGCGGGATCTGCAAAATGCCAAAAATCGTCCGGCGACCGTCGTTGCGGCAGTGGCCGCTGCGCCCGCCAAGCCGTTGAATTCGAAAAGTCCGAAAGCCGAACTCGACGCCTATTTCAATTCCCCGGCGGCGCATCGCCTCAAGGAAGAGATTTGCGAAGTGGGCCGCCGTCTGTGGCAGCGCGAGTATGTCGACGGCAACGGGGGCAACATCGCGATTCGCGTTGGCGACGACATCGCCATCTGCACACCGACGCTCGTCAGCAAGGGCTTCATGAAGCCCGAGGACATGTGCCTTGTGGATTTCGAGGGGAATCAATTGTGCGGCGTGAAAAAGCGCACGAGCGAAATCCTGATGCACCTGCAGATCATGAAGCGGCAGCCGCGCGCGGTCGCCACGGTGCATTGCCATCCGCCCTACAGCACGGGGTTCGCCGTCGCGGGCATGGTGCCGCCGTCGTGCATGATTCCTGAGTATGAAGTTTTTTCGTCGGTCGCGGTCGCGCCCTACCGCACGCCGGGGACGCCGGAAATGGGCCAGCTCGTCGCGGACTTGGTGGACAAGCACAACACGATCCTGATGGCGAACCACGGCGTTGTGGCCTGGAGCCACAACAATGTCGAGGACGGCTATTTCAAGATGGAAATCCTCGAAGCCTACTGCCGGACGATTCTCGTCGCCGCGCAATTGGGCGTGCCGGCGAAGACCATGACGACGACGCAGCTTCAGGATTTGCTGAAGATCAAGCAAAGCCTCGGCATTCCCGATCCGCGGCATGGCTTGAAGGAGTGCGAGCTGTGCGACAATCCGGAGTGGCGGCCGGGCGTGACTTGCGCGGTGCCGGCAAAGGAAGCGGCGGCGAGCGCCGGCCTCGATCCCGAGTTGGAGAAGATGGTTCAGGCCATCACCCAGCAAATCCTCAGCCAAGCGAAGTAACGACATGAAAGTAGCCATCATCGGCGGCGGCGGCCGCGTCGGTTCCTGCGCAGCGTTTGCCCTGCAATGCGCGGGGCTGGTGTCGGAAATGCAGATTCTCGATGCGAATCATGATCTGGCGCAGGGCGAGGCGCTCGATTTGCTGCACGGGAGCGCGTTTTGCGGCGGGCAGAAGATTTACGCCGGAGATTACGCTCGCGCTGCGGATAGCGATATCTTCCTTATCACCGCGGGATTGCGCCGGAAGCCGGACGAATCCCGGCTCGATCTGATCAATCGCAACGTCACGCTGTTTCTCCAAATCCTGGAGAGCATCAAGTCCGCGGGTTTGCGCAAGGATGCACACATCTTCGTGGTTTCGAACCCTGTCGATATCCTGACGCATCTGGCGATGCAACGGCTCGGTTTGCCGTGGAAGCAGGTCTACGGACTCGGCACGATGCTGGATACATCGCGATTCAGTTCGTTGATCGCGGAAGAGCTGAAGCTCACGGCGTCGCAAGTGAAGGCGCTCATTCTCGGCGAGCACGGAGACACGATGGTGCCGATCTGGTCCAGCGCGAGCGTCAACGGCCTGCCGCTGACTGGTTTGCCCGAGTGCAGCCCGGGCTTTCAGAACGCGGTTTTCGAACGCACCAAGGGCAGCGGCGCGGAAGTCATCAAGCGGAAGGGCGGCGCCGGCTGGGCGGTGGGCGTGGCGATTCGGGATGTCATCCATGCGGTCTTGCTCGACCAGAAGGCGCTGTTGCCAGTCTCGGCGCTGGTGCAGGGGACTTACGACATTCGCGATATTTGCCTGAGCGTGCCCAGCGTGGTGGGGCGCGGCGGTGTTGAGAAGCAGGTCGAGATCAAGCTCTGGCCCAAGGAAACGATGGCGTTGCAAAACTCGGCCAAGGCTTTGAAAGACACACTCGCCAAAGTGAAGCAGTAAGCCGGATGAAGTCGCTCGACGCCAAACTCGCGGAAATCCGGTCTAACCCTTCGTCGCGTGCGTTCATTCTGGCGGATGCGAAGGATGCCGACATGGCGTTCGGCGTGCGCGCGCCGGGACCGCGCGGTTATTTGTCGGTCCAGGGAGCGCGGCCAGCACGGTTCTCTCCTGAAGTTTGGACGCGGAACGAATTCGGTGCGCGCAACCTGCCCGAGTTCCTCGATATCATTCGCGAGGTCGTGCAGCAGGGCTTGGTGGACATCATGCTGATGTCGGCCTACGTCACCGAACAGCTCGCGATCAAAGAAGGACTTTTCGGCAACTCGCATGTCACTCCGGCGGCGCGCGCCAACGACACCACCGATGTGTGGGCGATCCGGCACGGATGCTATACCCGGGAGCCAGCGCAACCGTTTCGCAGCGCGACGATCGACCACATTCAGTGCGGACAGATTGAATGCGACCGTTCGACGGACGAATTCCCAGGCGCGAATTTAGGGCTCTATTCGGTGACGTTCGTCAACGAACTCGATCAGGATCGCGAGACGCTGCGTTGGTACAAGGAATTTCGCGAGGAGGCGGAGCGGAAGAAGTTCCGGCACTTTCTCGAGGTATTCGATCCGAATGTGGATAGCGGCATTCCGCCGGA
>CAYZKY010000134.1:0-17317 GCA_964478815.1 uncultured Verrucomicrobiota bacterium
CTAGCTTAACACAGAGATCACCGAGGGCACAGAGTTCGCAGAGGGGGAAGGGAGGGAGACCGCGGATAGAAGACAGGATTTACAGGATGAACAGGATTGGGGGACCCGCGACCCCGATAGCCGATGGCAAAGGTCGCATCGGTCGGTCGGTCCGAAGAAGGGCGAGGGGAAGAACGCGGGCTGGGCGGTTTGAAGGAGGGGGGCGAGGATGGTAAGGTCCGATATCTCCGAGAGTTTCGGCTGGAGCGGTGAATTAGCCGGCCTGATCGGAGAGGAAGGAGACCGTATGAAATATCTGGTGTTGTTGTTGATTGGGGTGGCGTTGGGAGTGGGGGGGTATTGGTTTTTCACGCAACCGGATTCGGCGGCAAAGCTGTCGGAGGCGAGCGAAAGCGCGAAGAACAAGGCGACGGAGATGGGCAAGGATTTGAAGGAAACCTTCAGTGCGCCGGAGTTCAAGGCGGAACTGGAACGGACCGGGAAAGTGATCCGCGAGAAGGCGAAGCAGGCTGGGACAGCGCTGGTGGACGCGACGGCGAACGCGCGGCTGACGGCAGCGGTCAAAACCAAACTGGTGCAGGACGCGGGGCTGGCGGGATTGAAGATCGATGTGGATGTGACGGACGGGGCCGTGACACTTTCCGGGACGGCGGCGACGCACGAGGAGATCGTGCGAGCGGTCGATCTGGCTTTGCAGACGGAGGGGGTGCATAAGGTCACTTCGACGGTGCAGGTTAAGGCGCCGGCTCCCTAAAACTACTACGGCGGGGCAAGGTGGGGCCATCTGGAGTCCAGGCTTTTCGGCTTTGGAAAAAGCCGGTAAGGTCGCCGGGTGATCCATTCATTCTTACTCGGCGGAAGGCAGCGATGCGGTCCGGCTGGGCGCAGTCTCGGCATGGCGCTGGCGCTGGCCTGGACCACGCTCGTTGCGCAAGGAATTGAGCTGACGCTGCAAACGCGCACGGCGGATTCGGGCAAGATCGTCGAAACCCAGGAGGAGATCGATCCGCGGCGAATCGGAGTGATCGCCGTGGATGTGTGGAATTACCACTGGTGCAAGACGGCGACGATGCGCGTGGATGCGATCGTGCCGCGGATCGAAAAAGCGCTGGAGGCGGCGCGCGCGCTGGGCATGACCGTGATGCTGTGCCCGAGCGACGTGGTGGACAATTATGTCGGCTACCCTCAACGGGAGAAGGTGCTCGCGCTGCCGCAGTTTCCCGTGCCTTTAATCGAGAATGTGACTTGTCCGCCAGTGCCGGACGCAGGCGGGTGTGCCTGCGGGCGGGAGCGGTGCGGGGTAAATTACGGTTGGGACGGGATGCACCCAAGCCTGACGATCGGGCCGGACGATTGGATGCCCGACACGCAGGCGGAAGTTTACTCGATCTGCAAGCTGAAGGGGCTGACGCATCTGATCTACGTGGGCTTTCACACGCAGGTGTGCCTGCTGGGCAAGCCGATGGGGTTGCGGGCGATGAAATCGGCGGGGCTGCGGTGCGTGCTGGCGCGGGACATGACGGACGCGCATCCGGGATACGATCCGGCGCGCGACTTCACGCCGGACTTGAATACGGAGCAGGTGGTGGAGCATTTCGAGAAGCATCTGGCGCCGACGATTCACTTCGAGCGAGAGCTGGCCAAGCTTGGGAAATGGGATGCGAATTGGGTGCTGGACCCGGTCCGCGTGGCGCCTTGGGGGACGCGGATGCGGCCCCATCTCTTCGAGCAACCGATCACCATGACGCTGTCAACGCCGTTGCAACCGGGGGCGGAAATTCGTTACACGCTGGATGGGACACGGCCGGATGTGAAATCGGAGCTGTATCGGAAGCCGTTCGTGGTGGCGGAGACGACTCAACTGCGGGTGGCAGCGTTTCGCGACGGCCGACAGGTCTGCGCCGAATCCGAGGGATCGTTCGCACGCATGTGGCCGGAACCGCCGTTGCCCGATGTGTTTATCGGAGAGCTGGCTCCGGTGCGCAGCGTCGGCTTTGGCCATACCTACGCGGGGGTGGTGCGCTACTCGGGCAATACCAAGCCGCCGCAAACGAACCGATCGAATCTCGGGCAGGAAATCCGCATCAACCGCCGCGTGTATCGGCAGGGCCTCGGGGTGCATGCGCCGAGCGAGCAGGTCTATGAGGTGAAGCCGGAGTATGAGCGATTCGTGGGCCTGGCCGGCGCCGATGAAGATGTGGTGCGCACCAGCAATGGGTCGAACCTCGCGATGCATCCGAGCGTGGTCTTCAAGGTATTCATCGATGGGCAGGAAGCGGCGGCAAGCCCGGTCATGCGCGTGCTCTCGCCGGCCTGGCGGTTCGACGTGCCGATTCCGGCGGGGGCGAAGCGCATCAGCCTGGCGACCATGAACGCCGGCGACGGTTCGCGCGAAGACTTTGCCGACTGGGCGAACGCGGGATTTGTCGTGAAGAAATGAGTTCCGCGTTCAGGCGGCTTGGGGCCGGAGGGCTTAAAACCGGAACGGCTCTCAACGATGCGCGGGCGCCGCTCGTTGCCAGGATGCGTCCCGAGGGAGGGCGCGATTAACGGTTTGCCAAGGGCGAAACGGGTCTCGTATAGTTGAGGGCACATGAGATTTCGCGCGGTTCTTGGGAAGATTTGTTGCGCCGGGCTGTTGCTGGCGGCAGCGCCGGTGGGCGGGGCGACACCGGAGGATTTGTATCTGGATGCGTACCGGTGGATTCAGGAGGGGGATCAATTCCTGAGCGCGGGGAACAGCGAGCAGGCGCAGCGGCGGTACGACGAGGCGCAGGTGAATTTGAAGAAGCTGCAATCGGCCTACCCGGCGTTCAACCCACGGGCGGTGGAGTACCGGCTGGAGTATGTGCAGAAGCAGATCGGCTCGACGGGCCGGCGGGCGGAACCGGCGGCGGCCGCGCCCGTGGCGCCCCGGCGGCCGGGCCCGGCGGATTCGGCGCGGGTGTGGCAGGAGCGGGTGAATCAGCTGGAGGCGGAGAACACGCTGTTGCAGGGGAAGCTGCAGGAAGCATTGGCACCGCGGCCGGCGGCGGTGGATCCGCAGCAGTTGGCACGGGCGGAGGCGCGGGTGCGGGAGTTGGAGAAGGAGAAGGAATTGCTGCGGGCGAACCTGGAGAAGGCGGAGGCGCGGCAGCCGCAGGCGGCGGATGGGGCGTTGCTGGAGCAGTCGCGGCGGGAGTTGAACGAGACGAAGCAGCGGCTGACGGAGGCGGTGGCTTCGATCGCGTCGTTGTCGCAGAGCAAGCTGGCGCTGGAGACGGCAAACCAGAAATTGCAGCAGGATCTGGCGGGCGCGAAGGCGGAGGATCCGGAGAAGGCGCGCTTGCGGACCTTGTCGAGCGCGCAGCAGACCCAGATCGAGCAGCTTCGAACGGAACTGGACGGCGCACGCAAACGCGCGGAGACGCAGGCGGCCGCGCCCAAGCCGGAAGGGACCGAGCGGAGCCGGGTCAAGGAGCTGGAGAACGAGCGGGACCGCCTGGAAAAGCAATTGGCGGAGGCGCAGCGGGATCTATCGAATGCGCGTTCGCGCGCGCCGACCGGGCAGGCGGATGCGTTGACGGCGCAGCTTTCGAATTTGCGGGCGCGGCTGGAGGTTTTCGAGGCGCGGAAGGTGCCGTATACGGCGGAGGAACTGGCGCTGCTGGCGAAGGCGGCGCCGGCGCTGGCGGCGGCTCCGGACCCGAAGGCAGGCAAGCGGTCGGTGCGGGAATTGCCGGCGGGGGCCGGGCCGCTGGTGGCGGAGGCGGAGCGGGCGTTCGCGGCGCGGCGGTATGGCGACGCGGAGAATCTTTATCAGCGGGTGCTGCGGATGGATGAGGACAACCCGCTGACGCTGGCGAACCTGGCGTCGATCCAGTTGGAGCTTTCGAAGTTTCCGGAGGCGGAGGCGAATTTGAACAAGGCGCTGCAAGCCAGCCCGGACGATGCGTATGCGATGTCGCTGCTCGGCATGGCGCGGTTCATGCAGGAAAAGTATCCGGAGGCGCTGGACTTCCTGAGCCGCGCGGCGCAGCTCGACCCGAAGGACCCGAAGACGCAGAATCAGTTAGGCATTACCTTGGGCCAGATGGGGCAACGCGAGGCCGCGGAGACGGCGCTGCGGAAGGCGATCCAGCTCGCGCCGAATTACGCCGAGGCGCACTATAATCTTTCGGTGGTTTACGCCACGCAGAAGCCGCCGTTCCTGGAGCTGGCGAAGTTCCACTATGCCAAGGCGCTCGGCCTGGGGCATGCGCCGGTGCCGGATCTCGAACGGCAGCTCGGGCCGGCGAAGTAGGCCGGCCTGGCGTCAGAGCGCGACGCAGCTTTCCAGGTCGCGCACGCGAAAGGGGACGCCGTCCACTTCGAATTCGGCGTTTTCCGCGGTCAACCCGGCGCAGGTGAGGCTCGCTTCGCGGATCGCCAATGGCCCGCGCAGGCGGACGCCGCCCGCGAGCCAGATCTCGACAGGGCGGCCGAGCGGAAGGCCAAGTTTGCGGGAGAGTTCGGCCAGTTCGTGGCGTCGTTGGGCGCGCCATTCGGAGAGGGGATCGCGAGCGGCGGCGATCTCGGAGCTTACGGCACTTGGGGAGGGATGATCGAAGTCGAGTTCGGCCTGGCGCATGGCGGCGAGTCGGGGTTCAGGCGTCCGCTTCGAGCAGTTTCCGGCAGCGCGCGAGATCGCGCCGGTGCTCGGGGGATGAGTCCGGGAACTGCAAGTCCAGCCGGCGCAGCACGCCGTTCAGCGTGGCCGCGATGAGCAGCCGCGCGGTGCCCTTGTCGTCGGCCGGAATGGCGAACCACGGAGCTTCCTTCGTGGAGGTGGCCGGGAGGCAGTCTTCGTAGGCCTGGCGGTACTCCTTCCAGAAGCCGCGCTCCTTGAGATCGGCGCTCGAGAATTTCCAGTTTTTCGAGGGCTCCTCGATGCGTTTGAGAAAGCGCTCCCGCTGCTCCTCCTTCGAGATATGGAGGAAGAATTTGACGATGCGCGTGCCGTTCCGGTGCAGGTGCGTTTCGAGATCGCGGATGGACCGGTGGCGCTGCGCCCAGATTCCTGGCGAATCGCGCACCTCCGGCGGCAGGGCCTGCGCGCGCAAGATCTCGGGATGCACACGGACGATCAGCACCTCTTCGTAGTAGGACCGGTTGAAGACGCCGATCCGGCCGCGTTCGGGCAGGCAACGGGTGCTGCGCCAGAGAAAGTCGTGATCCAGTTCCTCCGCGCTGGGGTGTTTAAAACTGAAGACCTGGCACCCCTGGGGATTCACGCCGGAGAAGACCGCCTTGATCGCGCCGTCCTTCCCGGCGGCATCCATCGCCTGAAAAATCACGAGCAACGAGTAGCGGTCGTGCGCGTATAGTTTTTCCTGGCGCTCGCATAACTCCTCGACCTGCTCCGCCAACTGCCGCTTGTATTGCTCCTTCGTGTCGCAAAGCAGATCGATGCGCGTGGGCCATTTGCGGAGGTCGAGTTTTTTGCCGTCCGGCACGCGAAAGCGCTCGTAATCGATGGGCATGGGTTTAAGAAACGTTGGACTCGGGAACGATGAGAAGCTCGGGCTGCTGGATCGCGCGCGGGTGATGGTCCAGCGGCGCGAGCGGAATGATGTCCACCCCTTCGCCTCCGGCCTGGAGCTCCTTGAACTTGCGGGCGCCCGGCAGCACGCGGGATTCGAGCGAGGCGATCGCGCGATTGTAGCTGTCGACCGCTTTGCCGAGGTTCTTCCCCAGCCCTTCCCAATGGGAGGCGAGGTCGGCGATCCGCTTGTATAAATCCCGGCCGAGGTCGCTGATGATCTGCGCGTTCGCGGCGATTTTCTCCTGCTTCCAGCCGAAGGCGACGGCGCGAAGCAGGGCGATCAGCGTCGTGGGCGTGGCCAGGATCACCCGTTCGTTGACGCCCAGTTCGATGAGCGAAGGATCCACCTCGAGCGCCGCGCTAAAGAAGCTTTCGCCCGGAAGGAACAGAATCACGAAGTCGGGCGTGGGTTGGAACTGCTCCCAGTAAGCCTTGCGCGAGAGGGCGATCAGATGGGCCCGCACCTGCCGGGCGTGCTCCTCCATTTTGGCGCGGCGCGTGGGTTCGTCGAGCGACTCGGCCGCCGCGAGAAACGCGTCGAGCGGAGCCTTCGCGTCCACGGGAATGAACTTGCCGCCCGGCAGGCGGACCACCAGGTCGGGCCGGAGCCGGCCATCGGCGGTCTGCACGGTGATTTGCTGCTCGAAATCGCAATATTCGAGCATGCCGGCCAGCTCGACCACGCGCTTGAGCTGAAGCTCGCCCCAGCGGCCGCGCACGGTGGGGGCGCGCAGCGCACGCGCGAGCGAGCCGGTCTGGTGGCTGAGTTCCTGCTGCGCTTCGATCAGCATCTGCACCTGCGCCGTCAACTGGCCGTAAGCGCCCATCCGCTTTTGCTCGATCTCCTGCACCTGTGAGTCGAATTTCGCCAGCGACTCGCGCACCGGACGGATGAGTTCCGAAATGGCCTGCTCCTTCTTCTCGATCTCGCCCCGGGCGGTTTGCTGCTCCTTCTCGAATGAGGAGCGGGCTAGCACCAGAAACGATTCGTTATTCGCCTGCAGGGCATGCGCCGAGAGGGCCTTGAAGGAATCGGTGAGCTGCCGTTTCGTCTCGTCGAGCAACGCCAGCTTCTCGGCGGCTTGAGAGCGTTCCTCCTGCAGGCGGGTGTCCAATTCGGCGATGCGGGAAAGGGCCGTGGAGTGCGACTGCCGCAATTCCTCGAGAGCCGCTTCGCGCTGGGCGGCGGCGGATTCCAGCTCGGGGATTCGGGCGTTGCGCTGTTCGGCGGTGGCGCGGGCCTGCTGTTCCGTCGCAAGGTGCAGCCGCTGTTCGCGCAGTTCGCTCTCGGCCCGGGCGAGTTCCGCCTGGCGGGCCTTCAGATTCTCTTCCGTGACCTCCGCCCGCGCGGTGGCCGCCGCCAACTGCATCTCGAGCGGCGCCTTCGCTTCGGAGACCGCCCGCCGGGCGCGCTCGCGCATCACGAACCAAATGACTCCCCCCGCCAGCGCGCCGCCCGCGCCGGCTCCCGCCAGGATGGCCGACCAAATATCCACTTCGAAACGAGACTACCTCCGCACCACTCGCGCGCACGCTTTTTCGGAAAGCGCCGCGTTTCGGCGGCCGCGGCAAAAATGCGCCCGGCGCTCGACGCTTCCGCCTTCCGCTTGTACGATGCGGCGCATGTTATCTCTGCTGACCGAAGCCTTGCCGAAGGGCCAGTCGCTCTCGCGCGAACAAATCGCCGATGCCGTGCGCGCCTTGACCGACCCGGAGCTGGCCGCCGAAACGAAAGCGGCCTTTCTCATGGCGCTCAATGCCAAGGGCGAAACGGTCGAAGAGATTGCCGGTTTCGCCTTCGAATTGCGCGAGCGCGCGATCCGCCCGGTGCTGGATGAAGCCACCCGGCAGGGGGAAATCCTCGATGTCTGCGGCACCGGCGGCGACCGCCTGGGCACTTTCAATATCTCCACGACCGTTGCCATCGTCGCCGCCGCCGCGGGGGTCAAGGTGGCCAAGCATGGCAATCGGGCCATGACCTCCCAAACGGGCAGCGCCGACGTGCTGGATGAGCTGGGCATTCCGACGCAACTCCCGCCGGACGAAGCGGCCCGCGCGCTTGCGAAGCACAATTTCGCTTTCTTCTTCGCGCCCATGTACCACCCCGCCTTCAAGCATATCGCGCCCTGTCGCAAGCTCTGCGCGGAGCGCGGCCAGCGCACCATCTTCAATTTTCTGGGGCCGCTCCTGAATCCCGTGCGGCCGACCGCCCAGCTCATGGGCGTCGCGCGGCCGGAACTTTGCGGCTCCATCGCGCGAGTGCTTCAGCAGCTCGGCGGGCGGCGCGGCATGGTCGTCAGCGGCCAGACGTCGGTCGGGGCGCTGGACGAGCTTTGCACGTTCGCCACAAATGCCATCGCCGAGTTTTATCAGGATCGCGGCTTTCACGAGTCGATCCTCGATCCGGCCCCTTTCGGTTTCGCGCCGGCCGGCATCGGCGATTTGAAGGGCGGCGATCGCCAGGCCAATGCCGCCATTCTGCGCGCCATCCTGCAAGGCCAGGACCGGGGTGCCCGGCGGGATGCGGTGCTCTTCAACAGCGCCGCCGCCTTGTTTGTCGCCAGCCGCGTGGCGAATCTGCACGAGGGAGTAACGCTCGCGGCGGAGGTCATCGATCGCGGGCAGGCGCTGGCGAAGCTCGAGGAACTGGCCGGAGGTGCCCGATGACACGGTCCCTGGCCGTGCTGCTGCTCACGATCTGCTTCGCGCAGGCCCAGGGCACGGTCGACGTCGTCGCGGATCTGCTCAACGACTTCGCCTCGGCCCGCGTGCGCGACACGCTCTCCACCGAGGTGCGCCGCCCTTCGAGCGCCGGCGGCGTGAAGCAGGATGCCCTGTTCGAGCACCCGCTGGATGGCTCGAAACCGGCGCGCGTCGAGTACGATCTGAGCCTCCCGGAAGTGCGCGACGGGAACGCCCTCGTGTTCGCGTTCGATATCGCCATCGCCGATGGGATCAAGCAGGGCACCGGCGAGGACGGCGTGCGCTTTCGCGTCGAGGTCGACGGCCGGGTCCTTTTCGATCAATCGACCGCCGAGCTGCGCTGGCAATCCTTCGCGCTGGATTTCACCGAATTCGCCAAAAGCAAAATCAGGCTGGCGCTCCTGACCGATGCGGTGGGCAACACGGCCTATGATTGGGCGGTCTGGGGCAACCCGCGCGTCCTTCAGTTTCGCGGCAGCCGGATTGCCCGCTGGCCCGCGACCGGCCGCGGCCCCATCGGCGCGGTGGCTTTGCGCGGATCCTCCGCCCGGCTTCGGCTGCGGCCGGACGCGGGCGAACCGCTCGAGATTTCCTACCGCTCCGACTCGAACGGCTGGCTCGTGCGCGACTTCGCGTTTCCTGACGCCGAATCCGTCCGCGTCGAGCGCCTCGAAGGGGACGCGGAAGTATTGCTCGGAGCCTACACGCCGCGTCTGCGCATCGCGCGCTTCGCGCCCGTCCGGGCCGTCTACGCGGCGGGGGAACCGGCCGCGCTCAACGCGACGGTCGTCAACGAAGGGCGCGGCAAGCTCCGGCGCGGGCTCGCCGAAAGCTCCGTCACGATCGGCGGCCGGACGTTGGTCCCGCAACTGGCCCCGGCCCTCCGCCCCGGCGAGGAGTGGACCGCTTCCTGGGATCTGCCTGCGCCGGACTGGACGGGGCAGAGCCACGCGAGTCTCGAACTGAAATTGCAGGGGCTCCGCCAGACGGCGGACACCTATCTCGAGGTCGCCCGCGCCGATCTGACGCGTTTCACCACGATCGAGAACGGATCGATCCGGCTCGATTTCGCCGAGCAGCCGGACGGCATTGGGTTTGCCCACGTCTTCGCCCGCCATCGCGAAGGCTGGGTGCGCGCGGCCACCTGGAAGCCGCTCTTCGGCATGCATACCCCGGTCGGACGACGCGCCGCCTACCATGAACCGCGCCCTTTGGTGGTCACGCGCGTCAATCCAGGAACGGTGCGCCTCAGGACGAAACAGTACGAGCTCGACGCCTCGCTGGAAGTGACGCTCGACGCGCAGCGCCCATTCGCCCGCATCCGTTACGAATGGTCCTCCTTTCGCGGCCAGCCGCTCCTGAGCCTCCTCGGGCCGAATCTATACGTCGGGGATGGCACCACCGGCGCGGCCAAGACGGGCGGGTTGTTTCCGGGACTCGAGTATCTGCTCGGCGGCGAGCGTTCCTCGAATCCCCGCGACTTCAGCCCGAACCTGGCCGACCGCCGTTCTCCCGATCCGGCCAAAATCACCCTGCCATTCATGGCGGTAACCGCCGGGCCCGGCGGCCGCACCGCCCCCGTTGAAGCCGGCCGGTTCTTCACGCCGGATGCCTTGCTGGATATGGCCTACCTGCCCGGCGCCGGTCCGGAAACCACCGTCGCCTTGGCTTGGAGCCTGACCGGCACCAACGTGCCTTCCGCCCGGTTTTCCTCCCCCAACCTCGATGAAGGCATGGATAACCACCGGCTCGGGCTGTTTCTGCCCGGCTTCGGCCCCGCGTTGCCCGAGAACGCCGCCGTCGCCACCAGCCCATGGAAGCTGAGCCACGGCTTGACGAATACGTTGGAAGCGACCCTCATCGCCCGGCCCGGTGGCGCCTTGGCCGCGTTCGGCGACCGGTTGCGCGATCTGGGCGGCCTCCCCGCGCCGGAGCCCGCCCCGCGAACGGTGCAGGAGGAATTCGACCTCTGCCGCAAGGGCTTTCTCGAAACGGTCTGGGATGAAAGCCGCAGCCAATGGCGGCATTGCATCGGGTGGGGCTCCAGTGACGCTCCCGGCTTTGCCGCGTTGCTCTGGCTCGATGCGCTCGTGGCCACCAACCAGGCCGGAGCCCGTGCCTCCCGCGAGCGCGTCGAACGCGTCGCCGCCAAAATGCTGGCCGGGGGCGGCGCCGGTTCCTTCATGTCGCAAGCCGCCTGCCATATCATGCAGTGGGAATTGCCCTTTTACTTCGGCCACCTGGCCGAGGCGATGCCCGCCGCCGCGCAGTCGGTTCAGTCGGTCATCGGCGCGCAACAGCCCAACGGCGGCTGGCTCTACGATCCGCGGAACGAAGAACAATCCAGCCTCGGCCGGGCCGGGGATTCGGTGCTCGGCACTTGCGCCAATCGCGCCTCCACCGTCCTTCGCTATGCGCGCATTACGGGCGATGCGCCGGCCTGGGCGGCCGGGGAGAAGGCGCTCCGCTTCCTCGAAAACTTTCGCGTGCCGCGCGGCGGACAGACCTGGGAATGCCCCATGTACGAGCCGGATATTCTCGCGGCCGCCTATGCCATCCGCGCCAACCTCGATGGCTACCGCATCAGCGGCAATAAACGCTGGCTCCGCAACGCGCTCTACTGGGCCGAGACCGGCGTGCCGTTCATTTACCTTCGCGGCCTGCCCGGCAAACCGATGATGCTCGGCGCGGTCATTCCCGTCTTCGGCAGCACCTTCTACACCCACTCCTGGCTGGCCATGCCGGTGCAATGGTGCGGCCTCGTCTACACCTATCACCTCTGGCATCTCATCCAGGAACTCGAGCGCACCTCGCTGGCGGGCGTCGAATCTCCCATGCCGCTCGAACTCGGGTTCTCGACCTCCGATTGGCGGCGCATCGTCGAACTCGTAACCGTCAGCGCGATGCACCAACAATTTCCCGACGGCGACAAGGTGGGCAGCTATCCCGACAGCATCACGAACTTCGAGCAGCGGAACCCCGCCTTTATCAATCCGGAGGATATCCTCGTGAACGTGCTCGCCTTGCACGGCACCGATCCCGACATCAAAACCGCCCGCACCAACGGCGTCACCATCAGTTCCGGTGCCCGCATCGAAAACCTCCGCCGCGACGGCCCGACTCTCCGCTTCGACCTAAGCTGGTTCCCCAACCAAACCGTCCACGCCCTCCTCGCCGGCCTCCGCCCCGAAACCATCCGCGTCTCCGGCCAAATCCTCCCCCGCCTCGACCGCCCCCCCTCCCGAACCCCCGGCTGGTTCTGGAACGACCAACATCAACGCGCCTACCTTTCTCTCTCGCTTGCTGAGTCACGCGCCAAAGTCGAAATTCAGGAAGCACCTTCCGCTCAGCCTTGATCCCGCGACACACCTATCGAATTGGCAAAGCGAAAAGAAGCTTTCACCGCTGCATCGGTTTTCGGAAAACAGCACCGCGTCGCATACCGAGCAAGAGGCGCTGTTCGAGTTTTCGAAGCGCGTTTTGTGCCGACCAACCGGACCGTGTCGTAATTCCCGTTACGTCGGACGGTCACATGCGTTCGAATCGCAACGTAATTTGTATTGCGACTACTTTCCCGTTTGGGTGATGCTGTCTTCAGTGCAAGATTGTTAGCTCGACCAAAATCTCTACCCCAAAAAAAATGCAATCGAACTCATTCTTCAGTTTCCCCCCAATTCTCCTAGTAGCCGCATTGACTAGTTCGGCGAACTTGATCGCCTCCCCGATCCTCACTTCCTCACAAGAACGAAGCGTGCTTCTGGACATATTTGTTCAGGTTCCGGGAGATTCGCGTGGAGCTTTTGACGCGCTTGCCGCACCAGACTTTGGGCCCTTCGACGCGGAGGTCGCGTGGTCGTCGACTGCCAAGTCGGATACATCCCACGCCATCGGACATGCTTCGACGTCCCAAAGTTCAGCTATCGGTGCGAAGTCTATCTTCGCCCAACTCGGTGCCGCGATTTATGTATCGAGATCCCCGTCGGTTAAAGAGTATACTCGTGTTCTTAACTATTCTGTCTCCGCCTTCCATGTGGAATTTGCCGTCAGTACCGTTTGCAGCTTTACCCTGGTCGGTGCCGTCGATACATCCATCACCCTTACCGGTGGTGCTCCAGCGCCGGGTCACAGCAGCGTCGTCACGTTCTCCGAGTTGAATCCGGGCGGTTTTAGTCTCGGAACGATCAACGACGGGCAAGTATTTGCATGGAACGGCGTTTTGATGCCGGGAAGGTACTACTCCTTGCAGGCTTTAAGTTCCGTAACCGCCGATGCGGACTTGATCTCGGAATTTTCCGAAACTATCGAAGCCACGAGCAAGGTCGACTTTCGTCTCGATCTGAGGCCACAACTCGTGCCCGAGGTCGGCGTGAATTTAGGTGGAGTCGCTCTGCTCTTCGGCGTCCTCACAGCCGCACGCCGGTTCATTGATGCTCACGTACTCTAAAACAAGTGCTTTATCTCCTCCTCCGTCGAGGACATCCATTACCACGCCGGCATGACCTGCATCGGCGCAGGCACCGCCGGCTGCGGCAGTCCGGATTCCAGGACCAGCAGCAGCGGCACCGCCTGCGGATGCTCCGCCATCACCTCTTGTATGGCTCGAACCTCGCGGGCGAGCGTGGCCGAGTCATCCGAGGCGGGCGCAGACCTGCATGAGCCATTGGCGATGGTCCCGCCCGCGCGCCAGAAAATCCACCTCGTATTCCGGTGCCGTCCGCGCGTAGGCCCCTCCTCCCGCCGCTGCACGGCGTACTCCAATGTTTCCCGAGGCAACGCAGAGGCCGGCTTGGTGAATCTGGTCGTTTAAGACTTTCTAATGTGGCCATAATTGGAAGTTTAGAACGGCCAAATTCTCGGCGAAGCGTTTCGCGGCGCGGCGGAAACTTTGCGTCGGAATGAGAGCCCGTTTCACCGCAGAATTTCACGCTTTCAGCGAAGGACTCAAATAGTCTACATTTCACCATCTTGGCGTTTGCTTTTTGACGATACTGAGGCGAGTGTTCCTTCGGATGTAGACCATTAATTATGAATTCGACACGGAACACGGAACGCTCGCTGGCCCCGCGCTCAGCCTTCGCTGCAGTCCCGTGCATGCCGTCCTTAAGTATGCATTTTATGTGCTCTCACTCAGTCCGATGGCCTTCGCTAAAGCTCGCCAACACCCCTGCCGGAGGCCCGTAAATAGGACATCCTGAGAGCAAATTCCCTCTCGCCGCGAGTACCCGATGGAGCCTAAAAGTATTAAAAGAAACATTTCATTGAATGGCTCACTTCCCCCGGATGCCTTTGCCCGCTGCCGCGCCGTCCGGCGGCACTGGACAGAGGCGTTCGATGCCCTAGAGTGGACGCACCAGCCTCGGGATGGCCACGATTCGGCCCCGAAGGCTGCTCGATGGAGGAACACGCATGAACAGCTACGACTGGCCCGCTCGATTCAAGGAGGTCTACGCCGCAGGGCAGAAGCGCTACAACGCAGGGGAACGCCGTCCGGCCGGTTTGTTCAGCAAGGCGGAACTGGAGTTTCTCGCCTCGATCGGCTGCTCCGCCCAGGAGATGTTCGATTTCATCGACGACCTCGCCGGGTATGGCGAACCGGATTTCGAAACCACGCTTCTCGTGCAATCGGTGCGGCGCGATTACCTGCTGGTGGAGCAGGGTGGGGTGCCGTCGAAGCGGCAGATTTCGATGTCCGACCTGCCCTCGAAACAGGAGGAAGTGGATGGCATCGCCTGGCTGCCCCGCTTGATCGAGAAGGCCCGGGCCAAACTACGCGGCGAGATGCCGCCCGACCTGATGTATCTCTGCGGCGGTGATCGCCCATTTCTCCGCGGCGTCAATGTCGAGCCCAGCGAGTTTCTCCGGCTCGTCTGGTCGGCCGGTCCGGATAACCGGAAGGTGATCGACTACGTCAAAAACCGCCGCGCTGCCGCCTGATATTATGCTGAAGCTCTCCCGCCATTTCCCTCGCCAGGCCAGCCTTCTGGCCGGTCTGGCCGCTTTGTCGTTTGCCCTGCCGTCCGGCCTTGCCGACGACTGGCCGCAATGGCTCGGCCCCCGCCGCGATGGCATCTGGCGCGAGACCGGCCTGATCGAGCGCTTCCCGGCTGGCGGTCCCAAGATTCGTTGGCGGACTCCCGTCGGCGCAGGCTACGCCGGACCGGCGGTGGGGCAGGGGAGGGTCATCCTCATGGACCGGCGCTTGAAGCAGGGAGCCGCCAACCCCGCCAATCCGTTCGACCGCGGCCAGATTCCCGGCACGGAACGCATTCTGGCCCTTGATTCCCGCACCGGCCAGACCCTCTGGCAGCACGAATACGATTGCGCCTACACCGTCAGCTA
This sequence comes from uncultured Verrucomicrobiota bacterium, assembly GCA_964478815.1. Lineage (GTDB taxonomy): Bacteria > Verrucomicrobiota > Verrucomicrobiia > Limisphaerales > SXQI01 > DASVNK01. The sequence continues at coordinate 14,606 of CAYZKY010000134.1, forward strand.
CGCTTCCGGTCCGCGCGCCACGCCGGTGATCGATGGCGGCCTCGTCTACGTCCTGGGCGCGGAGGGCAATCTCAAGTGCCTGGACTTCGAGAAAGGAACCGTCCAGTGGGAGATTGATTTTAATGAAACGTACGGGATGCCCACTCCATTGTGGGGGTTCGCGGGGCATCCGCTGGTCGATGGCCACAAGCTGATCTGTCTGGTCGGCGGCGAGAATGCCGTGGCCGTGGCTTTCGACAAGCGCACGGGCCGCGAACTCTGGCGAGCGCTCAATGCCAAGGAGCCCGGTTACGCCCCTCCCACGATCCTTGAACTGGGCGGACGGCGCGATCTGGTCATCTGGCATCCCGAAGCGGTGAACGGCCTTGATCCCGAAACCGGCCAGGTCCGCTGGTCGCATCCCTGGAAGATCCAGTCGGCCCTGACCATTTCTACGCCTAAAGTTTGGAACAAAGATCATCTGTTCCTCACCTCCTTCTACAACGGCTCGCTCTTGCTGAAAGTGGGGGAAAACGCCAAACCCCAAGTCGTCTGGCAGAGCAAAAAAGTCAGCGAGAAGGATACCGATGGTCTCCACAGCATCATGAGCACGCCGGTGATTGATGGGGATTACGTCTACGGGGTCTGCTCCTACGGCCAATTGCGCGGCCTGAAGATCGCCACCGGCGAGCGACTTTGGGAAACCCTGGAGGTCACCACGCCGAAGAATCAACCGATCCGCTGGGCCAACGCCTTTCTCGTCCCGAACGGCGACCGCGTCTGGCTCGCCAACGAGCTGGGCCACCTGATTGTGGCGCGCCTCACGCCGGAAGGATACCGGGAGCTGGATCGAGTCCGATTGCTCGAACCGACCGATCGCGCCGCCGGCCGGGATGTTGTCTGGTCCCATCCGGCCTTTGCCGAACAGGCCGTTTTCCTGCGCAACGATCGCGAACTGGTCTGCGTGGACCTAAAAAAGTAAGTGGCTCAGGAGAATTTACCGAAAATCCTGCTGACCGGCTTCGCGATCGCCCTGGCGGTCTACGCGCTGGCCTTCGGCTGCGATTCGCACCTGCGCCAGCGCAAAGGCCCTTGGGAAGTGGAGTTTCAGGTCGCCACCAATGGTGAACCATCATTGGCCGTCCGGCACGCGATGCTCGGCATCTCGAATATCGTAATCACCTTCTCCGGCGAAAAAGCGACCAATGTGGCCGGATCCGTCCGCTTCGATGCGCCTCTCCGTCCGGTGCCTTTTGGCAAGATTAAATTCGAGGACCTCACCTACCTCCCCGGCAGCGTCGTCCTCGAAGCTTTCGGCCATGAAGTCGAACTGCTGCCTCGCACCCTTTACCTCAACAAAAGCGAGCACCCCTGGATCGCCGGCACCAATTACCTCCTCACCGCCGCCGACAAACTCCCTCCCGAACGCCTCGCCGAACCCTCTCGCAAAAAGAAACGCGGGCCGTAACGCGTGGTCAGCGCCGCCGCTCAGTCAACTCCTGCTTATCGACCGAGAATCGTCTTCAGCGCCTCCAGCACCAGCCGCACATTGGCTTCGGTGGCCGTCTCGCCCATCAGGCCGATGCGCCAGATCTTGCCCTTGAGCGGCCCGAGCCCCGCGCCGACCTCGATCCCATACTCGGTCAGCAACCGTTTGCGGACACCGGCTTCATCCACTCCTTCGGGCACGGTCACCGCGTTCAACTGCCAGAGCTGATGTCCTTCCTGCGAAGCGAGTTTCAACCCCAGTTTCGCCAGCCCTTGCTTCAGCAGTTCGTGCATTTGCTGATGCCGCCGCCATCGGTTCTCGAGACCTTCCAAATGCACCAAGCGCAAGGCCTCGTGAAAACCGTAATTCATCGAGATCGGCGCCGTATGATGGTACACGCGTTCCTGCCCCCAATACGACGAGAGCAGGTTCACATCCAGGTACCAGCTCTGCACCTTGTGCTTCCGCTGCCGGGCCGCCGCCAAAGCTTGCGGGCCGAACGACACCGGCGAAAGCCCCGGAGGGCAGCTCAGGCATTTCTGCGTGCCGCTGTAAGCCGCATCCACCCGCCATTCATCTAATCGCACCGGGCAACCCGCCAGCGAAGTCACCGTATCGAGCACGAGCAACGCCCCGGCGTCATGCACGATGCGCGAAATTTCCTCCACCGGCGTCAGCGCCCCGGTCGAAGTCTCTGCATGCACGATGCCCACCACCTTCGGCTTCGCGCTCTTCACGGCATCGGCCACCTTCTGCGCCTCGATGATCTGCCCCCACGGCGCTTCCACTTTCGTGACCTTCGCCCCGCAACGTTCCGCCACCTCCGCCATCCGTCCGCCGAAAACGCCGTTGACCCCCACCACGACGCTGTCGCCGGGCTCGATCAGGTTCACGAGGCAAAATTCCATCCCCGCGCTGCCCGTGCCGCTGACGGGAAAAGTCATCTCGTTCTGCGTGAGGAAAACGCCCCGCAGCATGCCCTTGATCTCCTCCATCATCTGCACGAACACCGGGTCCAGGTGCCCGAGGAGCGGCTGCGCCATCGCTTCCAGCACGGTCGGCGCGACCTCGCTCGGCCCCGGCCCCATCAACACGCGCTTCGGCGCGACGAATCGTTTCGGAATATCCATCGACCCCAGCGTACGAACCTGTCCGCCGCCCGGCAATGCTTAATTCCGGCAGCGCGCCCGGCGAATTGAATCAAAATATTTGTTACCCGGGCGGGTGGCTGGAGGGAGAGGAAA
>CAYZKY010000135.1:0-1121 GCA_964478815.1 uncultured Verrucomicrobiota bacterium
GCCGGCAACCCCGCGCTCTGCCGCCCCCCCCAGCGGCGACCACCCCCCTGCCCCTCAAACCCCACATGGCTCCCCCCTCGTTCCGGCGAATCAATCATGATCCCCAACACTGCGCCAACCTGCCGCCGCGCGAAACCACCAAACCCGGAAACTTGCCGAAACATGGTCCAGCCTCGGTCCAGAACCTATTGGCACGTTATTCCCAATCGCCAGCCGGCCGTCGCATCGTCCGCAGCTCGCTCTTCCTCCGGGTAGTGACAGCCGTCTCGGCTGTCTGCGGCGGGCGTCTCGCCCGCCGCCTCGTGGCCGTGCGCCAGCCCCCATCCTGGTTTACCGACTCCCAATAGTCCTTCTCCCTCTCCTCCTCGTCCGAGGAGAGGGTCGGGGTGAGGAGTCGCGTCCACCGAAACAATCTCCAGCCCCACTCGAGGCCGCCTATCCCCCTTCGCTCGCGCTTCAAATAACAATCCTTCAGATAACCGTTGACGCGGCCAACCCAATCCAGACAATTCAGGCACATCGCTCGTTTAGGCGTTTATGCAATTCGCGTGGTTCAGCGCGGGATGTTGGGGAGCCAATTCTCTGAGTTCAGGGACCCATTCCGTTAATTAGGTTTACCCATGAAGCATCTCAAACGATTTCTTTGGACAGCCTTGGTCTTGCTCAAGACGGCCGATGATCGTCAACAGATTCTCGGGCAAGAGCAGCCTGTGGTGCCGGTTGAAGAATTCAGCATCAGCGCTGGCTGCGAAGGTTCAAGAAAGGCAACAAACGGCTTAACGATCATCACTCATGGGCATCAATTGAGCAACGGGCCGATTCCCAATTGGGTGGAGCAGATGGCCATTGCGATTCGAGTTCGAGCAGGAGTAGCAATTCCAATCCATCGATTACGGTATGTGCCGAACGGTTTTGACCGAGACGACGACCAGGTCGTCTGGGACCTCCCCGAGGTCGATTTGAACGCCTCGGGAGGCGCCATCATTCTGCTCGATTGGGTCGATGCGGCGCAGGGGACTTACAAAACAGGCGATATCGCGTCGAAGTTTTTCGAGAAGTTGTTTCCGGAAACAGGTAACGCTTCTTTGCTCGCTCAAATACCGATTCACTTCATAGGCCAT
>CAYZKY010000135.1:1131-3233 GCA_964478815.1 uncultured Verrucomicrobiota bacterium
CCATAGTCGTGGCGCGTCCGTCAACAGCGCCCTGATTTACAGCTTGGCTAAGCGGGGCATTTTGGTGGATCATGTAACAACTCTCGATCCGCAGCCAGTCACTTCCCGCGGCGATTGGAATGTTCACGCTTACGAAAATGTCATTTTTGCGGATAATCTATACCGTACGGACGGCGCTCGGCCCCATGGCCAATCAGTTCATGGCACCTATGAGCGCAACTTAAATAATATTGTTAATGGCAAAGGCGATCATTGTTACAAACGTGATCGGTTGGCGTCAAATGGAACCGCGCACGAACAGGTGCATACCTATTATCACGGCACCATCCCTATCGAACCGGTTGAATGCGCGGACGACGTGCAAATTCAAACTGAGTGGTACGAGCGAGATTACCCTACCAGAGAAACCGGCTACTATTTTAGCCGCACCGGCAAAGGTAATCGTTATGCCGACGAATCAAAACCAAGCCTTCCGGCCCCAAAAGACGGTCTTCACTATCAGATCACCAAGGCAGCGGCCAATCGAGAATCGGTGACCGTAAGCGGATCGGCTTGGCCGAATGCTTTTTTTAGGCCATTCTCGAACACTTCGGACTACAATGTCCAAGCCAGCTCGGAGATCGTCTTTCATTACTATTACCAGGATTCGGACAGCGACATGGATGCAGTTTTCGCGCTCGATACCGATGCCAATCCGTTTAACGATGAGGACAATTCCTGTTTTCGCACGATTGCAACTCGTTCGAAACTCGCTCGTTCAAGTGACATAAGTGGTCCGAACCCTGTGGAATGGACGCCCTCGAACGACGACGCCGGCACCTGGTTCGTGCAAGTCAAAGCCACGGACGAGACTGGCCATGTCCGCTACGACTACCTCCCGCGCCCCATCAACATCGCCGCTGTAGCTCAGCCGAAATCCGATCTGGTCGTTCGCAGTCTTTCGGTCAGCCCGAACACGTCGGTGGAACCGGGTTCGCCCGTAACGGTCGCGTTCACCGTCCTGAATGTCGGCGATGGGCCGGCTTACCCCTCTTTGGCGGAAGTCCGGCTGGCTTCGTCGGCGAGCGTCGTCACTTCCGCCGATTGGCTCCTCGCCGGCAGCATCGAAGTGCCCCGGCTCGAAAAGAACGAGAGCTTCACCGTTTCCCGCACCGTCGCCCTGCCCCGTGTCGCCGCGGGAGGTGCTCATTTCGTTTGGGCCGTTGTCGACACGAGCGAGCAGGCCAATCAGTCGGCCCTCGGTTCCTCGGACGAATCCGACCAGGCGAATTCCGAGTTGTCCATCGTTCTTCCGCCTGGCCCATCGCAGATTGGGGATTTTGTGCAGGTCTACGCCACCAGCGCTTCTGGGCTTCGCTTGCGCGCTCCCAATGCCTGCGATCCTCCCGTTCCGGGCGCAAACCATTTCGATGGAGAACGTGGCCAGATCATTGACGGGCCGCACGACTGCACTTTTCCTGCGGGTGCTTACAAGCTGTGGAAAATCCGCTGGAGCGATTGTTCTATCGGCTGGTCCGCCGCCAACTGGCTCAAGAAAATCTCCCCCATCGACATCGCTTGTCAGGAGCCCGGCCTGCTTATCCCCGAGCCGCGCGTGGCCATCGCAGCCGAGGGCGGCAGCGCCAGCGTTCTCCTCCGCAACTCGGGCGGCGGCACATTTGCCTGGACCGCCACCGCCTCCCACCCCTGGATCGAAATCCATACCCCCTCCGGCGTTCTCTCCGGCACCGCGGCCGAAACCACCCTCAGCTTCTCCATCCAGCGCCAATCATCTCCCGATCCCCGCACCGCCACCATCACCGTCCATGCCCCCGGCCTCCCCGCCACCCCCCAAATCATCACCATTACCCAAGCCGGCGCCCTTCTCGGCGCCACCATCACCTGGACAGGCGCCGTCGGCGACGGCAACTGGTTTAATGCCGCGAATTGGACTCCGAATCAAATTCCCGGGCCGACCGATGTCGTTACCGTGGCGTCGGGCGCATTGTCCATACCCAACGGCGCTGCATTTCAGGTGCTGAATCTCAATGGTGGGACCTTGCATGGAGCGTTCACGAATCTGGGGACGTTGAACTGGACCAGCGGGACGCTGGCCGGACAGA
>CAYZKY010000135.1:3333-17240 GCA_964478815.1 uncultured Verrucomicrobiota bacterium
TGCTGGATTCCCAGGTCAACTTCCACAACCGCGGCCTGATCGACGTGCGGAGCGGGAAGCTCCGGCTGAACAATAAGCTCGTCAGCAGCGGCGGGCTGGAAGTGGCGGCGGGCGCGGCGCTGGTGTTTGAAGGAGGAAGCTGCGAATTCCTGGCCGGAGCTACCCTCAACGGGGCGGCGGGAGCGAGTCTTGAATATGCGGGAGGCTCGTTTTCGTTCGCCCCCGGTGTGGCCGTGAGCGGCACGACGGGCAACCGAGTGACCGGCTCCGTATCATTCGGCGGGACGGTGGACTTGCCGAACTTCGAGCTGGCGGGCGGGACCTTGCTGGGCGCGTTCACGAATCTGGGGACGTTGAACTGGACCAGCGGGACGCTGGCCGGACAGATGACCGTGGCGGCGGGCGGGGTGCTCACCATCAGTGGGGAAGTGACGCACCCCTTCAATTCGGATAGCAGGGCGATGCTGGTCAATGCCGGAACGGTGAACTGGACGGGCGGCGATCTGGCGGCCCAGGGTTCTTGCCTGTCTGGGTCGCATCCCGTGGTGGTGAGCAATTTGGTGGGCGGGGTGTGGAACCTTCGCGGAGCCGGGGGCATGTACCGCGATGTTTGCAGCCGGTGGGAGATCGACAATGCGGGCGTGCTCGTCAAAACCGGCCCGGGTGCCAGCCTGCTGGATTCCCAGGTCAACTTCCACAACCGCGGCCTGATCGACGTGCGGAGCGGCAGCATGGCCTTCCCCCAAAGCGTTTCGTTCTCCGGCGGAACAGTCGAGATCGCTATCTCGGACAGGTCAGATTACGGACGGCTGAGCGTTGCTGGCTTAGCCACTTTGTCCGGCAATCTCCGGCTTGTCTTCTCGAACGATTCTGCCCTTCCGAGAGGCACTGAACTGCTCCCGATCACTTACGGAACTCGCACCGGTCAATTCTCCGAAATCGTCGTCCAGAATCTTCCCCCCGGCCTCGAGATGCGCTCGACCTATCGGCCAGACGCTCTTGTCGTCACGCTCGTTGGGCAGAACCTCCAGCCCACGTTGGCCATTCGAACCAGCGCTGAAGGTGGCTTCCGGCTGGGCATTCAGACTGAACCCGGCTTCCGCTACACGCTCGAAGCAAAGGACTCACTGTCCGAACCTTCTTGGAGGGAATTACCCTCCATCGTGGGCGACGGAACCGAACGAGAACTGGCCGACCCAGCCACCTCCGCCGCCTCCCGCTTCTACCGCGTCCGCCTCGACCCACTCTGACCCTCCGCCGCGCCCTTGATTTCCCCCGCCGCCGGTGTAACTTTCATCCATGACTGCGAAGCACGTTTCGTGGTCATCCGGATCGTCTCCGAACAGCAGTCCCGGCCCGCCGAGCCTCCTGTTCCGACCCGTCCTCGGATGGCCCCGCTGTAATGATCTTCAGGGAGTTCAGACTCCCTGCGCTCCCTCCTGCCCCGGTCCCGTCCGCCCGCTCGGCATCAACCCAACCCGCACCTTCCCCCGATCCGTCCGAGCCTCTTCGCCCTCCTCACTACTTCAAAAAAACAGGGGGGGGTGCCCGCCGGAAGATTTCCCTCACAACTTGTCACTCATAACTCGTCACTCCTCACTCAAAAAACAGGGGGGGCACCCCCCAAAAATGTCGACTCCGCCCCCTCGGCTTCCCCTCTCGGCCAAAAAAGAGGGGGGGGAGGGACGCTCACCCAGGAATCCGACATCGCACTTCAACCTTGGAAAAGTGTGCATTTATTGTGCTCTTTATCTATCGAACAGCCCCCGCCAAAGCTCGCCCAACACCCCGATCCTATGCCCGTAAATAGGACTTCCTGCGCCCAAATTCCCTCTCCACGCGAACGTCCGAGGGAGTCACAAAGTTGTAAAAGAAACACTTCTCGCAATGAGTCAGTGATGGCGCTCCACTATCTCGATGAAGTGGCGAGGCGGAGGGCTTCGAGTTCCTCCCAGCGGGCGTAGAGCGCGGCGCACGGAAGCAGACTCCCACCCGGCGGGCGGGCGAGACGTCGGCGCTCCCCAACAAGGTTGACTGGCAATTTGAATCAGGGGGCTCGGCGCTGGAGGCGCCAGATTTCGGCGGTCTCGGGGGGGAGGTCGGCACGCAGGGCGCCGGACTGCCAGTGGGGCTGGGCGGGCCGGGCGGCGTCGGCGCGGAAGTGGACGGTGCAGGCGGCTTCGGGCGAGAACCCTTCTCCGAGGCGGCAGCGGGCGGGCTCGGGCGAGAGATTGATCACGACGAGGTCGGTCTCTAAGCTGGCAGGATCGTCCCAGGCGATCGCTAGGCAGCCGCGCCAGGAGGCATTGCCCGGTTCCGCTTCCTCGACCGGCAGCACTCGCGGCGCCCCGGCCCGGACATGCGACGCTTTCACGGTGCTCAGCAGGCGCTCGTAAAAGCCCGCGATCTCCAGGTCCGGCTCTTCGGGGAGGCGCTTGCTCATCTGGATGCGGGCGAACGCCTGGCGGCCTTCGAGCTGGCCATCGTGCAACAGAACCATCCCAGGCAACCCGAGCAGGAGGACCGCCGCCGCCTTGTGCAGGGCCGGGGGCAGGAGCGAGGCGATGCGCGGTTCATCGTGATTCTCGAGAAAATGGACGCAGCGGCTCAAGAATTCCGGGCTCCGCCGCGCGAGCGACTCCCGTAACTCGGAAAACTGCCGGCGCACGATCCTATCGTAAACCGGCTTGTGATAGGTGTAGTCGAAGCCGAACTCCTGCATCCGGTCTTCGGTGTCCCAGTAGGTCTCGGCGATCATGACCAGATCCGGGCGCTTTTCGCGGAGAAATTCCAGACAGATGGGCCAAAACTCGAAGGGCGGATCGCCGCGCACATGCTCGGGGAATCCGGCCCAGGTTTTGGCAAAAGTTTCCCGCTGCAAGAGCATCGCCATGTCGCAGCGAAACCCGTCGGCGAACTCGGCCATGCGGTCGAACATTGCGATCAAGGCCTGTTGCGCCCGGGACTGCCGATGGTCGAATTGCACGGTGTCCTCCCACGGGGGCCAGTACGGATCGCGGCCATGCGCGAAGTGCCTTTTCCCGAACTTCGTTTTGCGCAGGAAGGTGCCGGGCATCGCGTGGGGCGATTGCATGAAGGTGGCCGGCTCGGTCTCGATCCAGGGAAAATCCAGCCCGGCATGGTTCGGGATCATGTCAAGAATCAGAGGGATTTCGGCCTCGGCCGTCTGCTCGAAGAATTTCAGGGTCGGAGACACCGCATCATCGGGCACGATGTTCGACCACGCGAAAGGTGAGCCATGCACATCTTCCGCGACGGAGGGGATTTCCTTCGACCACGTTTCTTGCCAATGCTTCAGGGCGAAGTCCCGCGCTTTGGGGCCGATGGGCCACACGCCCATCATCCAGAAGTGGGTCACGCCCAGTTTCCGCCAGTGCTCGAGATCGCGGGGCGACAGATCATCGAGCGTGACGGGATGGCCGGCCTTGTCGGAAAGGTCGCGGAGCCACGACCGGGTGTTCAGCTCGTAGAGGATCGGGGCACCCATGCGTCCCGGCGTGTTAGCTGTTGAGCACTTTGAGCGCGCGCTTCGGATCCGCCACGCGCATGATCAGGGAGCCTTTCTTCGCCTCCGGGTGGGTGGCGCAGTAGAGGTACTCGATATTGATGCCCTGCTCGCTGAGGCGCTGGGCGATGGCCGCGAGCGAGCCGGGCTCGTTCGACCCATCCAGCATGAGCACCTCAGTGGAAATCGCGAGCACCCCACGCTCCTCGAACAACCGCAACGCCCCTTCGGGATCGCTGAGCACGAGGCGGACTACGATGTGGTCGATGGTGTCGCTGGTGCTGATGGCGAAGATATTGATCTTGGCCTCGCTGAGCGTGTGGCACAAGCGCGCGAGGGACCCCGGCTTGTTCTCGATAAAGACCGCGAGCTGGCGCGCCAGTTGAATCCGCGGCGAAAAACGCGCGGACGAGGCCTTGGCGCGGGGGGCGGGTGGACTCGGTGAACTGGGACGGGCGGCGGCAGCGGTCGTTCGCATGGGTTAAAAAGCGATTCAAAGGCGATTCGAGCGGGCTTCGTGGAAAAAATGGTCGGGGCGGTGAGATTTGAACTCACGACCTTCTGAACCCCATTCAGACGCGCTACCAAGCTACGCTACGCCCCGACCAGAACGCGGCTACCTTAACCGAACCATCGGCCCGGTCAACAGCGAGAGCGCGCGGGGCGGCCGAATCAGGAGCCTGCCCGAAAATCGCGGGCAGACTCTAAAAGAATTCCCGCTGCAGCGGATCGGCGTAGCGCGGAGCCCGACGGGGCCGGGATTTGGGCTGGTGGCGGCTTGCAGCCTGGGCCTCAGCCTGGCGTTTCCATTCGGCGATCATTGACTCGAGATGACGCACCTCGCTGGACATCCCCCGGTTTCGCTGCGTCAAATCGCGGCGCATCTCCTTTTCGATGCCGCTCGAGTCGGCGGCTTCCGAAAACTGCCAGGCCGGATCGGATCGGGAAGACTTCAATTGCCGCCGCAGCTCGCGCAGGGTGGACCGGCAGCGGGCGGTTAACTCCGCCAGAATGGAAACGCGCGCGTTTTTGGTGCCCTGATCCTCGATCTCGCACATGGTCAGAATCAGTTCGAGCGCCCGCCCGTCCCGGCGCTCGTAGGCCTCCTGGGCCTCGTGCCACCACTCGATTTCCTTGGGCGACAACTCCCGCCCGCTGTCCGGATGGAGACGGCGCACGATCCGCCGGTAAAGATCCTTCACGGAAGCCTCGACTGGGGCCGGCGCTTCGCCGCCCAGCGCGCCCGGCGGGAGACTCCCGAAGGGATCGTTGCCGAGATCGAACCCGAAATCCCGGGCAAATTCCCGAAACGCCTCCTCCGCGCCCGGCCCGAAGGCCCCGCCCATTTCGTCCGCCATTTCTTGCCAGAATTGCTCTCCCGGCGGGGGCCGGGATCCGGACGGCGGCGGTTCCGGTTCGGCGTCAGGCGGGCGGGAGGCCTCGGCTTCGCGCTCGCGCACAAATTCCTGGTAAGCCCGGCCCACGTTGCCGCGATGCTCCATCAGCGCACGCAGGGAGACCTGTTGCGCGACGAACCGAAGTTCGGCGAGTTTGGCTTCGAGCTCCCGCCCCTCGGTCAGGAGGGCGCCGAACAGGCGATGGAACCATTGCCGGAAGGCGGGGCGATCCTGGGTTTCGAAGCGATCGAGATCGGACTTGAGTTTGTCCAGCTCCCGCAGGGCGCGTTCGTAACTGGCCAGGGCCTTTTTGCGCACCGAACGGCTGTCCACGCACAGGACAGGCCACGGGCCTTTAGGCCGGGGGGCATTGGGACGGGCGGCGGCTGGCCGCGCAGGCTTCCACTTCACGGCTGAGAGGATGCTTCGCCGGCCGTTCACCGGCAAAGTTTTTTCGGACAAACTTGTCATCGCCGCCCCCTTTTCTACCCTCGGCGAATGATGGATATCGCTGAGAACTTCCGCCGGATCACGGAACGGATGACGGCGGCCTGCGCGCGCGCCGGCCGGAACCCGGGGGACGTGCTCCTCCTGCCCGTCAGCAAAGGGCAGCCGCCGGAAGCCATTGCCGCCGCCGCCGAGCTTGGCCTCGCGGTCTTCGGCGAAAGCAAGGTTCAGGAAGCCAAGGCCAAAATCCCGCGCTGCCCCGGCCGCCTGCGCTGGCACATGATCGGCCATCTCCAATCGAACAAGTGCCGGGATGCGGTGCTGCTGTTCGACACGATCGAGAGCGTGGACAGCCTCGCGCTGGCTGAAGAACTGAATCGCTGGGCGGAGAAACTGGGCAAGCGCATCTCGATCCTCCTCGAGGTCAACGTGGCCGGCGAGGCGCAGAAGTTCGGCTTTGCCCCGGCGCGCCTGCTGGAGGAGCTGGCCGCGCTGAACCGCCTGCCCCGTCTCGAAATTCGCGGCCTGATGACCATCGCGCCCTACACGCCCACTCCCGAACGGGTTCGCCCCTGCTTCCGCAGCCTCCGCGAACTGCGCGACCGCGGCTCCGATCTGCTGGGGGCCCCGCTGACCGACCTGAGCATGGGGATGAGCGGCGATTTCGAAGTGGCCATCGAGGAAGGCGCGACCCTCGTGCGCATCGGCACGGCGCTATTTGGAGACAGGCCGAGGCCACTGGCTCGCGAAGCTTCGGCCAATTAGGTTTTTGATTCGGTCGCGTCAACGGTGCGGTCAAGGCTCATTGAGTTGAATTTTATTGTATCTCGTGATATACCAACAGTGTGTTATTACGAGATACACTTGAGAAAGTGCTGATCGAGAGCGCGGGCAAGGTGTCGCCGGCAGGGGAGGTGCCCCGGCAAGTGCTGGGCAGCCTGAAGCGTCCGGCTGGCTATGCGCTCGCGTTGACGGGGGTGCGGCGCTGCGGGAAAAGCACGTTGCAGCAACAGCTTCGGCGGCGGCTGGGCGAACCGGCGGTGTTTTGCAATCTCGAAGACACCCGCTTGTATGGTTTAGGACCGGAGGATTTCCCGGCCTTCCTCTCGATTCTTGACGAGCGACATCCCCGGGCGGCGGTGTATCTGGACGAGGTGCAACAGGCTCCGGAATGGCAGCGGCTCGTCCGTGCGTTGCTGGATGCCGGGCGCAGCGTGTGCGTGACCGGCTCGAACGCGTCGTTGCTCGGCCGGGAGCTGGGGTCGAAACTGACCGGACGGCACGTCTCGGCTGAGGTGTATCCGTTCTCCTACGGGGAGTATCTGGAGTTCCGCCGGGCGGAACGGGGGGTGGAGAGCTTGCGGCAATATCTGGACGAAGGCGGATTTCCGAGCGCAGTGCGCGAACCGGAGGCCGGCCCGATACTGCTGCGCGAGCTGCTGCGGGACGTGGTGCAACGGGACATCGTTTCGCGGCACGGATTGCGCGACGCGCGGCACCTGATGAACCTGGCGCTGCACCTGCTCGCCCAGACGGGCCAGCCGCTTTCGTTGCAGGCTCTGGCCAAGGGGCTGGGCATTCCTTCGGCCGCACAAGCGGGACGGTATGTGGAATACTTGCAGGACGCGTGGCTGGTCCTCGCCGTGCCGCGCTACAGCGCCTCGTTCAAACAACGCGTGGTGAGCCCGCCGAAATATTACGCGATCGATCCAGGCTTCCGCGCCGCGAACACCCCAAGCCTCACGCCCGACCTTGGCCGCCGGCTGGAGAATACGGTGCTGCTCGCGTTGCGGAGGAAAGGCGATTCTCCGGCTTTTGCGGCGGAAGCGCATCGGTGGGAATGCGATTTTGTGACGGACCGCCTGGCCCTGCAAGTTTGCCAGCAACTCACGCCGCAGAATCGGGAGCGCGAGTTGCGCGGACTGCTCGCGGCCGCGAATCTGCCGGACCGGAAGGATCGGGAGTTGCTGATTCTAACGCTGGATCAGCGCGATTCGTTCGCAGCCGAGGGCCATGAAATCACCGTCTGCCCGGCCTGGGAATGGCTCGATTGAGCCACGCGAGAGTCACGGCGCTTCCGCCGAGGCAACCAGGCGGCCGCCTTTGGCGGGGTCGGAGATGAGGCGGTCTTTCTGGATGCCGTAGCGTTGGAGAACGCGGCGGGTGGCGCCGTCGGTCTCGGCGGCGTCGAGCACCAGGCGCTGCAAGGAATCGCCCTCGCGAAATTCGAGCACATGAAATCCATCGCGCGGCTGTTCCTTGGCGGCGACCAGTTGCTGGAGCGTCCGCACCGGCTGGCCGTTCAACTTGTCGACCAGGAGGAACCGGGCATCCTGATACCCGAGATTGACGGGGTCGGGCAGAACCATGCTGAGCAGAATGTGCGAGGGATTTTCCGGGGTGGGAGGCTCCTTGGCGGCGTAGGAGAGACGGAAGGGCGCTTTGCGGGCCCAATCGCCTCCCCAGCTTTGAAGAAACGGGACGGTGAGCGGCTGGAAAACGAGGCCGCCCATCATGAAGTATTCGGGCTCCTGATCGAAAGTGGCCAGCGGGGCGATCTCCAGGCGGTAATCGACCTTCGGGAGGATGTAGTCCACATCCATTTCCTGGCCGTCCCGCATGAGCCTGATCTTGACCGTGTCGCCGGCCCGCTTGGTGCGGCTGGCGAGGTTCTCGAGGAGCAACGCGCCGTAGTCCGGGTCGATGTAGTCTCCCTGGACGTCGATGGGATAGCCATCCACTTCCAGCAGGAGATCGCGCGGGCGCAACGCAGACACATCTTTCTCTCTTTTTTGGACTTCGATCACGATGACCCCGCGCGGCTCGCCGACCAGGCCGAGGTAGGCCAGGGTGTCGGGGTTTTCCGAGGTCTGCCACAGAAACGAAAAGTAGCCGAGCCCCTGATACGCGCCATCGGCACGATCCGCGAGGCAGGACCGAATGAAGGAGGCCGGCAAGGCGGTAATGGTGTGATCGTCCTTCGAGCAGGCGACGGCAATGACTTTGCCACCGGCCACGATGGCTTCGCCCCAGCCCAGGCCGGCCATTTCGGAATCGAGCTCCAGGTGGAGCTGATCCATGAAGGTGAGGCGCCCCTTGCGGAGCACGAGGCGGTTGATCTCGACGTTGCGGGCTTCGAGAATGCCGTTCCGCCAGCGGAGGACTTGTACCGTGCCGCGGCGCGGCGTGGTTGCCGCCAGCTCGACCGGCGCGGTGTCCTTCCAGAACTCGGCGTCCGCACAACGGATCGCCGCAAGATTCGCGTGGTAATCGATCCAGGCCAGCTCGGCGCGGTACCAGCGGCCGCGGCCCTTTTGCAGCCGAATCAAGGTGTGATCCCCGAGCCCCTCGGCGGTGGTCAGCACCTCCTTGGAATCGATGATCGTGCCGACCTTTTGCATTTGTTCGACCCGGCGGCTCCAGGGCTGGAGGTAGTCGTACTGCTTGCGGGTGACTTCGAGAGAGACGATCGATCGCTCCCACGACACGTCGTCGGCCGCCACGGCAGGGACAGCCAGCAAGCAGAGGATAAAAGCAGTCAGAATGGATTTCATAGGCGGCGATCGGCAGCGACACCGTAGGTGGAGAGAATTTCGTCGTTGGACTCGGCGGCGGCCTGGCGGTCCAGCGCCTCGAGCGTGGGATCGGGGAAAAATTCGAGCAGATGCTTCGCCTTGCCGGTATCCGCCGCGAAGGCTTTCACGACATCCTCGAGCCGATCGATCTTAATGCCATTGATCTTGTCGACCAGGGCGCGGGCGCGGATGCCGAGGTCGGCATTGACCGCGTGGCTCAGGACGGAAGCCAGCACGACTGGTTCCGAACGGGTCGTGCCGGGCGATTCGTGTTTGCGGTAAAACAGTTCGTAGGAGAGCGGGGCATTAACGGGATCGCTCCAGCCGCCGCCCAACGTGCGCAGGTAGTCGCGCGTCAAAGGAACGAAAACCAGTCCGCCATACACGTAGTAGCGCGGGGGCACATCGTACTGGTTGGCTTCGGCTTTGTCCTTGGCATACGTGTGGATCGGGAGGGAGACTTCCATCTCACCGCCATCGCGCCAGATTTTCATCGGGACCTTCGCGCCGCTTTGATAATCGCTAAAGAGCACGCCGAGGAACACTCGGTTCCCGCGGTAGAGCACCGTGCCGTCGCTCCCGACATCATAATTCCCAACTTTCAGAACCACGTCGTCGGGCTTCAGCACCTCGCGGGTGGACGGAATATCGAACACATGGTCGATCCGCGCGCCCAGGTCGTTCATGGGCAGCTTCAGCGCGCGGCGATAGGCGGGATTCTGGAGAGAGACGAGCCGGATGCCGGCCTGGGGAAAGCCGTCATAAGTCGAATCCTCGATATCCTCGAGGAAGTGATTGACCAACGTGGTGGGAATGAAAAAGCCGGTATTCTCCAGGCCCGGGATGCCCTGAAACGCGACGCCGACCACCTTGTCATCCTGGATGACCGGCCCGCCGCTGTTGCCGGGATTGATCGCCGCATCGGTTTGCGCGGCGAGATAGGAGCGGTTGCCGATATGGCTGTACGGCTGGAGTTCGATCCGCGAAACCACCCCGCGCGTATAGGAAATCTGTTCCCCGCCCGCGGGGTAGCCGTAGGTGACCACCGTGGAACGGACCGGCGGCAGCTCCCCAATCTCGAGCGCTTCCATCCCCTCGAAGAACGACGCTTCGTCCGGCTCGAGAATGGCGAGGTCGCAATCGTGCGCGGCGTAGGTGACGCGCGCCACATACGGGCGAGGGTCCTGATAGCGCCGGACCAGAATTTGCCGCGCCCAACTGACGACGTGGGCGTTGGTCATGATCTTGCGGCCCTTGATGACGAAGCCTGTCCCGGAAGAACGACGCACCGAATCCGAGCGCCACGGAGCATCCCAAACCGGCTGCTGGCTGAAGGTGGTGATTTGCACCACCGACTTCTCGGGTTCGGCGGCGGCCGCGGGCATCACGCTGCCAGCCAAGGCGAGCAGAACGAGGCAAAGAGCGAGCTTTTTTGGCACGGAAAGCAAGATGGGGGCGAGGCGTGGGCTGGTCAAGCGGAGATCGGGAGATCAGGGTTCTAAAACCACGCGCACGGCCAGTTCGTCCGTTGGCCAAGCGAGCGGATCAGGGCGCTGATATATCCCTTGTCACCCCTTCGCGGATGCCTTAAAAAATCGCTCAATCATTTGCGAGTAATTCCAATGTCTATGCAGCGAGAAGTGTCTATTGTTTTATCGGCCCTGGCGGCCTTCACCTGGTCGGCCGGTTCCCAAGCGGCGGATGCCGCGGCGCCCGCCCCTGCCCCCGCGGCCGCCCCCCCCAAGCCGAAATGGGAACGCTCCGCGTCCCTGGGCGTGACGGTCACCTCCGGGAATAATGATACGCTCCTCTTCACCGCGAACATCCTCGGCACCCGGAAATGGGACAAGAACGAACTCGCCCTCGGCGCCGACATGACTTACGGCGAAGTCGAGAGCCGCAAAAACACCGATTCCCAACACGGCTTCGCCCAGTTCAACCGCCTCTTCACGGAGCGCTGGTACGGCTACGGCCGCGCCGATGCCCTGCGCGATGCCGTCGCCGATGTCGACTACCGTTTCACCGTCGGCCCCGGTATCGGTTACTACTTCATCAAAAACGAGAAAACTACCTTCCGGCTGGAAGGCGGTCCCTCTTACATCCTTGAGAAGGCCGGCGGCCGGGAGGACGATTACCTCGCGCTGCGTATCGGCGAACGCTTCGAGCACAAGTTTTCCGCCACGACCCGAATCTGGCAGAGCCTGGAATTCCTGCCCCAGGTCGACGACTTCGAAAACTTCATCGCGATCGCCGAAATCGGCGTCGCCGCCGCTCTCACCAAGTCGCTCGAACTGCGCGCCTTCATCCAGGATACCTACGACAACGTGCCCGCAGCCGGCCGCAAGGAAAACGACATTAAACTCGTCAGCGCGGTGGCGTACAAGTTTTAGCGCTTTCCGCGCCCGCCGCCGCGTTCGGCTCGAACGAGATCCGCGGCAAAAAGCCGAAGCGTGCCTGCGCCTTGACCAGCAGGAAGAACAGGCGCATGCGCCAGCGGAGCTTCCAGCCGCCCTCGACCGATCCGGCGAGGGTGGCATTCACCGCCGAAGCGAGTTGGAACCGCTCGCGCGGCCGGAAAAAGACTTCCAGGAAGGGCGTCGTGTAGAAATTCTCCACCATCTCCCAGTACATCTCCATCGCCGCCCGCACCCGTTTCTCGTAGCTCCCGAATTCCGCCGCTTCCGCCGACTCGCCCCGCTTCACCCGATCGACCGCCTCGGCCGCCATCTTCCCCGAATTCATGGCCAGGAACACGCCGGCCGAGAAGATCGGGTCCATAAAGCCGGCGGCATCCCCCACGCGCAGCAATCGCTCGCCCGCGCAGCGCCGGTTCGAATAGGAAAAATCGCTCGTCGTGTGGATCGGCCCCGCCAGTTGCGCCGCCGCCATGCGCTCCCGCAAGACGGGCGAGGAGCGCCAGATCGCCTCGAATTGTTCGAGGGGCGGACGCTTGGCCGCCGCGAATTCCTGCTGCTCCATCACGCAGCCCACGCTGGTCTTTTGCCCGTCCAGCGGGATGATCCAGAACCATTTGTCGGCCAGGCGCACAATGATAATGTCGCCGCCGCTCTCTCCGGCGTCCCGCTGCACTCCCGTAAAATGCCCGAATACCGCCAGCTTTTTCAGCCGCGGATGCACCGTCCGCAGCCCCTCCTGATTCGCCGTGAGGTTGCCCCGCCCGCTCGCGTCGATTAGGAAATCCGCCTCGATCCGGTGCTTTTCGCCCGTGGGGTCCGCCGCCTCGACCTCCACGCCGCCGCGGCTCGTGCCGAAGCGGGTCACCGTCCAGCCCTCCCGCACCTCGGCACCGGCCGCGCGGGCGTGCTGCAGCAGGATGTGATCGAACTTCGCCCGCTCGACATGGATCGCCTCGGTGTGCTTCGTGAACACGCCGTTGGCGAAGAGGAACCGCGTGGCCCGGCTGCCGTTGCCGATGTAGAATTGCGCGCCCAGCTTGCGCGGAAACCCTTGCGCCTGCAAGGCCGGCCACACCCCCAGCTCCTCGAAAATCTCGCGGTTGTACGGCAGCAGCGATTCGCCGATGTGGAAGCGGGGGAACACTTCCTTTTCCAGCACCAGGACCCGGTGGCCCTTTTGCCGCAAGAACGTGGCGGCGGTGCTTCCTCCCGGCCCGCCGCCGATGATGAGCACGTCCGCGCGCGCGGCTTTTGGGTCGTTTTTCAGGCTGTCGCTCATGCCATCTTACTGGCCACCCGGTGCCGCTCGACGGCTTCGGCCATGGCGTTAACCGATTGCAAGACTTGGCGCGCGACGTCCTGATCCGAGATTTTCAGGCCGTACTGCTTGTCCAGCGCCACCACCAGTTGCAGGGCATCGACGGAATCCAGCCCCATGCTCCCCGGCCCGAACAACGCCTGCTCGTCCCCAATCGCGTCGGCTTCGACCTGCAGCATCAGGTTCTCGACCATCATCCGCCGCAGCTCGGCCTTCAATCCGCCACTCTCCGCCATATCGATAGCCCCATCCTGCCCCCGCCCGGGGCCAAACTCCAGCCCGATCCGGCGGCGAGTGGCTGCGGAGTGCGTGAGGTCAGGCCAAGAATGTTACGGGAATGTTGCTTCAGGCACTGAGACGGGGCGAAGGGCGTGCGTAATTTGGCCTCAGTGAAGTCATATTACGGGGGGTTGCGAGGGGTGATGGAGGGTTTGTGGGAGATGCAAGCAGAATGTAGTATTGTGGTATTTCGGCGAGATGGAGCGGGGGCTGAGACGGGTGAGGAGATGGCGCGGACGGGAGAAGAATGAGTTGGGGCAGGAAGGGGCAGGAAGGGGCGCGAAGGGGCATTACGGGGGTTTTTGAGGGGTTCCTGGGGGCAAGGAGGGGCAGATCAGGGCGCGCAAGGGGCGCGGAGGGCATTGCCGAAAATTGGGCACGGGCAGGCGTGCGGGTGGCAAATTTGGTCACGCGGCGGGCGGGAGGGAATGGGAAATTCGAGGAGCACTCGAAGCTGCTATTCCGAACCGCGCCGGGCGACCACGAGGCTGGGTTCGTGATCATGAGATTATGCTCGCTCCGGTGGAGGGAAAAGTCAATGTCGACTTTGTTGAGTCTACATTTTCGAGGATCAGGCGATGGGCGGCGATGAGGGTATCGGCACCGAGAAGGCAGGTGAGGGGTCGTCGCGGAGCTGGTTCACGAGGTCGAGGGTCACGGGAGAGGCTTCGGCGGGATGCTGGATGACACGGATGCCATTCCGAATGGGTTCAGGGCCAACGGGTTGGATGCCATTTCGGAAGGTGTCGGAGATGACTTTGCCGAGGCTCTGCTGGCGGCGGCTCGCGAGGCTGCGGGCGATTTCCAGGACATCGTCGTCGAGATTGAGAGTCGTTCTCATCGAAAGCTCATCGCATCATAGCATCACCTGTCAATGGGCCGAGCCTGATGGTTCAGGGCAAACGCATCTAAAATCCGAGTAATTGGAGCAAATAGGCATGGTTCCAG
>CAYZKY010000136.1:0-17122 GCA_964478815.1 uncultured Verrucomicrobiota bacterium
GATTACCCGGCTCCGCCCGCCAAACTAACGACACTTCTATTTTCAGACACGCTCTTAGGGTCTGTCAGGAAGTAAGTGTCGCAAGATGCCGCCGAAATTTTGCCTGCCAGCGAGGCGTGAGTGAGGCGCATATCCGCAGCGATCTTGCAACGAACGAACAACGAAGCTGGCACGCAAAAGAGCCAGGCAGATTGCCACACTTATTTTCGGACAGACCCTTGGAGCGTTTGCCCGGCGGGTGGGCCGGGCAATGTCCTGATTTCATCCCCTCCACTTTTTTCCAATAGCCAACATCACGTTGGCCAGCCGAAGGCCGCTCCGATCATGGACGCCCTGCTCGCGGGCGCACTGCTCGCAAAGATCAACGCGGACGGTTTCTCCCGGCCCTGAATTCTGCGTGATGTGGACGGTGGCCCCGGCCTTCTTGCACAGATCGCATTTCATGTCTTCCTCGCTGGCTGCACTCCCTCCGCTCCACAGCGTTCCAGCAATACGGATGGACCGCAATCCGGAAGCGACTTGGCGGGGGAGGTTTGCGGCAGCAGCTATCGACTGAAAATCAGGTCTTGCGTCCATGAACCGCGCTGGCGTCGCTTGCCGGCAAATCCCAGCGACGGAAAGGCTCAAGGGGAAATTCAGACGATCCGATACTTGGCCTATGGATTGCTTTGCTGCCAATGGTGCGGGAGCCACTGAATCGGATTTATAGCTTGCCAAAGCGAAACAACGCGTGAAGCCTCGTAGGCGAGACTGGAACGCTCGAAACAAAAACCATCGCGAATAAGGCCGACGAATGCCCACGTATTACGAGCAACTCTTGGATAAGATCGAGGCTTCCTCGGAGGCGCATCCTAGGAGCAACGTCGTTTTTGATGCGAAAACGTTCGAAGTGATTGCCGTGTCGAACGACACCGGGAAGATTAGCCGGGCGATCAAATCTTCTGATCCTCAATCAATTCCAGTCATCGTCAGTCCGGCGGTCAAAAAAGAGGGGGATATTTTTCATTTCTGCCGGACCTGAGCGTGACCCTAGTCTACCCGTTTAGAGGCAACCTGCCCATTCTTCTGGGGTCTGTTGCATGCCTGTTGACCCAGCGGCGCTTTCTGGCCAGGTTTCTCATCGATACAGGGTCCTGCCATACCTGCCTCCCAAGTTCTTACGCGACCGCTTTCGGTCACTCGAACGAACATCCAGCGGTGAAGAAGTTTGTCGCCAAAGCGATTGGGGGGGATTCGAATGGCTATATACATGGCTTTCGATTCGGCTTGATCGACCCTGGGAAGGCACCCAAACCGGGGAAGAATTGGTGCGTGTGGGAGGCTTCCGCGAGTGAAATCTGCTTCATGGAGCGGTTTGAGTCTTGCGGGCTCCTTGGGATGGATGTGATATCGGAATGGCAGGAATTCAAATTAACACCCCGTGCTTCGGGCGGTGGCTTGATTCACATCACGGTTTAGGGATATCTGCAAATTAAGACGCCTCCGTCCGCCGCGATCTTGACCCTGTCCCTATCGCCCGGTATTTCTGTATTCACAGAAATGCAAAAATTATCCGAGGTCGAACAGCGGTTCATCCTCCACTGGGGCGAGATGGGAGGGCGGTGGGGCATCAACCGCAGCGTCGCCCAGGTGCACGCCCTGCTCTACCTGTCCGAAAAACCGCTCCCGGCGGAGGAAATCGCCGAGACGCTCGCCATCGCCCGCTCCAACGTCAGCACCAGCATCAAGGAACTGCAAAATTGGGGCATCGTGAAGCTCGTCCATATTCTTGGGGACAAGCGCGATCACTACGAATCTCTCAAGGATGTTTGGGAAATGTTCCGCATCATTCTCGAGGAGCGCAAACGCCGCGAGTTCGACCCGACCCTCGCCTTCATCCAGGAATGCCTGGCCGAATCGGAACGCGATAAGAGCGTTCCCCGCACCGCTCAAACGCGCCTCAAGGCCCTGCTCGATTTCTTCGAAACCACTGGCCGCTGGGCCGATCAAGCCCAACGCTGGCCCATCGGCGTCTGGCAAAAAATAGTCAACGCCGGCGACCGCTTGTTGAAGCTCCTCGGCTAGCGAAGCGCCCTCGCACGGCGATGGGTGCGCCTGATGAGCGGCACCGGGTGCGACCGGAAGCGGCGGTCGGAAGGGGGCACGGTGGGTGGATAGGGCCACATGGAGGTGTGCGTCGTTTCAAGTTTTTTTCACGTTTCAAGCCTGAAATTTGCGTAAGTCGTTGATAAATGGGGGTGAGCCGGTCAAGTTGCTTGAAATGTGTCAAGTTTGTTTCAAGTTCGGCACGGAGCCGAATGGGAGTGGGGCGGCTGGGCGAAAGAGAACTCGACGACAATCGGAGGACAGGATGGCCGGCAGCGCGAGTGAGGGGACTCCGAAAAGTAGGGGCAACCAGGCATGGCACAGGCGTTGGAAACGCCGGGCGGAGGGCTGGAGAAGCGGGCGTTAGAGTGTTCATGGCGTTCATTTACATTGTGTGCATGACAAGACTCTCGCATAGATTTCTTTATTTGTCAAATTTCAGGGTCTAAAAATGTAGACTTTTGTTCGCAAGTGACGGAAAATCAGAGAGATATCGATTGAGGGGAGCCAGTTCCTCCGCGGTTCCAACGGCCCTCCGCGATGGACGGCCAATCGTGTTCCGGGCACCAAAGGAAGGAGGATGGGACATGGCGGGCGAAAGGGGGCGAGGGGCGAGCGGGTGCTGGCGCACGGGACCCGCTGGGACAGACGAAGCGTCCTACCCGGAACGAGGGCGATCCGTGGTGAAGCAACGATGGCTGCCTGTTCCGATCATACCCAGCGGCACCAATGCCCTTGACCAAACTCCGCCGCCCTCGTTCACTTCTCGCATCATGAACCGCTCCAGATTTTGCGCGCTTTTTCTCGGCTTGGCCCTCCTGGCATTCGTGAAGTTTCCCGCCACGGCAGGCGAACCGAAACTGCCCGGCATCGATGCGGCGATCGGGGAGATGATATCGAAAAACGAAATTGCCGGCGCGGTCACCGCGGTCGTCGGCAAGGACAAGTTGCTCCACCTGGACAGCGCCGGGCATGCCGATGTCGCCGCGCAACGGCCGATGTCGCCCGACACGCTGTTCTGGATTGCGTCTATGACCAAGCCGGTCACCGGCGTCGCGATCCTGATGTTGCAGGACGAAGGCAAGCTTCACGCGTCCGAGCCCGTCGCGAAGCATCTCCCGGAATTCGCCGGGCTGAAAACTCCGTCCGGCCAGACGGCCAATCTGACCATCGCCCAGATTCTCAACCATACTTCCGGGCTGCGTGAAGCGGGCGGCCCTGCCGCGCAAAGCGCCAAAACCCTCGCCGATCTGGTTCCCCTCTGGCTTTCCGGGCCGACGCAATTCGAGCCCGGCACGCAGTGGCGGTACTGCCAGAGCGGCATTAACACCGCCGGCCGGATCGTCGAAGTGGTTAGCGGGATGTCCTTCGATGCCTTCCTGCAAAAGCGGCTGTTCGATCCGCTCGGCATGAAGAACACCACCTTTTTCCTCACGCCCGAGCAACGCAAGCTGCTGGTGACCGCTTATTCGAAAAACAAGGATTCCGGGCAGCTCGAACCCGTTCCGCCCCGCGCCGATTTCGGCACGCCCGGTCGCCCGCCTCAAGGCAACGGCGGACTCTACTCGACCGCCCGGGACTACGCCCGCTTCTGCCAGATGCTGCTCAATGGCGGCTCGCTGGACGGACATCGCTACCTCACGCCCGCCGCGCTCAAATTCCTCGCCACGCCGCAGACGGGCGACATTCCGACCGGTTTTTTCCAGAATGCCACCTACGGCAATCGCGGCCTCAACTACGGATGGGGCCTTGGCACCTGCGTCCTCCGGACCCCGCACGACGGCGTGGCCAGCGTGCTCTCTCCCGGCACCTATGGCCATGGCGGCGCCTGGGGCACCCAGGCCTGGATCGATCCGGTGAAAGGAGTGGCCTACATCCTGATGGTCCAACGCGCCAATTTCCCCAACAGCGATGCGAGCGATGTCCGCCGCGCCTTTCAGGAAGCCGCCGCACGGGCGCTCGCCGCGAAGTAACCCTGAACCGCCTTGCCGCATGAAAACCAGCCGGCGCCAGTTTCTCGGCCAGTCCGCCGTGTTCGTGCTAACGACCCACGCGGCCGCGCTTCGGGCCGCCGAACCAGCCGGGGCATTTGTCCAGACAGTCCTCGGCCCCGTTCCCGCCGCGAAACTCGGCTTCACGTTGGCCCATGAACATGTGATGTGCGACTTCATCGGCGCGGCCCAAACAGGCCGGCATCGGTGGGACATCGACGCCGTGGTCCAGCGGATGCAGCCGATCCTGGCCCAGGCGAAGGCGCGGGGCATTGCAGGGTTCGCCGATTGCACGCCAGCCTATATCGGGCGCGACCCGCGCGTCCTCCGCCGTCTCGCTGAAGCGACCGGTCTGCATATCCTCACCAATACCGGTTACTACGGAGGCGCGGGCGACAAATATGTGCCGGAGCACGCTTATCGCGAAACAGCGGACCAGTTGGCCGCCCGTTGGGTCGCCGAATGGGAGGGCGGCATCGAAGGCACGGGCATCAAACCCGGCTTCATGAAAATCGGGGTCGATGAGATTGCTGAAGGCGCTCCGCTGTCGGACATCGACGACAAGATCGTGCGTGCCTCGGCCCGCGCCTCGAAGCGCACGGGGCTGGCCGTCGTTTGCCACACCGGTGGCGCCGCCGCCGGATACAAAGCCGCCCAGATCTTCGTCCAGGAAAAAGCCGCGCCGGCCCGCTTCATCGTCGCTCACGCCGATGGGCACGGCCCGGCGGCGCACCGGCGCGTGGCCGAACTCGGCTCCTGGGTCTCCTTCGATGCCGTCAGCCGCCAGCCCATCGAAGACCATCTGAAGCTGGTGACGGCGCTGATCGAAACGCACCCCGGCCAGCTCCTGCTCTCGCACGACAACGGCTGGTACAATGTCGGCGAGAAGAACGGCGGCGAGGTCCGCGATTTCAATTACCTGCCGGATACCTTCCTCCCCGCCCTTCGCCAGCGGGGCGTGTCTGCCGACCTGGTGCGCAAGCTGACGGTGGAGAATCCAGCCCGCGCTTTCGCCATCCATCCCGCCTGAACCCATGAATGCCTGCGCCAATTACCTGTGCCGTCACCCGTCCGAAGTGGTGCCCTGGACGGAAACCTGCGGTCAAATCAGGCCCCTCATCGAAGAGAAGGATGGCGCGGCGGCCGAAGTGCATCACCTGGAGATCACCGATGCCAAGCTCCATTACCACCAGCGCACCGACGAGATTTACTACATCATTGGCGGGCAGGGCCGGATGTCCCTCGACGGCGATGAGATCGAACTGAAGGAAGGCGCGGTGGTCTACGTGCCGCGCGGGGTCAAGCACCGCGCCTGGGGCCAGCTCGAAGCGCTCGTCATCTGCATGCCCCGCGGCGTCCTGCAAGATGTCCACGAGATCGACTGATCGCGCTGCAAGTGTTCTTGCCTCCCGGAGGGCGTGGGGCGGGCCAGATGGTGACGATGGGGTCCTCATGATTAAGATGAGCGAGCGATTCTTCGCGGCTCAATCGTTACTGGCCGCGAAGTTTTGAGGCTCCGTAGTCTTTGATCAGGAGGATCAGCCGGAGGGCCTGGAAGGTAGTGGCTTCGCGATGCGAGAAGGGAGGATGCAGAGACAAAGATGAGGATTTTTCGAACAGGATGATAGTACGGGTGATCCAAACGTTGTTGAAACACGATTCCGCATCCAGCCGCAGAGCTGGAACTCTGGCTTGGCTGCCCGTCGTTTGCACGAGAGCGATGGCGACGATGGGGGTTGTCGTGCTGGCCGGGTGTAGCGGATTGCCAGAGGGAAAGGGGCTGAAGCAGATTGCGATGGTGGCGCGCCCAGAGTTCGAGAATGACGGCACCTTCACCACCCTGCGTTTGACCGATGGCGAGTGTAACTACTCAGTGTCATGGGGAATGCCGCCGGATGTTTGGTTCGTGCCGGTGACTCTGGATACGAATCGTACTTACAGGTTCACGATCATGCAGAGGCCAACCGTTGGATTGGCGAAGGTCAGAAAGGTCGAGGAAAATGGGCAGACGATTTATGACGAGGAAATCTGCGAGGTGCATCAGGTCCGAATGGAGCATAAACGAGTCCGAATACGGTATGGACTCATCCGTCCAGGTCCGAATGCGCCGGATTGGGCGACCGAGCGCGACTTCTTTCCGCATGGCCGTGAGTATTCATTAGGAGGCTGCGTGAGCATGCCTTCCAGTCCAAAGCAGACCAAAGTCTATGTCTGTGGCGCCTGCAAGGAAGCTTACAGCCTGTGGATGCGGCAACACTCCTTGGTGGAACTTGATTCGATTAATTCAGAAGCACACGAACCTGGAAGCTTGGGTTCCGGGCCGGACAGAGTGGAGGCAGCGCGATAGCAGGGAAAAGCTCATGACGCGGCGAGATTAGAATTGGTCGGACGCGACGACGCGCATGATTTCCTCCATCGTGCTTTCGCCCCGCAGCACGCGCTGGAGGCCGAGGTGCCAGAGCGTTTGCATGCCTTGCTGCACGGCCACCTGTTGCAGGGTGCGGGTGGGGAGTTTCTGCATGATGGAATCGCGGAGCACTTCGTCCACGATCAGCATCTCGGTCAGGGCGGTGCGGCCGGAGAAACCGGTGTGGAGGCAATGTTCACAGCCGGTGCCTTTCCGGAAGGAGGCGGCTTCGATTTGATCGCGCGACAGGAGACGAAGGTGGCCGGCTTCCGGTTCGTAGGGCACGGAGCAATAGGTGCAGGTTTTGCGGACCAGGCGAAGCCCGAGGACGCCGATGATGCTGGACGAAAGCAGGAAGGGCTCGATCTCCATGTTGATGAGACGCGCGAAGACGCCGGCGGTGCTCCCGCTATGAATCGTGCTGATGACCAAGTGGCCGGTGAGTCCGGCCTGCACGGCGATCGCCGCGGTCTCCGGGTCGCGAATCTCCCCGATCATGATGACCTGCGGGTCCTGCCGCATGAGGGAGCGCAGCGCGATGGGATAGGTGAACTCCTTGGCCCGGTTCACCTGCGCCTGGCTGATCATCGGCAAGTGGAATTCGACGGGGTCTTCCACCGTGCTCATGCTGATGGTCGGCCCGTGCTTTTGCACGAGGTGGTAGAGCGCGGAATAAATGGCCGTGGTCTTGCCGGAACCGGTCGGCCCGGTCAGCAGGATCAACCCGTTCGGCTTGCCGAGCAGGCCGATGAAGGTCTTGAGCGCGTCCCCCTCGAAGCCGAGCGCGGCGAGATCGAAGGTGCGGTTGCTCGGGTCGAAAATTCGGATGACGATCTTTTCGCCGCGCACGGTGGGGAACACCGAGATGCGCAGCTCGACACCGCCGACATCGGCGCTGGCCGGGGCATGCCCTTCCTGCGGCAAGTCGTTCTGGTAGCTGATCAAATTCGCCATCACCTTCAACCGCCCGGAGATCTTCTCCATCAACTCCAGCGGAAGATGCACCAGCTCGGTCAGCACGCCCATCAGGCGGATGCGCACGACGAGGGTGCTTTCCCACGGCTCGATGTGGATATCGCTCGCGCCGGCCTTGATGGCATCGAGGACAAGGTAGTTGACCAAAGCGGCGGTCTCGACGTCTTGATAGCTCGGAACCGATTCAAGATAGCGGGTGGTTTGATTCACGTTTTTACTTGGATAGGGGCCGAAGCCTTAGCGTTCAAGTTTAGCTGTCCTGCCAGATCTGGAGCGTTTCCTGCAAATAGCCGTCGAGCTGATCGAGCATGGTGCTCTCGTTGTAGAGGGTCATGACCTCGGCTTGAGCCGTTTCGCTCATCTGCGCGCGGAGGGCCGGCTGGATTTGCAGTTCCTGCATGCGGGAGGCGAGGGTGGCCGCGTCGCCCGGCGGATAGGTCAGTCCATTCTCGCCGTGGCGGATCACGTCCCGCACGCCGCCGGTGGCTGTGGCGATGACGGGCAAACCTGCCGCCATTGCTTCCAGGGGGGTAATCGCGAACGGTTCGTGCCATTCGGCCGTGTAGAGAAAAGCATCGTGCTGGCGATAGACCGCGGCCAGATCCTTCTGCTGGTTCGAGACATTGAGAAACTCGGCCGGCAAACCATGCTTGATGACGAAGGAGCGGAGCGGGGCGATCTGCTCCGATTCGCCCCGTCCGTAAACGCTCAAGGTGGCTTGCACGCCGTTCTGGCGCGCGATGCGAAGCGCCTCCAGCGCCGTCGTCGCGCCGCTCTCGGCGGTCAGCCGCGCCACGAGGAGAAATTTTTTAATCGGCGCTGAAAGAGGCTTGATCTCGGCGTAAAACTTTTCGGTGGGAATGCCGGAGGCGATCACCCGGCCGTGGCCCACGCGAAATCCGGCGGCCTCGGCCTGAGCCTTCAAGGCATTGCTGCAAAAGTAGAGCCGCTCGAAATGGAAAGCCCCGATCGAGCCCGGCTCCACCGGCACGGACGGATCGCGCTCGCCGTACAGCTCCGGCACGCGTTCGTAACCCTTCATCAAGCGCGTGGGAATGACCCGGTTGATGCGGTCGCGCTGGCCGGTCAGCTCCAACGTCTTCCGCAGCGCGCCGCCCGAGCCCGGCCCGCCGGGCGCATTCCACCAGCGCAGCCACGGGTCTTCCGCCAAACCTTGGGAAAGCCAGTCGTCCGAGACGTTGAACACCGACGGCACCTTGGCATGGCGCAGCGCGAAGACCAGCGACTTGGACAGACCTTCCAGACTCCAGACGTAAACCAGATCCGGCAGCCACGCTTCGATCGTCTCCCGCAACACCTGGTGATTGTGACTTTCGAGGTCTTTCAACGCGCCGTAACCGGTCACCAGCGGGTGCCCGAACTTGCCGTTCAGAATCAGCCGCCGGGCAATCTCGGCATCGACCTGGTCGTTCGTCAGGCCATGCCGCGAAGTGAGCACGAGAATTTCGTGGCCCCGCTGCTTCAGTTTCTCGGTCACGGCTTCGCACCGGAAATCGAAAGTTCCGGCGTGGTGAGGCGGAAACAAATTGCTGACTACCAATATTTTCACGAGGCCGATGAGACTGTAGCGGCTTGCCGGGCGATGAGAAGCGAATTCCCGGCGGAGTCCCCACTTCCTCACTTCTGACCAGTGTAGTGGAGGGAACGCTCGGCCCACCGTGTTCGAACAAACCCTTTCGCAGCCGGGGAGCCTGCGGTAACGTCGGCCCAGGATGCGTCCGTTTCAGATCATTTTTAACCCCACGAGCGCGGGGGAGCTGTCCAAGATGCCGAAGGAGCTGCAACTCTACATCCTGGGAGAGTTCCGCGGGTTGCCGCAGGAAGTGCTGAAATCCGAGCTGGAGAAATATGGCCGCCTGGAGCGCGCCGGCCGGCATCTGCATCGATTCCGCCTCGGCGATTACCGCGTCTATTTCGAACGCAACGAACTCGGCGTGCTCGTTCACCGCATCCTCAGCAAGAACAGCCTGAAGGATTTTTTATATCGCTCGAACTTGCCGGTCCCCGAAGACGAGGCGCTCCAGCAAAATCCAAAATTCTGGGAATTGATCGAAGCCGCCAAGGCTTCCAGCTCGAAGCCGGGCTGATTGTCCCGCCGACGCCTACAGCACAAGAAGCTACTGCCTCGGCTTATACCTTGCTGATCTCGCTGCCCAATTTCGGATTTCCAATCAAGAGAAAATGGTCGCCAAATCGGCCGTCAACCCCGTCGCGGGATCCGTAGCCATCCCGGCATGGCAAACCGATTCCGTGCCATCCGGTGCGAGAATCGTGATCGAGCGCAGCGGCGGCGACACAATCCAGCAGCTCTTCACCCCATGGCGGAAATAGACTTCGACGTTGTCGACGATCTCCTGCAGTCCTTGCGAAGGCGATAAAATCTCGACGGCCAGAAGCGGCGGATCGACGCGCCGGGTTTCGTCCCGCCGAAAATTGATCGGCTGCCGCACGTAGAGAGAGATATCCGGCACATAGATCTGCCCATCGAACTCGAGAGAAAGTTCGCTCACCACACGATACTCGCGATGCCGGAGAAATTCGCCGATCAAATTGGCCTGGATCGAACCGTGGTTGAAGCTTGGCAGGGGTTTCCCTCGTTCCTCCTCATAAGTCAGCGGTTTGGCGAGAGCGGCGGTGCTCATGAGAGGTATACTAGCCCATCCGCCACAGTTTGAGGAGCGGCTAAGCCTGGATTTCCGGCGAAGGTGACTTCGGCTTTACCCGCCGCGAGAGGAACACGCTGCGCGAGAGACAGAAACGGAGCGGCCAATCCGCAGCTTCCGCGACGTTGATCCCGATGCGCGGTGTTGCGCGAATGGGGCCCAGCCGCCGGCGGAGAGCGCCGGCTTCGGGATTCTCGGCGATGAAGATCGGGGAACTGGCATCGCAGAGATCGAGACCGTCATGCCGTCGGTCGATCTCCAGCGCGTCGCACAACTTGCCGGGGCCGCTGGTCAAATGTGCCTCTCGCTCCACGGGCCGATTGCCTCGCATCCACGCGGGCTCCCACGTCGCTTCGATCGCGCGGATCAGAACGGCTTCCCCGCGACCGGACGGCTGACAGACGGCATTGAAGCAGTGGTAAAAGCCGTAAATCAAATAGACGTACGCATGACCGGGCGGCCCGAACATCGCGCGGTTCCTGTCGCGAGGGCCTTTGTAGGCATGGCAGGCCGGGTCATCGTGGAGGTACCCTTCCGCCTCGACGATGGGGCCGCCCGCGAGACCCGTCGGCGTCCGCCGGACGAGCCAATGCCCCAGTAGCCGCCGTGCCACGAGCCGGGCGGAGGGCTCGTAAAACGAGCGCGGCAGCGGCGTCAATGCAGGCAACGGCCCGGGATCAGGCATGCATCGCGGCCTCGATTTCCTCGGGCTCAATCATGATATCGGCCATGAGATCGACCGGGCCGTCGTTCGTCAGCAGCACGTCGTTTTCCAGTCGTACCGCCAACCCCTCGTCCGGGATGTAAATCCCGGGCTCGACCGTCATGACCCAGCCCGCCTGCATCGGCTCGGTGACGAGGCCGACATCGTGAACGTCCAAACCGATGGGATGGCCGACGCCATGCATGAAGTATTTTTTCACGGCCGGGGCGTCGGGTTTCTGGCGCTTGAGCTGCACCGGCTTAAGCAGGCCCAAGTCGACGCATTCTTTGGCGGCGAGTTCCTCCGACTCCTTCTGCCAGTCCTTCCACTTCTTGCCGGGCTGCAATCCCCGAATGCATTCGCGCAGGATGCGGAGCACGGCCTGATACACCTGCTTTTGGCGGCGGGTAAACCGGCCATTCACGGGGATGGTGCGCGTGAGATCGGAATTGTAATTCGCGTAGCTCGCCGCGACATCGAGCAGCAGCAGGTCGCCATTCCGGCACGGCTGGTCGTTGGCGATGTAATGGAGGACGCACGCATTTTTCCCGCTGGCAATGATCGGCTGGTAGGCGAAGCGGCCGCGGCGGCGGATGAACTCATGGGCGAATTCGGCCTCCAGTTCCGTCTCGTTCACGCCCGGCTTGGTGTAGCGCAAGACGCGCTCGAACCCGGCCTTGGTAATCCCGCAGGCGTGCCGGATCAATGCTACTTCGGGTTCGGACTTCACCACCCGCACCTGATGGAGGAGCCGCGCCAGCCGGTGATACTCATGGAGCGGGTAGGCGCGAAGCACGTCCGCTACGAACCGGGCTTCGCGGGTCTCGACCTGGATCACCGCGCGCTTGTGTTCGTTCGAGTTCAGGTAGACGCGCTCGCATTCGCACATCAACCGGTGGAATAGGCGCGGCAATTCGGAAAGCCAATGCACCCGCTCGATCCCGCTGATCTGGCGCGCCTCCTCCTTGGTCAGCTTGTGGCCTTCCCAGGTTTCGAGTTCCGGATTGGCTTCACGCAGGAACAGGATTTCGCGGTGCTTCTCATCGTCGGCATCGGGATACAGCACCAGGAGCGATTCCTCCTGTTCGATGCCCGTCAGATAAAATAGATCGGTATTCGGCGCCATCGCCAGCGTGCCGTCGGCATTGGTGGGGAAAACATCATTGGCGTTCACCACCGCCAGAGCGTTCGGCAACATCCGGCGGGCGAGCCGCTGGCGGTTCTCGACAAAGAGTTTCGGATCGATCGGTTCGTGGCGCATGGCGGTCGCCACTCTGGCAGAGGCGCGCGCGCGCTTCAACCCGGCGGTGAGCCTGCGGATGGGATCGGAGAGCCGGTGACCGTTCCTTCGCACCGGCCGCTTGCATTCCGGGCAGGATAGCCGCCTCGGCTGTCCGCGGCGGCTGGATCGTCAGCGCCACCCACGCCATCGGCCTCCGCGCCATCGAGAACTTCGTCCACTTCCGCGACATCCACACCCCCCTCATCCCCCCCCGCTCGGCCTGGACCAGCACCGCAGCTCCTGCCCTCACCTCGGCCGCAACCAACGCCTCACCTTCGTTGAAGGCCAGGTCATCCGGCAGATAGTGTCGCCGATCGAATATCGCTTGGTTTGATTCCGATCCATTGATTCGGCAAACTGCACTTCAAACATGGATGGACTCGTAACGATCCACGTTTACTTGTGCGACGAAGGCACAGACGTCTGGAGGCCCGTTCCCGCGATCAAGATCGACGACGGCGATCTTTTTGTCATTCTTCATCCCCCAAACTATAAGCAACTCGAGGAGGTGTGGGAGTTCCCACCAGGAAGCATTGTTCGCTGCAAGAGCAAAGTATTGTCGGGCAATGCCGGCGAACCAGTTGAACGCATGGTGGCGTTGCAGTTGCAACCAATCCCACCGGTTTAGCTCGGGCACCGGCGGTCACTGTGAAGACATAGAGCGATCAGATCGGCCGGATGGGATTGCCAAGGGCTTCAAGCCGCGAAATCCAACTCCCGAAATGGGGGCACCGCGCACGGAGGATATTCAATCCAATGGCCGCGGCTGCGGAAGCACCGACGCGCACCTTGCTCGTTTCGTAGGCAGGCACATGGCGAATGATCCGCTTGCTGGGCGCAGTCGCAGCACCTTCGTCAATCTCTTCAGGGGCCAGATTCACGACTTCTTTCCGGAGAGCCTGAACGCCCGCTTCCGAATCGAAAATCCGCTGCTCAAGTTCCCCAAGGTCGCAGAAGAGCAGCGCCTCGAACTCGTGCAGTTGAATGAACGGCAGGAAGCGTGGATCGGCCAGCTCGGTTTCGAGAGCCTTTTCCAACGTCGTGACCCGTTCGAGGGGGCGGGTCTTCTTTCGCGCTTCGCCCCAGCCCGGAAACTCCGCGGGCAGCGCATACAGGTCGAGCATGGTGGTGAAGCGGGTTTCTTTGTCCGAGTCTTGTTTCATCAATCGGCCCAGGTCCGCCTTGATCCGCTCGTAACTGAAGCTTCCTCCGCGTTGTCCTAACTTGCGATTGGTGACCGCCACGCGGGGACGGACATCGATGGCATAGTCAGCGAGATGTGGCTTCAACACCCGATCCGCAAATTCCTTCTCGGTCTGTCCTTCGACGGTGAGGTAAAGCCGGAACCACTTCGTCAAGGCAGTCCCCCCAATTCATTTTTCTCCCAGAGCTGCCCCAAGGTGTATTCGTTCAGCCATTCGCGCAGCTTCGCGGAATCCAGCCGCTCGAAGCGGGATTCCCCCTCGTGGTGATTGACCACGACGACTTGCTCCGGCGTCAGTTCATCGAGCAAAAGCGAAGCCTGCGTTGAAACGATCAATTGGGTGCGCCCAGCCGCCTCGTGCAGCAGGCTGGCGAGCAGCTTGAGCGCATACGGATGCAATCCGAGTTCCGGTTCATCGATGATGATGGTCGACGCGGGATTCGGCTGGAGCAGCAAGGCCGCCAGGCAGATGTAGCGCATGGTGCCATCCGAGAGCTGGGTCGGATAATAGAGCAAGTCAGAGTAGCGGTCTTTCCAGAGGAGTTGGGTTTGACCGGCACCGATCTCCCTGAGCACAAACGCGCCGAAAAAGGGCGCCACCTGTCTTACCGTTTCCTCGATCTGTGCATAGTGTTGCGGATGCGATTCGGCCATTCGCATGAGAAACGCGGCCAGATTGGATGCGTTGCCGTGTAACACGTCGTTATCCACGATGTTGCAGAGGCCCATGACCGGGGCTGACGGCGAGGTATCGTGAAAATGGTAGATTCGCCAGTCGCGGATCGTTTCAATCGGCCAGCGCGTGCTTTTGCTGAGCGATCCATAAGATCGGGAGAGCCTGCTTTCCTTATGCCCGCTTCCATAATCGTTCACGCTTTCCCACTCCCCATGGAACGGTGCGGACTCTTGGGCAAAGAACAGAGAACGGTCATCGGCGGCCTTGAGCGTGAATCTGTATTCGTTCCGGCCGAACTTCAGGTGAGCATTCAACTCCGGCGTCACTTTCATGCCGCGGAACAGGAACGCATCCGCGCCCCGACGGGTGGTCACGTAATTCTGCAGGCCCTTGTTCGGGTCCATGAGGTGCTCGAGCAGTTCGAAAAAGCGGATAAAATTGGTCTTCCCGGAACCGTTGGCGCCGATGAGGACATTCAGCCCCTTCTCCAAACGAAAAGCTTTCAACTCCCGGATCGATTTGTAGCCGATCAAGGTGATTTCGTCGAGCGGTCGTCTGACTGCTTTGTCGGACACGGTCATGGTTTCGCTCAGGCCTCGAAATTCGCACCGTCGAACCTCGGGGGCCGGAAGCTTTTCTCCTGAAATACACTGCACGATCCGGCACCCGCAAGCTCCATGCGGGGAGATGGCTGCGGCATCAAGCCGGACCGTGGCGCGCGCAGTTGACGGTCAGTCGCCGCGGCGGGCGATGGCGGCGGTCAATCGTTGGGAAAGCGGGGAGGAGGGTTCGCCGAGCGGCGGGGCCAGGGGGAGCAGGCTTTTCATGTGGCCGATATCGGCCTGGTACTCCTGAAGCCGCCGGAGGTAGCTGGCCTGATTCTTGGTGGCCACCAGCACATGCGGGCGCGTGTTCGTCTCGGTGGCCACATCCATATCCAGCGAGTTGCTCCGGATGGCTTCTTCGAGATGATAGCGGTCGTGCATCCCAGCCTTGTGCCGGAGGACGGACTCGGTGGGGCTGGCGGCGAACCGGGCAAGTTCCCGGCACAGCCGGCACGGGCAGTGAAGGGCTGCCGGCCGGACCCAAGAGCGGGGTTCTTCGGGAGGATGCTCGGAACGCGCGAGCAGGAATTCCGCGGCCTGAAGCCAAAGCGGGGACAAAGCCACGCGAGCGGCTTCGGCCACTTCGCCGGATCCGGATTCCAGAACTTCCACCAGCGCGGGAACAATCATGGCATCCGGCGGAAAACTTTCCGGATGCGCGGTGAGGATCGAAGCCGCCTCCGGCAGCAATTGGTGGGCCTCGATGGTGCGAAGGGAGCGGAGGAGGGAGGCGAGGCTTGACGCGGTGGCCGAGACGTCCTCCTTGGACAACCGCCAGTCCGAGTATCGCCGCATGGGATCGGTTTTCGCCCATTGCTTCAGACCTCGGACGGCAGCCGTGGCGATGGTGAGGGCTGGTTCCTGGGCGTGCGCGGCACTCCTGGCAACCGGACGGCGCGCGAGGCGGCGAAGCAGTTCGATGCAAGCGGACGGGGACGCAACGAAGCGGGCGTCGACCGTGCCGCCGAGCAACGAAGCGGCGGCAGCCGGAGGGAGAAGACGGGCGGCCTCCGCCAGCCGCGAAACTTCTTTCGAGGAGAACGCTTCCATCACCTGCTCGCGAACGAAGCGCTCGATCAGTTCCGGATCGGCCAGTGCGCTCAGGATCGCCAGCATCTCCGCCAGCGGGGCATCCTCCGCGGCATGGTAACTGTAGCCAGATCGAGGGGACTCCCCCCACTGTTCGACCAACCTGGCGGCGCGGGCCCGGAGGCCCGGGCAGCTTTGTTCGGTCAGATTTTTCGCCTGCTTCTGAAGGATGGCGAGCGCGGCCTTGAGGCCGGTCTGGATCGTAATGTCGAAAAAACGTTCCGGCGGCCAGAGGACGATGGCGGCGCGATGGTAGGCCCGCTCGTAAGTGGCGCCTTCGTTGCCGGTGGCCTCGGTGGCGCGCTGCTGGTCGGGCGGTTCGCCGTCGAGCGCGCCGGCCGGGAGCAATTCATTGTCGCCCAGGGGCAGGCTGCCGAACTTTGCGGGCTGATCGTCCGGGGCAATCCAGCCATCGATGGTGCGGGAAAGATACCGGTCGCACCCCTCCATAATCTCGAAGTCGGTGTGTTCGGTGCGTTCCCGGCGGCGGCCCCAGGAACGGCGTCCGTAATAATCCCCTTCGTACGGCACGGAGGCCGTCCCCGTTTCGCTGATGTGAACGAGGCCCAGATGACAATCGCAGCCGGCCAGGCGGGAGGCCGCGAGAAGGGTTTTGCCGAGAGCGGCGTCGCCGTTTTTCAGGGCGGCAAACTTCAAGGCGGCTGGGGTGTACTGGTGTTCGAGCAGGTAGACGAGTTTCGGCACGCTGGCGGGATCGTCCTTCCATCGTTGCAGTACCTCCGCGACGGCGCGGGCTTGGGAGGTGTAATCCGGCGCGGTGAGCGGCCGCGACTTCTTTCCAAGGGCCGATTGCTGGATCAGGTTGTAGATCAGGCAAAGCCGGTGTCCGGATTCCACCGGGCGAACTTCGTGCTCGCAGTCGGCGTAGAACGCCGCGAAGGGCAGCACGGAAGGATCGGAGGCCTCGAGGGTCAGTCTGGTTTCGCGACCCGCATGACGAACGATCAGGTCCCCTCCGGTATGATCGCTCGGCAGTCCGATGACGAGAGTGGCGAACATGCCATCGGCTTTCTCCGAGTCCCGGTGGGAGAGGAAAAAGCCTCCTTTCTCATAGAGCAGCAGTTTGTACAGATCGGCGCGGACGGCTTCGGGCTCGCAGCCCAGTTCAGCGGCGGCCAGCGCGACGATTTTCGCGAGCGTGTCCGGCCAGGCTTGGCCACGCAGGTGGACGCGT
Source organism: uncultured Verrucomicrobiota bacterium (assembly GCA_964478815.1). GTDB lineage: Bacteria > Verrucomicrobiota > Verrucomicrobiia > Limisphaerales > SXQI01 > DASVNK01. Next base: position 16,897 of record CAYZKY010000136.1, read on the forward strand.
TCGGCCGGAATCTGCCAGACATTGCGGACGTTCGTGTCCAGAATGGTTTTTTCCCCGCGGCCATACGGCGCTTTGGTGGCGCTGGCGGTGATTGACCCCACCTGGGCCTCGAGCAGCGGGAAGGCCACGGTGCCGGCTCCGTCGATTTCGAGGCGGGGCGGCGGAGCTGTGATACTATCTACGCATGAATATCGGTATAATGACTTTGGACGAAGCGTTTACTTGA
>CAYZKY010000137.1:0-17008 GCA_964478815.1 uncultured Verrucomicrobiota bacterium
CGGATGCCGGAGCTTGCGCAACCCCTTCGCTTCGATCTGGCGGATGCGCTCGCGCGTCACTTTGAACTGCTTCCCGATCTCCTCGAGCGTGCGGGCATAGCCATCGACCAGGCCGAAACGAAGTTCGAGAATCTTGCGCTCGCGCTCCGTGAGGCTGGTCAGGACGTCGCCGAGCTTCTGCTTGAGCAGGCTGTAGCTCGTCATGTCCATCGGGTTCTCGGCCTTCTTGTCCTCGATGAAGTCGCCGAAATTCGCTTCGTCGCTGTCGCCGACGGGCGATTGCAGCGAGATCGGCTGTTGCGCCATCTTGAGAATCGCGCGCACCCGCTCGACCGGCAGGCTCATCTCGTCGGCGATTTCCTCCGGCGTCGGCTCCCGTCCGTAATCCTGCACCAACTGCTTCTGCACCCGCATCAGCTTGTTGATCACTTCGATCATATGCACCGGGATGCGGATGGTGCGGGCCTGATCGGCCACCGACCGGGTGATGGCCTGGCGGATCCACCAGGTGGCGTAGGTCGAGAACTTGAACCCGCGGCGATACTCGAATTTCTCGACGCCCTTCATCAGGCCCATGTTCCCTTCCTGAATCAAATCGAGAAACGAAAGGCCGCGATTGGTGTATTTCTTGGCGATGGAAATCACGAGCCGCAGGTTGGCTTCGACCATCTCGGTTTTCGCCTTGTGGGCCTTGTCGGCGAAATGCTTGAGCTGGCGGTAGGCCTCCATGAACTTCTCGCACGGCATGCGCACGAACACTTCCAGCGCTTTGATCTTTTCCTGCTCGCCGCGGATCATGAGCTGTTTGTGCGGCGAAGCCTTTTCCCGCTCCAGATCGTGAATGATTTTCTGGCTCGCCTGAATCTTGTCGGCGATGTTGTCCGCCACGAGCGCCATTTCCTCCAGGACTTTCTGCTTGTAGAAGAATTTCTGGAAGGTGCGCTGCAAGCGCTGGTCGGCCTTCTGGAATTCCGTGAAGGCGCGTTGTTTCTCTTTTTCCTTCCCGGCCGCGGTGGATTGCCAGGTGGCGTACCGCTCGTCCACCTCGAGATCAATCTTGCGGACGATCTTGACCAGGCGGCGCAGCTCCTTGAGATGGGCGTCCCGGCCATCGACCTTCTTGTCGACAATGACCCGGTCGAAACGCTCCTTCGGCGGTTCGGAGATCAGCTTGTCGGACAGCGCGGTGTGTTCCTTCCCGGTGAAGCCGAAGCTGTAAATGATCGCCTTGACCTGGTTTTCCGCCTCCTCGATCCGCTTGCAAATCTCGACTTCCTGCTCGCGCGTCAGCAGCGGAACCTGCCCCATCTGCTTCAGGTACATCCGGACAGGGTCGTCCAGAATGTCCAGACGCATCTTGGCGTCTTCCTTCGCCTCGTCCTCCTCGACTTCCGGCTGCTTGACGACGTCGACCTCGGCCTGATCGACGATCTCGACATCCAGATTGTGCAGCCGGGTGTAAATCTCGTCCAGGTCGTCCGGATTGACGACATTGTCGGGGAGCGCGTCGTTAACGTCGTTATAGGTGAGGTAACCCTGTTCTTTGGCGAGCCGGACGAGTTCCTTAACCTTCTCGCTGATGTCGAAGGCGGCTTCCGGTTTCGTGCCATCGCCCTTCGGCATGTCGAGCTTCAGCAGCTCATGCTTCGAGTTCGGCATGGAGACCGCCGTCACGGTGGGCTGGCCGCCATTTTCGACCACGACTCGCACCATCGAGGTCGTCGCCTTGGTTTGAGTGACGACCGTGGTGGTGACTTTTTCCGCGGGCTCGGAGTGAGCCCGGACTGGCTTTTTCGCCGATTTGTCCCGCGCTGGGGGCGGGGAGGACGGTTTAGCGTGCTTGTTTCGGCTGGATTTGGCAGCGCCCGCGCGGGCGGCCGGCTTTTTCGCCGTCGATTTAACCATATGGAAGTTCGGTTCTTGGGTTCGGTGAAAGCGAGCGCCGGTCGTTCACCCGCGCTCGAACGCACGCTCCGAGGAATTCAGGCCTGGAACAAGGCCCGGGTTCCGCATGAGCGGGCGCATCAGGCTCCTGTCGATTCTGGGATTTCGAGGTAGTCCTCGAATTCGAAAAACTCAATATTCCCCGAAGGGAAAATCCGCGATGGTTTGATTCGTACTTGGGTTCCGCCAAGCATGACGAATACTTTAAGGGCGGGCTATGGTGCTGGCAAACGATTGCTCAAGAATTTTTGCAAGTTTTTTTGGTTACCTTGGCACGGCACCCAGCTTGAAACATGCCATCTCCTGATCGTTCCTCGCCAGGAGATACTCTCCCGCGAGACAAGGCGGGTTCCACGTCTTGCCCGTCAGCAAGCGGTGGCGCGCCAGCTCCACCAACCGGTCGGGATTCGGTTCGATCAAGACCGCCTCGCCGTTCTCGGCCAGCATCAGAATAATCCCCGCCACCAGCAGCGATTGCCCGTGGCCGTACCGTCCGTCCTTCCAGCGCCGCTTACCGTCGGCCAGATCCACACAGGCCATCATCCCGTCATCCAGGCCGTACAGATAACCCTCCTTCTGATGCAGCATCCCGAACTTCGATTTCATCGCCAGGCTTTTCCACACCCGCTGAACGGTAAAGTTCCCGTCGTCCGTGCGCCCGAAGCGAAGACGCTCCGCTCCGGTGCCATAGCCGCTGGAAACCAGCACTTCGTTGGTGCCCAGCGCCAGCGGCAGGGAAATGTGCGGATGCCCGCCCGGCCAAGGATATTGCCACAGTATCTTGCCCGAGCCATCCAGACCGTTCAGGCCCGACGTATTGAAAATCACGATCTGCTCCTGCTCCAGCAGCCGCATCGCCACCGCCGAACTATAGTCCGGCCCGCCGCTTCCGGCCGTCCAGAGCGGTTGGCCCGTCTCGGCGGCATACGAAACCACCGCGCTGTTCGCCCCGCCCACCGTCACGATCACCTGGCCATTCCAGACCAGCGGCGAAGAGGCCAACCCCCAGTCTGGCAGGCTGGCCTCGTGATCCTGCAATACATTGCGCTGCCAGCGGGACTTGCCCGTGGTGAGTTCCAGGCAATTCAGTATTCCCGAGCCGCCGAGCGTGTAAACCGAGTTGCTCACGATGGTGGGGGTGGCACGCGGCCCCTCGCCGGCAATGGTGGTGGCGTAACGGGCGGCATCGCTGTGCGTCCACAACAGCGTGCCGGAAGCCAGATCATGGGCGGTGACCAGCTCTTGTTCCGCGCGCTGCTCTTGAGTGATCGCAAACTGCCCGGACACCGCGAATCCGGACCAAGCCGCGCCGGCGGGTTTGCGCCAGAGCAATCGAGGCGGGAACTGCGCCCAATTCGTCTGCAAGACAGGCTGGCGGAGAACCCCATTTCGCTCCGGGCCGCCGAATTGAGGGTAGCTCAGCTCGGCCGATGAGAGCGGAGGGTTCGCCGGCCCGGAGACGGCGGGAGCGACGGCGGGAGGCTCCGACTTCCAGCGAAACTCGACGATCGGCACCAGGTCGCCCGACACACCCCGGATTCGAAGGAAAGCGGGCAGCAAGACGAGCCCGGCGATGATCGCCCCGGCCCCGAGCAACCGCACGCGCCAGCGCAAGCGCGAGAAGACCAGCAGCCAGATAAAGCCGAGGAGCCCTCCGGCGACCAAAGCCGCGCCGGTCCGGAGCACGCGTTCCTGGCGGGTGGCCTCGGGCCAGGCCCAGATGGCGGCCACAGCGCCGATGACCAGCGCCAGGATGATTCCCAGAAGCTTCCAGCGTGGCGGGCGATGGACTTCGCTCATGGCCGGATTGGATACCGATCGTGTTCGCTTGTCACGCGAAACTGGGAGCGAAACTGGGAGATGCGTTCGACGGCGGGTAGCCGTGCTCGGCGGTGGGTGACCGGTTTCCGTTGTTCTCAAAGGGGCGTCCGGGCGTGGTGGCGGAAGGCCGGGAGCTTTCCCGATTCGGGCCTTGCTGGGCTGAGCGGGGTTGGCCAAGATGGCTGCGATGAATTCCAGCGCCCCGAGTGGGTTGAAAATGGACCGAACCGCGTGGCTCATTTGCATCATCGCGTCGATCGGGTTTGCGTTCGACATTTACGAGCTGCTGATGCTGCCGCTGATTGTCGGCCCGGCCTTGCAAGAGTTGCTCGGAGCCGCGCCCGGCACGGAGCTATTTCAGACGTGGGTGGGCCGGCTGTTTTACATCCCGGCGTTTGCCGGCGGCATTTTCGGCCTCCTCGGCGGGTATCTGACGGATCGCCTCGGACGCCGGCGGGTGCTGACCTGGAGCATCCTGATTTACGCGTTCGGAGCGTTCGCGGCAGGGTTCGCCACCACCGTGGAGATGCTGCTCTTCTTCCGCTGCCTGGTGTTTGTCGGGGTGTGCGTGGAGTTCGTGGCGGCGGTGGCCTGGCTTGCCGAACTGTTCCCCGACCCGCATCAGCGGGAGAAAGTGCTGGGCTACACCCAGGCCTTCTCGTCGGTGGGCGGCCTGTTGGTGGCGCTCGCCAACGGCTTGTGCATCAAGTACGCGGCCAGCTTTCCGGCCATCCACCTGCCGGAAGCGCTGAATTTCTTCGGCGGCAGCATCTCGGAAGCCGGCCATCACGCCCCGTGGCGCTACACCTTGATGTCCGGATTGATCCCTGCCATCCCCCTCATCATCATCCGCCCCTTCCTGCCCGAATCGCCTGTGTGGGCGGCCAAAAAAGCTTCCGGCACCCTGAAGCGGCCCAGCATCGCCCAACTCTTCTCGCCGGAACTGCGGCGGACGACTGTCGTCACCACCCTCATGTTCGCCTGCGCCTACGGGGCGGCCTTCGGCGCCATCCAGCACATCCCGCGCATCATTCCCGGTCTCACGGAAGTCAAAGCCCGCGCCCAGGCGGCTGGCGAAGCGGCGGCCAAGGACAAACCCGCCGCCGACCAGAAGCGGCTGGCGGCCCAGGCCGGCGCGCGCGCGCAGCAGGGCATCGCCGCGAATGTCACGAAGGTGCAGGAAGTCGGCGGGCTGGTCGGGCGGTTCCTGCTGGCCGTGCTGGTGGTTCGAATCGTCAGCCGCCGGTCGTTGCTGCATATTTTCCAGATCCCGGGGCTCATCGCGATGCCGGTCGTCTTTGCCTATTGCGCGACGCATAGCCTCGCCGCCATCAATGTCGGCATCTTCATCGCCGGGCTCCTGACCGTCGCCCAATTCAGCTTCTGGGGGAACTACCTCCCCCGTGTCTACCCGCTCCACTTGCGCGGCACCGGCGAAAGTTTCGCGGCGAATATCGGCGGACGGTTGATCGGCACTTGCTTCGCCTGGGTCACGGTGTCCCTCGCCACCACCACGGATGCGGCCTACGCGCCGACCAAGCTGGCCTATACGGCCGCGGCGGTCGGTTTCTCGGTCTACCTGGTGGGTTTTGTCCTCTCGTTCTTCCTGCCGGAACCGAAAGCCGAAATGACCGACTGAGCGTGCTTGCCCCGCGCGCAGCCGCTTGGTACACCTTCGGCATGCACGTCCTCACCCGACGCCATTTCCTGGCCACCGCCGCCTTCGGAGCCGCCGGGGCCGCGTCCTTTTTCGCCATGTCGAGCCGCGCCGATGAACGATCCGCCAAGATCGCCCGCTGGGCGACCGAGCAGCGGCCTCTGGTCATTTCCACCTGGAAATTTGGGAAGCCTGCCAACGAGAAAGCCGTCCAGGTGATCCAGGCCGGCGGTTCCGCCCTCGACGGAGTGGAGCGCGGGATCAACGTCACCGAAGCGGACCCCACCATGGATTCGGTGGGGCTGAGCGGGAAACCGAACGCGGCGGGCGTCGTCCAGCTCGATGCCTGCATCATGGATGGGCCGACCCACAAAGCCGGGAGCGTCGCCTCCCTCGAAGGGATCGCGCATCCGATCTCCGTCGCCCGGCGCGTCATGGAGAAAACGAAACATGTGATGCTCGTGGGCCCCGGAGCCCGCGAATTCGCGGTCAAGGAAGGTTTCCCCATCGTGCCGAAGAAAGAGTCGGGCGGGGGAGCCCCGGCCGCGCCCTCCTCGGAGTCGGAGCACGACACCATCGCGCTGATCGCGCTCGCCCCCGACCTGACCCTGGCCGGCGGCTGCTCGACGAGCGGTCTCGGCGGCAAGCTCCCGGGCCGGGTCGGCGATTCCCCGTTGATCGGTGGCGGGCTCTACGTCGATGGCGATATCGGCGGCGCGGGCGCCACGGGCACGGGCGAGAACATCCTGCGCTTTGCGGGCTCCTTCCAGGTGGTGGAATTCATGCGCCAGGGCCTCCATCCGGCCGAGGCGTGCGTGGCCACGGTCCTGCGGATTCTCTCCAAGCATCCGGCCGGGATGAATCCGCACGTCAATTTTGTCGCCCTCAACAAGAAGGGGGAGTACGGCGCGGCCGGCACCGACGACGATTTCCTGTTCAGCATCGCCTGGCCGGGCTTCAGCCAGATCGTGGCCCCCATCGTCCTTTAATCAACCCGAGAGAGGCGCCCACCGACCGCGCTATGAATCCCACCGAAAAAACCATTGCGTTTCTGCGAACGCTGACGCTCGACCAGGTCCTGACCGCCGAAGAGGTCTGGAGCCTCGCGAAATTCCTCAACGACCATCCGGAGTGCCAGGAAGCCTGGCCGGGGGACATGCTGGGCTCGATGCTCGGGAGCGCCTTCGACGACAATCAACTGACGGAAGAGGAAATGTCGTTGCTGGCGCGCACCCTTTCGGACATCGAGGCCGAGTGGCTTTCGCGGCATCCCGCCAGGACGTCGCTCGAGACGCTGGCCGCGGTCGGCTTCACCGCCACCACGCCGCGCCTGCCGGCGCTGGATGTCGCCTTCGAAATTCCTTCGACGCGCGACGCGACCGTCCACCGCGTGAACCTGCAGGAACATCGTTGCTCCTGCGAAGATTGGCGAACGCGCCGGGAGTCCTGGCCGTCTGGCCATCTCGGCCGCTGCTGCAAGCATGTCGCCTCCGGCTTCACCCGCACCGGACGGGTCTTTCCGCGCTGGCTGCAAACGGTGCTCGACGATTGCTTCAACCATGCCCGCGGCACGCCGGCCGATGCCGAGTGGCGGCTGCTCGAAGCGGCCAGCGCGCCCCAATTTCTCCTGGCGGCGACGCCGGGCGGTTGGTGCAGCGTGTATGCGCTGGGCGAGGATGGGTACGAGATCTTCGCCTTCCATCCGGCCTACAATCGCTGGTCATACGGCGAATCCCCCAATGCGGCCATCGCGGTGGAACAAGCGATCCGAACCGCCAATTGGGATGAGTAAGGACGAGTAGTATCCGAACCGGCTGAACGGCCGCCGCTCAGTCCCCTCCGAAAACGCAGAAACCCGCCCCCCGAGCGAGCTCGAGGAGCGGGTGACTAAATCGTTCCGAAACCGGCGCGCGGCTTAGCGCATCAGGAGCATCTGGCGCGCGCGCTTGATCGCCTTGTTCAAATTGCGCTGATAGTGCGCGGGCAGCCCGGTGTACTTGCGGGGCAGGATGCGGCCTTGATCGGTCACGAACTGCCGGAGCAGGGTGGTGTTCTTGAAATCGAGGGCGTCGACCGTGAAGTCGATTTTCGGTTTGGGACGGGGCGTGCGGCGCTCCGTCGGGCGGCGGGCGCCGCGTTCGTTCTTGTCGTGGCTGGTCTTGCGCGGCATAGATTACTTGATTTCGCGATGCAACGTGTGGCGGCGGAGGAAGGGGTTGAACTTTCTCAGTTCCACCTTCTCGGTCTTCAGCTTCTTATTGCGCGTGGTCATATACCGGGAAGGTGCTTTGCCTTCCTTGCGCGCTTCGGTGCATTCGATCGTGACGATTTCGCGTGCCATAAATAACTATTCTTTCTCGCCGCGGGCCGGCTTCTCCTCAGGTTCATCATCTTCCTCAGGCTCGGGCGCGCTGACGCTATCCACGGTGCCCAAGGCGCCGAGCTTGCGCTGGCGGAGCGCCCCGTCGCGCTCGAGCTGGGCCTGGGCTTCCACCGTGAACCGGGTCCACGGGATGGCATCCAGGCGGGCGCGGGGAATCGGTTTCGCGCTCAATTCGCACACGCCGTAGGTGCCCTTCTCGATGCGCTTGAGGGCTTCCTCAATCTCGTAAATTGCATCCTGATCGGAAGAAAGCAAACTTAACGCGAAATCCCGGTCGAAATTATCCGTGCCCGAATCCGCCATGTGCAGGCTGTAACTCGACATTTCCTCGGCGGATTCCTTGGCCAGGCCGCTCATCTGATCGAGCAGCCTCTCCCGGATTTCCATCAAGTTGCGGTAGTACTTCTGCCACTCCGCGCGCACATGCGCGCCGTCTCCCACAAAGCCGTTTCCCCCGGCGCCTCCCAGAATGGAAGCCGCCGTGGCTTTGCCCACCTTCTTCCCCGCGAGGGCAGGCTTTTTCGTAATCGTCTTCTTTGTCACAACGGTTTTACGCATCTCCGCCTTCCTTTCGTCGCGGGAGAATTCTCCAACCGCGAAGAGGAACATTCCGATTTGCGAGCGGGAGACTGTAGCAGAGGAAAACCAAAGCGCCACAAGTTTTTTCGCCCGTTTTTGAGGCGCTTAAGGCGAATCGCCCGGGCCGGACAGGGTCTCTGCGCGGGGTGTCTGAAAATGGCAGCCCGGCCAGGGAAGGTCCCAGGCCAAAGACCCGCCGCCCGCCCGGCCCCCATCGCAGAAAGGCGCTTACGCGGCGGAAGCCGAAGACCCGGAGGATTGAGGACCCGCCGCCGCCTCCGCTTGGGCTGGCTCCGGCGTGGCCTCGGCCGCCGCGACGATCAACGGCGCGCGATCCGTTTTGCGCCGGCGCGGGGCGTTGGCCGGATCCACCGGGTTCCGGCGGCGGCTCAACTCGGCCTTGACCGGTTCGGCAGGCTGCACCGGAGTTAAATTCGCCGGATTCCGGTCCGGCGGTCCGATATACTCATCGTCGTTCTCGCCCACATCCAGCAAAAGGCCGACCTCCTGCCGGGCTTGCGGCATGAGCACGAGCAGGACAAAGGCCCCCGCCAGCACTGCGCCCATCAGCCAGCGCAAGGCGCCCGCCGAGGCGAAAACCCCGGCCAGCGCGACCAGGCTTAACACTCCCAAAAGCGATAGGACCGGATACTTGGCCAATGCGTTTTGCTTCATGGCATCCTCCACGGGCGGAGCCGGAAAAGCTGGGCCATCACATTTACCCATCCCCTCCGCTCCTGAATTCATCACATCCTCAACACCGGCATTCGGCCATCAAATCGCCGAACCCAAGCTGTCATCGACCATCCCCGCCAAAACTGAAGCCGGGAGATCTGGAAGTAACCCACCTCACGCAGAACGGCAGTGCTGGACGATCTCCTGAGCGTCCACTGGGCATCCCATGCCTGTCAGTCCTTCATTTCGCGGAATGTTTCTTCCACCATTTTACTTTGGCTCGGTCACTCGGGGAAATTCACCTGCATTTATCGCTATGCTCGCTTTGCGGACCGTCTCCTGTGCCTTGGTCGTTTGGCTGTCGACATATTGCCTGTCGTCTGCGAATCTGCTAATCATGCAAACAATTGATCCCATTATAGTAATTTCTTTGTGCGAATCCATTTTGGAAGATGGAGAACTATCAGGAAGCGAACTCTATGCTTTGGCTGAGTGGCTAAACGCCAATCGTGCCGCCTGGGAGGAATGGCCTGGGAATTTGCTTGTCGCACCCTTGCGGGAGATTTGGGCAGACGGCAAGGTGACTAAAACCGAGCTGAGGGAATTTGGACGATTGCTAGTCCGAATCCGAAAGGAGTGGGCCAAACGCCAAGCGGAAACCATGACCATGAGGGTAGCGGATTTGGTTAGCGACGCCGCTGCACACTTCGACTCTTCGTCGCCTCGGCTGCCGACACTGCCTGTTACGATGGGGGTTAAGTCCCACACGCAAAAAGGTGTCGTCTATGACGTGGATTTGAGCGGTCCGGGATGCAGCTGCCCTGACTGGACCTCAAGACGCCGCCGGCTGCCAGTCGGCCACTTAGGCCGCTGCTGCAAGCATATAATCGATGCATACGACCGAGTTGTCCCACCAAACGGGTGGACGGGATGGTTCGGATCATTCATCGAGATCGGTTGGGTGCCCCATCCTGAACAAGAATGGGTAGTAATCGAAAGCCGCCTCGGTCCGATTCTAGCATCCAGCGCACCGACTGGCTGGTCAAACGTATACGCTTACGATGACGGTTGCTACGAACGCTTTGGCTACAACATTGCTGAAGATCGATGGTCTTATGGAATAAGCCCAAAGGGAGCCCGGCACATCAGAGCGACAATTCGTGCGGCAGCAGGATTTTAGAGACTGCTCCAAACACATTTTTTGCCGAGTTAGCCAAAACCTCTTGCCGATCCGATCATCGCACACCGTATGCCCCAATCTGACCATCATTCGTCACCAGCGTCATTCCCTCGGCCTTCGCTTGGGCCAGCAGCATCCGGTCGAATGGGTCGCGATAGTGGCAAGGCAATTCCAGGCAATTCCAGAAGCGCCACGCGGTGACGTGGCTCAATGCTTAACAACGCAAATCCGTTCAAGCCCAGTTGTTCCGGGAAAATGTCCGTGAACGGCCTCGGCAATTCTAACTTCTTTTGTCCCAGCTTGATCGCGATTTCCCAGAGGCTGGCGCACTGGCGAAAGTGGTGTTTGTCGAGCTTTCGATCGCGTTGCGTGTTCGTGCGCTGAGGTTCGAGTCGTTGGTCAGAAACCAGAGCAGCGTGTGCGTATCGAGAAGCAGCCTCATTCGGAGTAACTGCGAAAGTCCTCCAGCGGCGCGATCGCCTTGCACGGCGGAGAGGGAATACCATTTCTAGGCTTCAACGGCATCGTAGGGGAGGGCTTTCCCTTGGATCAGGGCCTGGGCGAGGTTGAACTGGGCGCTGCGCTGGTCTTGCTCGGCGGCTTTTTGGAACCACTGAACCGCTTCCGTCAGGTCGTTGGTCACGCCTTGGCCCGCCATGTACAGAGTGCCGAGGTTATACTGGGCTTCGACATGGCCTTGCGCGGCGGTCTTGCGGGCGAATTCGACGGCTTTGGCGAAATCTTGCGGCACGGCGCGGCCCTGGATGCACAGGCTGTACAGGCTGGCCAGTTTGAACTCGGCCTCGGCACTGCCGGCGGCCGCGCTTTTGTTCAGCCATTCCAAAGCGGCCTTCGAGTCGCGCGTCACACCTTGGGGCCGGTCAGGTAGCATAGGCCGAGCGTTTGCTGGGCCTCGGCGAGGCCGAGATCGGAGGCCTGGCGGAGCAGGCTGGTGGCTTCCTGGCAGGCCGCGTCGCCGCCCTCGGATTTCAAGAGAGACAGGGCTTTGTCGCAGGGTTCCTGGCTGCGGCGAATCGGCGGTCATTGACCCAAGGGGGACAAGGCGTTAGAAACAGCCGCTCGCGCGCAGATCGTGAAACAGATTGCCCAATACCAAGACGGCCGGATGGAGTTGCAGGACGTCCCGAAACCCACGCCGCCGCCCGGAGGGGTGCTGGTGCGGGTGACCCATTCGGTCATCAGCCCCGGCACCGAGAAGATGAAGGTCGAGCAGGCGCGGATGAACCTGCTCCAGAAGGCCAAGGCCCGTCCCGACCAGGTGCGGAAGGTGCTGGAGGTGGCGAAGAACCTGGGGTGGCGAAGCGCGCTCGACAAGGTGCGGAACCGCCTCGAATCGCCGGGGCCGCTCGGTTACAGCGCGGCGGGGATGGTGGTGGCGGTCGACCCGGGCAATGGCCGGTACAAAGTGGGCGACCGCGTCGCCTGCGGCGGGGCCGAATGCGCCTTCCATGCGGAGTACATCGCCGTGCCGGATATGCTCACCGCGCCAATCCCGAAAGAAGTGCCGGGATGGCAGGCCGCTTATACTACGCTCTGCTCGATCGGTCTGCATGCGGTGCGGCAGACCGAGCCCCGCTTCGGCGACCGGGTGCTGGTGATGGGCCAAGGCTTGGTCGGCCTGCTGATTACGAATTTCCTGAGAGCTTCGGGGGCGCGGGTCATGGCGGTCGACCTGCTGGCGGCGCGGCGCGGGGTGGCGCAGGCGATGGGCGCGGAGCGTGTCGTCATTCTCGGCCAGCAAAACCTCGCCGAGGAAGTGCGCCTCTGGACCGAAGGATACGGCGTCGATGCAGCGGTAATCTGCACCGCCTCGCAGAGCAACACCCCTATCGAGCAGGCCGTCGACGCCTGCCGCGACCGGGCGCGGATGGTCGATGTGGGCATCACCAAGATCGAGCTGCCGTGGCGCTACTTCTCGGAGAAGGAGATCGAGTTCCGCTTTTCGCGGTCGTATGGTCCGGGGCGCTACGATGCCAACTACGAATGGGGCGGCCAGGATTACCCGATCGGCTACGTGCGGTGGACGGAGCAGCGGAATTTCGAGGCGTCGCTCCAAGCCATGGCGCTGGGCCAGTTGAATCTCGCGGCGCTGACCACCACGCGGGTGCCCTTCAAGGACGCACTGGCAGTCTACAAGGATCTGACCACCAGCACCGATCAGATCGGCATCGTGCTGGAATATCCGGATGCGCCGTTGGAGCCGGTAGCCGCTCCCGCCCCGCGGGCGGAAGCCGCCGCTCGGCCGGCTGCTCGGAAACTGGCGGCTCCGGTGGCGCGGGTGGACGTGGTGGGCGCGGGCAATTTTGCCCGGACGATGCTCCTGCCGCACTTGAAGGATCGCATTCCGCTCGGCACGGTGGTGAACCAGACGGCCCTGAGCGCCAACCACGTCAAAACCAAGTTCGGCTTTCAACGGGCCGAAACGGATGGGCAGGAGGCTTTCCAGGACGCCGGACCGGCGGGAGTGCTGATCTCGACGCGTCACCATTTGCACGCCCCGCAGGTGGTGCAAAGCTTGCAGGCGAATCGCCAGGTCTTCGTGGAAAAGCCGCTTTGCCTCCGGCGGGAGGAACTGCGCGAGATCGACGCGGCGTATGCGAAGAGCGAGGGCTCGATCCAGGTGGGATTCAACCGGCGGTTTGCGCCGGCGAGCCGGGAGATCAAGCAGCTTCTGGCCGGGGCTCCGGGGCCGATCTCGGTTAGCTACCGGGTGATGGCCGGGAAGCTGGATGCCTCGCATTGGTATGCGAACATCGCCGAGAGCGGCGGGCGGGTGCTGGGGGAGACCTGTCATTTCCTCGATTTTTTCTGCTACCTGTTCGATTCGGAGCCGGTGCAGGTGACGGCCCAGACCACCTGGCCCGCGACCGGCAAGCTCGCGGCTCCGGACAGCGTCTGCGCGCAGATCGAGTTCGCCAACGGCTCGTGCGGTCAGCTCGATTACAGCGCCCAGGGGGACACCGCGTATCCGAAGGAATCCTTCACGCTGTTTGCCTCGGGGCTCGTCGTGGAAGTGGCGAACTACCTGGAAATGACCGTCTATCGCGGGCGCAAAAAGCAGAAAAAATCCTTTTCCTCGAAGGGCCATGCCGAACAAATGGCCGCCTGGGTGGGGTATCTGAAAGGCCAGACGGAGCACCCCTTTCCCTACGAACAATCGCGGACCAGCATGGTGCTGACGTTTGCCTTGCTGGAGGCGATTCAACAAGGCCGCGCGGTTCGGCTGCGCGAGCTGGACCTGTAGCGCCTTTTGAGTAAAATCTCCAAGCTCGGCTGGTACTGGCGGCGGCTCCGCGCCATGAGCCCGCGCGAGATCGGCTGGCACGTCCAGAAAAAGCTTCGGACGCGCGCGGATCGGCACGGTCCGCCGGATTTCTCCCACCTGTCGCTCGCGCCCGCCGCGTGTTTTCCGGTCCTGCCCGACCGCGCCGCCGCGCCGGCCGAGCTGGTGGAGAACCTGCGCCACGACCTGGCGGAGATCCGGGCGGGGCGCTGGAAAGCCTTCGGGCACCTGCCGATGCAGGTCGGCGATCCACCGCGCTGGCAGTACGACCATGTCGCCCAGCGCGACTTTCAGACCAACCGTTCGGCCTTCGACCTGGATCACCGGGCCCAACCGGGCGGGGCGGACATCAAGGTGATCTGGGAGCCGAGTCGATGGTTTCAGTTGGTGCGGCTGGCGTTGGGAGCCTGGCTGCTGGAGGATCGGGCCGCGGCGGCGAAATGCGTGGCCTGGCTGGAGGATTGGGTGCGCACTAATCCGCCGTACACCGGCCTGAATTGGACGAGCGGGCTGGAGATCGGCATCCGGCTGATTCAATTCGTCTGGATCGATGCGTTCCTGAGCGCGGCCGGCGTGGAGTCCGACACGCTCGAACGGTTGCGCCGCGCGGTCGTTCCGGCGCATCTGCGGCATGCCTGGCGGTTCCGCTCATTTGGGTCTTCAGCGAACAACCACCTGATCGGCGAATTGGCCGGCGCGATCCTGGCCTTGGTCCGATACCCGAGGCTGTCCAGCGTCGCCGCGCCGCTGGCGGAAGCGCAGGCCGAATGGGAGCGTGAAGTGCTGCTCCAATTCGCCCCGGATGGGGGGAACCGGGAACAAGCGCATGGCTATCATTTGTTCTCCTGGGAATTCTGCTGGCAGGCGCAGGAGGCCTTGCACGCGGCGGGGCTGAGGATTTCCGATCCGGTGCGCGCACGATTGATCCGTGCCGGGGAATTCTATCGCGAGTTGAAGCCGGAGGGAGACGTGTGGGAATACGGGGATTGCGACAATGCGTTCGTCACCCCGCTCTTTGCCCGGGAGACCGAAGCGGCGGATGCATGGTGGCACTGGTTCGGGGATTCCGCGCCGGGCTCCGCGCTGCGTTACTTTTGGGGCAGGTTCCCGGGACGCCCGAAGAGGGAGACAGGTTTTTGGAAGGTCTATGCGGATTCCGGTTTCGCGACATTTGAAAGCGGGCCGTGGTTCGCCCGGTTCGACTTCAGCCCGCTCGGGTATCTGACGATGGCTCCACACGGCCATCTCGATGCCCTGCATCTCTCGCTCTGGCACCACGGCGAACCGATCGTGATCGATCCGGGAACGGGAACATACTACGCCGATCCTCCGCTGCGGGCGTATCTCGCGGATTGGGCCGCGCACAACGGCCCGCATCCGAAGACGCCTCCCCTCCCATTCCCGCGCCGGTTCGGAATGTTTCTCTGGGGTGAACACCACGCGCGACCAGTGGCGAAAGCGGAGGGACTGGCCATCGGCGCTGAGATTCAACTGCCCTACGGCACAGGCCGTCGGCGGATCACCTTCGCGCCGGAGAAACATGGGTTTATCATCGAGGATGAATTCGCCCAAGGACCGGCGGGTCCTGTGGCCACGCGGTGGAAATTCGCACCCGGCCTTTCTGTCGAGACCCAGGTGGATCGTTCGGTGATGGTGCAGGGATCTTCGGCTCACATTCGGTTCACTCCTTCCCAAACCTGGTCGGACGTACGGGCAGTCAATCCCGGGACAACGCCAGACCCGGAAGCGATGGTCTCGCCAGCGTTTCGAGCCGCTATGCCGGCGGCGTATCTGCACCTGGAATCAACTTCGCCCGGGCCGTTAAAGCTGGTGATCTCGGACCGATGAACTCGCGCGTCCCCGTCCTCATTATTGTCGAGAACCTCCCGGTGCCGCTCGACCGGCGGGTATGGCAAGAATGTCTGGCGCTGCGCGACGCTGGATATGAAGTCATCGTGATCTGCCCGCAGATGAAAGGGCATGTCGCGCCGGACGAGAGGCTGGAAGGCATCCGCATTTACCGGCACAAGATTGTGCTCGAAGCCAAGGGCATCCTTGGATTCTTCGCCGAATACGCGAGCGCCTTGTGGGGCGAGACCCTACTGGCCTGGAAGGCGTTCTTTCGCCACAAGTTCCGGGTGGTCCATCTGTGCAATCCACCCGACTTGCTGTTCCTGGTCGCATGGCCGTTCAAGCTGTTCGGGGTGCGGGTGATTTTCGATGTCCACGATCTGTGGCCGGAAATGTTCGAGGCGAAGTTTCGGAAGCGCAATTTGCTCTACTGGGCCGTCCGCGCGGCCCAGCGTCTCAACTACGCGTGCGCCGACGTAGTGCTGGCGACGAATGAAACGAATCGCCAGGCCGCGCTGGAGAACGGGCGAAAACGGCCGGAATCGATCTTTCTGGTGCGGACCGCGCCGAAGATTCCGAACACGACGCTGCCGGCCGATGCGGGGTTGAAGAAGGGGCGAACGTTTCTGGTGGGCTACGTGGGGGTGATGGGGAGCGCGGATGGCGTGGATGTGCTGATTCGCGCCGCAGCGGAGGTGGTGCATGGCCTGGGACGGCGGGACATTCAGTTTCTGCTTATGGGCGACGGCCCGGAGTACGACGACCTGATCCGCCTGCGCGATCAATTGCGAGTGACAGAATATGTCGATCTGCCGGGCTGGGCGTATAACGATTTCTTGTTCAAGGCACTTAAGACGATCGACCTCGGGGTGACGTGCGATGTGCCGAACCCGTACAACGAAAGCTGCACGATGAACAAGGTGCTGGAGTACATGGCCTTCGGAAAGCCGCAGGTCAGCTTCGACCTCCGGGAGTCGCGCGCCTCGGCGGCGGAGGCGGCGCATTATGTGAAGGAAGTCTCTCCAGAGGCACTGGCGCGCGGCATCGTCTCGGTACTGGATGACCCCGCGCGCTGCGCCGAAATGGGGCGGCTGGGATACGACCGGCTCCACCAGGACCTGAATTGGTCGAAGTCGGTCGAGAATCTCCTGGCGGCCTACCGAAAAGCGGTGAGTTGAGCCTACTTCGCTTTGACTTCGGTGTAGAGCAGCGCGAGCCAGAGGGGGCCGTCGAACCGATTTCGCGGGCACCCCCCCCCGTTTTTTGCTGGTGAGGGCGGGAGACGGGCGGTGGATTGCGGGGTGACGGGGGTGGGACGACCGGATGAGGCCGGAGGTGTGGAATTTGTGGAAGGCAGACTGGATGGGGGCCGAGAGGGTTTTGAGATGGTGAAGGGCAGGCCAATTTGCGCGCAGGAAGTCCTATTTACGCGGGTTTCGTGAGGGTGGGCAGCCGGGCTTGGCGGTAGCAGGATGGGGACCGCCGGGAGGGGGGCGCCGAGTTTAACACAGAGATCGCCGAGGACACGGAGAACACCGAGAGGAGGCAGGACGGGAAGCGATGGGTTTGGGCACTCCGGGGCTTCCCAGCGGAATGTAGACTTTCTGGGGGACG
>CAYZKY010000138.1:0-16872 GCA_964478815.1 uncultured Verrucomicrobiota bacterium
ATTCCGACACTTTCTCGAAGTGTTCGATCCCAACGTGGACAGCGGCATTCCGCCGGAGAAGCTGGGCGAATTCATCAACGACAATATCATCCGCACCCTGGCCGGCGTGCCGGAATCGGGGCGGCCCGATTTTCTGAAGATTGTGTACCACGGACCGCGCGCGATGGAGGAGCTGGCGCAGTACGATCCGAATCTGGTGGTCGGCATTCTCGGCGGCAGCGCGGGGACGACGTATGACGCTTTCAAGCTGATCCACGATGCACAGAAGTACGGAGCGCGCGTGGCCCTCTTCGGCCGCAAGATCAACAATGCGGAGCATCAACTCGCGTTCATCGAGATGCTGCGGCTCATTACCGATGGGCGAATTTCGCCGGAGGAAGCCGTGCGGGCGTATCACGCCGTGCTTCAATCCAAGGGCATCAAGCCGCAGCGGCCGCTGGAGGAAGATTCGAAATTGAGCGCGCAGGCGATGAGCTACGACAGTTCATCGAATAAACGCTCGACGGTCGTGGCGCCGGGCCGCGCTGGATCTGAGCCGGAGAAGCCAACATCTCCGACCGCGGCGGGGACGTCCGCCTGGCCGAAAAAGCCAGATGGCTTGCCAGATTTCGGCAGCATGACTTCGGCGCAGCGGCTGGCGTTTGACCAGGAGAGGCTGGCGCGGAGATTCGGTTGAAGCCATGAAGGCCAAACCGCCCATCGGGACGGCCGGTGAGCTGACCTTCACGGTTGGGCCGGAGCATGTCATCGATTTCGCATCCGATGGGATGCCCACCGTGTTGAGCACTCCCAAGCTGATTGGCTTGATCGAGCGGACGGCGCGAGAATCGCTTTATCCCTTCCTCGAAGCGGACGAGCGCTCCGTGGGGATCGAGGTGGATATCCGGCATCTGGCGCCAACGCCGCCCGGTGCCAAAGTCACCTGCGTCACGCGTGTCGTCCAAGTGGAAGACCGCCAGATTGGGTTCCAAGTCGAAGCGCGGGACAATTTCGAAACCCTCGTTCGCGGCTACCACAAACGCGGAATCATCCGCGTCGGCAGCTTCGCTCGACGCGTCGCGGCCAAGGCTGCCAAAGTCTGATCCTTATTCCAAGTTCGGAATCGGCGGGGTGGGGATGCCCATCTGCTGATTGCGCGCTTCCTCGGCTTTCATGCGAAGGTATTGGAGGGCGGGATCTTCGGCGGGCGCTCCGGGCGCGTCCCCCACCGTGACTGCACCTCCACCGACGGGATTCCCACCGCTTCCAACATCCGCGGGCCGGGTGCGAATGGATCGGGAAGGAATCTGGCGCGTGACCGGTTGAGGCGCGCCGCCGGATGGCCCGCCACCCCGATAGTTGACGGCTGTCGGCAAGGGCACGGGAGTCGCCTGGCCGGGAACGGCCGGGGCTCCACCCGGCTGGCCGGGAGCGCCGGGCTTGCCCGCCGGGGGAGCCGCGGCGGCAAGGGTGAAGCTGTTGGTGATCCCGTGCGTCTTGAAGGAAAGCAGCGTTTCCCCCGTGTCCGAAAGGATTTTGACGGTGCGTTCCTTCTCGTTGATTTCGAGAACCTTGATCCCGTCCTTGGACTGGTCCTCGGTCAGGTCGTAATATTTCGGTTCCTTGTTTCCGACTTCCTTGGCCATGAGGTAGGCTTTTTTCGGAATGCGCGGATAGCCCACGGAGGTAATGCCCGTGAGGAACAGCTCGGATTTAGGCTTCGCCTCGACCGGGGTGGGATTGTTCGTTTGCGGCGGGGGCGGTGGCTTGAGGCCGAAGGGGTTGCGGTCGACGATGCTCTGGTAGTTCGCCTTCAGTTCCGAAGGAGTGACCGCGAAGCTGGCGGCGCTCCCCGCCACCGCGAACGCCATGCCGGCATAAATTCCCATCCCACGCATAAGGTTATTCTTCCACACCCCTGCCAAAAACACCACCGATTCCGCAAGGTTGCGCGCCGCGCACCCGCTTCGAGGATTTCGGAAGGCGGTGAGTGCTATGATCGCGCACCCGCAAGTCGTCCACCGGGGGGGAATCGCGCGGACCACGAGGGGGGGGGGTGTGATTGAAAATGCCGGTCAAAAGGTGTGACATTTTGGCATTGTACAAATTCAGCCAGTGTATAAATAGAGCGGTTCAATGAGTAATGAACTGCCGAAATTACCGAAGCACCAGCAACCGCTGGACGCGCGTTTTGCCTCCCGGTCGGACGTGCGGGAGCGATACATGAGATGGCCGACATGATGGACAAAGCGATCAAGAACGGAGCCAGCGCTGACGAAGCTGAAGCGATGGCGATCGAGCAAAGGCTGTTGTGCGCGTTCGGTCGATGCGGTTCAGTCGCTGTATGGCGCGACGCTGGGCTCAACCGAAGTGGCCCTTGGACGTGGCAGCAGACGGCGCAACTGGCGCGCTGTGTTCCTTCCACCCACATCCACGGCGTGGGCGATGGCGCGTTCTGGATCGTCAACGGGTTCGAGCACCCGTTCGGGCTGCGGGGCGGCTATACCATTGATTTTTACCAGGTGAGCGAGTCTCTGGCGGCGGCCGCGCCCCACGTCGCTCCCTGAGGAAAAGAAACCCCATGGAGACGCCGTCAACAGGGCTGTCTTCTGGAGAATCGGCCATCCGCCGTTCTGCGCGCGCTGGAGAAAGCACTGGAAGACAAGAGTGCGCCGGAGACCCCGGTGGCGCTCGGCCTATCAATGCATCCTCGAGCGACAAGACCACCTGAACGATCCGGGCGCGCGCGCCGAACGACTGCCGATCGGCTCCGGCGAGATCGAAAGCGGCCATCGCCACGCCCTGCAACAGCGACGCAAACTCGCCGGCGGCTGGTGGGCCGAAAGGAACATGGAGTCCATGCTCCAGTGGCGAACCGTGCGCGCCAACGGCTGGTGGGACATTTACTGGGCCAACGCTCAAAATTGACCGGCAGTTTCAATCACCCTTAAGTCCTCCCGAAGCTTGCGTGCGCCGGTCGGATTGGGATACGACAGCTCGGTGTGTCGTCTTGCTGTCCCGTCCGCTCGAAATCGATCCATCGTCCCGATGGTTTTGCTGGTGTTTCTCTGCCTCGGCGGGGGGCTCTCCGCCCAGGAGCCCGGCGTGGACCACGCCGGGTTGATCGGCGGCTGGAACGCCGAGAGCTTCGCCCGCGGGCGCAAGCTGTATGAGATGGTCTGCCAGACCTGCCACGGCACGCCCACCCAGGCTGGCTCGCTCCCCACCTCGCGCCCATTCTGGAAGGAACCGTTCAAGAACGGCGGCGACCCCTTCAGCCTGTACCGCACCCTCAGCGAGGGCCTCGGCCAGATGCCCGCCTGGACCTTCCTCCAGCCCGGCGACCGCTACGACGTGATCCATTACCTCCGCGAAGAGTTCGTCCGCCCCCAAAACCCCTCCGCCTACTTCCAGGTCACCTCGAATTACCTGGCCCAACTGCCCAAGGGCACCGGCCCAGTCGTCATCACCCCCGAAATGGAAGCCTTCCGCAAAGGCCCGCCCTATTTGCGGATGGAGTTCGGCCCGGCCCTCTTCTGGACCCTGCAAGTGACCACGGGCAATATCGCCTACAAAGGTATCGCAGTCCGCGTCGACGATGGCCCAGGCGGCATTTCAAAGGGTCGTGCCTGGATGCTCTACGACCATGACACGCTCCGCCTTGCCGCCGCGTGGACCGGCGACAAGTTCGTGGATTGGAAAGGCATCGCCTTTGATGGCTCGCACCAGACGCACACCAGCATCCAGGGCGATATCCGCCTCGCCAATCCTGTCGGGCCCGGCTGGGCCAAACCCGGCACCGAAGATTGGGCCGACCCCCGTTTCCGCGGCCGGGACGACAAACCCTACGGCCCGTTACCGCGCGACTGGGCGCGCTTCCGGGGCGCCTACTCTCACAGCAACCAGGTCGTACTGGCCTATTCCGTCGGCGAAACGAGCGTGCTCGAATCCCCCGGCCTGGAGCGCCACGGCGAAACCGAAGCCTTCTCGCGCACTCTCAATATTTCTGCCGTCCGCCAGCCGCTTTGGCTTCGCGCTGCTCCCGAAGGCGTTCCCTTGGCCCTCGTCCCGTCCGATGCCGCCACCCTCAAAACGGCGAACGGCTTCCAACTCATCGGCCTTGCCCCCAGCGAAAAGCCGCTGCGCCTGAAGATTTTGGTCGGCAAAGACCGCGCCACCCTGGCGGACTTGGCTGCGGCCTCCGCTCCGCCCATCGATCTGGAACCGCTGACCCACGGCGGCCCTTCCCGCTGGAATCCGCCCGTGGCCACGCGCGGCAAAGCCGGTTCGGCGGATGGCCCGTTTGCGGTGGACGAGCTGACCCATCCCTCCGGCGACGCCAATCCCTGGCAAAGCTGGATGCGCTTCGGCGGCTTCGATTTCTTCCCGGACGGTGGGCGTGCCGCCATCTGCACCTGGAACGGCGATGTCTGGATCGTCGAAGGTCTCACGGATGCTCTCGGCCAGCTCACCTGGAAACGCATCGCCACCGGCCTCTTTCAGCCCCTTGGGGTCAGGATCGTCGACGGCATCATTCACGTCACCTGCCGCGACCAGCTCGCCCGCTTGCATGACCTCAACGGCGACGGGGAAATCGATTTCATCGAAAACCTCAACAACGACCACCAGGTCACTGAGCATTTCCACGAATTCGCGATGGGCCTCCAGATCGACGCCGCAGGAAACTTCTACTACGCCAAATCCGCCCGCCACGCTTTGCCCGCCCTCGTCGCCCATCACGGCACCTTGCTCCGTGTGTCGAAGGACGGCCGGCGCACGGACATCCTCGCCACCGGCTTCCGCGCCGCCAATGGCGTCTGTGTGAACGACGACGGCACCTTCTTCGTCACCGATCAGGAAGGCCACTGGACGCCCAAGAACCGCATCAACTGGGTGCGCCCAGGCCGCTTTTACGGCAACATGTTCGGCTACCACGACCGCACCAGCACCGCCGATGCCGACATGGAGCCGCCCATCGTCTGGATCACGAACGACATGGACCGTTCCCCCGGCGAGCTGGTCCGCCTCTCCCACCCAAAGTGGGGCGCCTTGCAAGGTGGCCTGCTGAACTTGTCCTACGGCACGGGCCGCATGTATTTCGTTACCTACGAGAAGGCCGGCGACCAGCTCCAGGGTGGCGTCGTTGCGTTGCCGATTCCGGACTTGCCCACCGGCGTGATGCGTGGCCGCATCCATCCCATTACGGGCGATCTGTACGCTTGTGGCATGTACGCCTGGGCCGGCAACCGCCAGGGCGACGGCGGCTTCTACCGCATCCGCCCCACCGGACGCCCCGCTCATCTTCCCGTCTCCCTCCATGCTCGGGTCGGCGGAGTCCAACTTGGTTTCAGCGACCCCCTCGATCCCGCCACTGCCAGTGATCCCGCGCGCTTCTCGGTCAAAACCTGGTCTCTTAGCCGAACCGCGAACTACGGCTCGAAGCATCTCGATGAGCACCCGCTCCGCATCTCCCGCGCTACCCTCCGCGATGATGGCAAAACCGTCTTTCTCGAAATGCCCGATCTGCAGCCCACCTGGGGCATGGAAATCAAGTGTTCCTTGCGCGGAGCCGACGGCCAGGAATTCACCCGCACCCTCCATAACACTATCCACCGGCTCGGGCCAGCCCCTCGTGCGGTTTGGCGGCTTGATTCGCCTCAGGAATACCAGGTCTTCCAGCGCACCAACCACCGCGAGGGCAAAATAGTCATAGCTGGCCGGTATCCCAAGGGTATCTCCGGTTCTGTCATGGTTGAAGTTAGGAGAGGGGACATCTGGTGGCCGGCCACCTGGAATTCGCATGCCAAAGGTGGTCTACACTTCCAAGTTGGGCTCACTCTCCCTGCCGGCGGTTGGTTTCCGGTCGAGGTTCGCCTGAGCCAAGGAGGTGCGATCGTGGCCGAGGCTCGCATCGAGCACGTCGGCGTCGGCGAAGTCTTCGTTGTTGCCGGCCAATCCAATTCCGCCAACCACGGCGAGCAGCGCCAAAGCTCCCGGACGGGACGGGTGGCCAGTTTCTCGGGCAATGCCTGGGGGCTCGCCCACGATCCGCAACCCGGCGCGAGCGGTTCCGGCGGCAGTTTCCTGCCCCCGTTCGGGGATGCCCTCGCCGAGCGCCTGAATGTCCCCATCGGTCTGATTGCCTGCGGCGTCGGAGCCACGAGCGTTCGCGAATGGCTGCCGAAGGGTTCGAAGTTTCCCAATCCTCCGACCCTCACCGGCAACGTCCTCCAATCCCCCGACGGTCACTGGGAGAGCCGTGGCAATCTCTTCGAATCCTTCGCGCAACGCCTCCGCTCCGTCGGCCCGCGCGGCTTCCGCGCCGTCCTCTGGCACCAGGGCGAATCCGATGCCAACCAGGCCGACTCCACGCGCACCCTTCCCGGCCAACTCTACCAGCAATATCTGGAACAACTGATCCTCGCCACGCGCCAGGCGGCCGGTTGGGACCTGCCGTGGTTCGTCGCGCAAGCCAGTTACCACGTCCCCTCCGATCCCGGTTCAGAAGACATTCGCGCCGCCCAACGCGCCGTCTGCCAGACCCCGGGCGTCCATGCCGGCCCGGATACCGACCAACTCGGCGGTGCCTTCCGCGATTCCGGCGGCGCCGGCGTCCATTTCAGCGGCCCGGGACTCCGGGAACACGGAGCACGGTGGGCGCAGCGTGTCATTCCCTGGCTGGAAGGGTTGGAGCCCTCGTACAAATAGCCCCGGTCATCCTCAAAGTTATTCCCAACCGCTCCGTGAACAAGTTGTGAAGAAGTAACGCTAGGCTTTTCCCCGACACCCGGTTAAGGATGTGGCCGTTCGCGCACGGATCATGGGAACAGACCTCATCGAACGGCCTGACTGCGGCCTCGACGAACCACCTTCGTGGTTCGAGCTGTCCTTTGTTCCGGAAGCGGCGGCCACCCCGCCGCCTCCGATCACGCGCGAGCCAGTCGAACACCGGCCTTCGATCCGGGACATCGAAGACTCCTGCCGCCGCGCCAATTCCCTCTGGCTTCTCTGGCAGCTTTGCGCCGAAGGCGAGCCGACGCCGGGCCGCTGATCGAAATGTTGGTTTGACCGTAATCTTCCGGTTCGTGCCACTGAGCATCGTCGGGTAGATCCCTTGGTTTCGTTCCTCGGAATGCGCGGGCCATTCGCCAGCGGTTCCCTTTCCTCTCAACAATTACTTGTCCGTTTTTCCGCCCGGCGGGTGTCTATGAGTGTTGGACATGAACGACGACGATCAGGCATTGCTGGAGCGTTACCGGCAGGACGAGTGCGAATCGGCCTTCGCGCGGCTTGTCGAGCGGCATATCGATATGGTCTGGGCTGCCGCCTGCCGCATCACGGAGGATGCCGATCTGGCCAAGGACGTCGCTCAAGGCGTCTTCACCGCTCTGGCCCGGAAGGCCCGCTCTTCCTCCTTCGCGGCCAACGTTGCCGGATGGCTCTACCGCGCCACGACCATGGAAGCCCGCAAGGCACTCCGCACGAACCGCCGCCGCGCGCATCGCGAGAGAGAGGCTATGGAAAACCATTTGCCGGCGCCAGGATCGGACAGCGCCACGGTCGAGGCTTTAATGCCCTTGCTCGATGAGGGCCTCCAAAAGCTTGGCGAACAGGATCGGGACATCGTCGTCCTTCGCTTTTTCGCCCGCAAATCCCTTTCGGATATCGGCGCCGCGCTGGCCATCAGCGAAGCGGCCGCGCAAAAGCGCGTGTCGCGGGCCGTGGAGAAGTTGCGCGGTTACTTCGGCCGCCAGGGTCATCTGGTGCCCGCCGCCACGGTGCTCTCGGCATTGACGGCTGCCGGCGTGGCCGCCGCCCCGGCGGGAATTGCCTCCGCCATCGCTGGAACTTCGTGTGCCCTGGCCGCTTCGATGGGGGCGGCTGGGACCGCCGGCTTCGGGGCCGCCGCTCTTGAACAGATCATCGCCATGAAATCGAAAATCCTCATTGCCAGCGCCGCCACGATCGCGGTCGGAACACCGCTGTTGTTCCAACAGCAAACCCTCGCCTCGCTGGAGCGGAACCTCGCCACCACCGTTGCGGCCACCCAAAACCTCGAGAACCTCCGCGCCCAGGAGGCTCAACTCGCGGCCCAGCGCCAGGTTCGCGCCGATTGGGAGCAGATGGAGCGCGACCGCGAGGAACTCCTCCGCCTCCGCGCCGAGGCTTCCCGGCTCGCGTCCTCGGGCGTCGATCCCGCCTGGCAACAGGCTCTCGCCGCCGCGCGGGCGAACCGCGATTCCGCGCAGCTATCCGCCCGCATTGCCAGCGATACGGTGCCGGCCGAGCAGTTGCGAGTCATGACCGTCGAGGCCATGAAGCAACTCGGCCTCGCCGCCCGGATCTACGCCACGGATAACGAGGAACGCTTTCCCAAGCTGTTCGAGGACATGAAAAACGAGTTGAGCAACGGACTGCCGGGCAACATGTCGCTCGAACGGTTCGAATTCATGCCGCACGAGCGCGTCATCAGCGAAATGGAGCCTGGGATGATTTTATTCCGCGAGAAAGAAGCCCGCAAAATGCCCGACGGCACCTGGAACCGCGCCTACACCATGGCCGATGGCTCGGTGCAGCAGCGCAATTCGCCCACGCCGGATTTCACCGAATGGGAGAAGGAGCATACCGCCCGGGCGGATCAGCAGGTGGCTCGATGAAAATCCTACTCCTCATCCTGGTGGTGGCGGGGACTGGCGCCGGCCTCGTGCAGCACGGAAAAATCCGCACCGTGCGCGCGCAGATCCAATCGCACCAAGCGTCGCTCGCCGAGGTCCAAACGCTCAGCACGCAGCTCGACCGCGCGCAACCGGTGGCGCTGACCGAGGCCCAGATCGCCAGCCTCCGCGCCGAGCGGTCGGAACTCCTGCAGCTCCGCGCCAACCTCCCGAAACTGCGCGAGCAGGCCCGCTCCACCAACGAGATCGCCGCCGAGATCGAGAAGCTCAATGCCGCGGCCCTTAGGGACAAGCAGACGGCAAGAGCGCTCGAAGTGACCTTTGTGGAGGAACAACGTTCCAAGGCCATCCGGGGTACTCTGGATCAATTCAGATTCTGCCTGGACATGATCCGCCGTGGGGCTCAGCAACCGCTCCCTCGCTCTGTTGCCGAAACGGAAACCATCCTCGCGGGCGAGGGGGATCATTTGGTGGGGGCAAGGCACCTCTGGACAAACCTGAGCCGCAGTTTTCCGCCGTTCAACATCTCGCGCGAAAGTTTCGAATTCATCCCCGATGCCAGCCCGTCCGGCAGTCCGCTTCTGCTTCGCGAACGGCTTCCCCACAAACTCCCGGATGGGCAATGGTCCCGGTACTACCTCCGCAACGATTTTCAATCGGTTCAAATCCTCCAGCCCACGGAAGATTTTTCCGCCTGGGAAGCCCGGCAATGATTTTCTCGCCAATCGAATGGACTACTTCCCACACAAATATCCGCCATCAATGACGAAGGTGCTGCCGGTCATGAAGGCGCTCTCGTCGCTCGCCAGGTAGACGGCGGCGCTGGCGATTTCCCACGGCTGGGCCATGCGCTTTTGCGCGTGGCTGGAGACCATCTGCGCGCGAAATTTCTCCGGGTCGGGATACTCCGCCAGCCGCGCCTGGACGAATGGCGTTTCAACCCGGCCCGGACAGATGCAATTGATCCGCACGCCGGTCGTGCCGAGATCGAACGCCATCGAACGCGTGAGACCAACCACGGCATGCTTCGTCACCGTATAGGCAAACCGGTCTTCCATCGCGATCAGACCCAGCGCCGAAGCCATGTTGATGATCGCGCCCCGCTGAGACGCAAGCATCGACGGCAGCACCGCCCGGCACAAATAGTACATCCCGCGCACATTGATCGACCACAGGCGCTCCAATTCTTCCGGTGGCGTCGTCAAGATCGTGCCGACATGACCAACGCCTGCGTTGTTCACGAGAATGTCGCAACGTCCTTGCTCGTGAAGCACGCGCGTAATCAGAGCCTCGCAACTGGCCTGTTCCGCTACATTCAGCACCGCGGCTTCCACGCGTCCACCCGCTTCGCGCAGGCCGGCCGCATGTTGCGCTCCGTCGGATTCGTTGATGTCGGCCACATAAACGATTGCTCCCGCTTCGGCAAAGGCCTGTGCGATGGCCGCGCCAATGCCCGATGCCGCACCGGTTACGATCGCGACCTTGTCGAGCAACGAGAACGGAACTTTTGGCCGAACCGCCGCTTCAGGCCGTCGTCCCGCCGCGGCGATCACATCCCGCTCCCGAATTCGTCCAGCCCGTCCCGTGGGCACGATCTTCTCGAGATCCACCCCAAGCGCGGCCGCCGTCTTCAGCGCGCGCGGGCTGATCGGTGGGCGGGGGCGGGCCGCCGGTTCGGGCAGGCGCCTCGGCTCCGGCAACGCGGCCGTTTTCTCAACCGTCGGCGAAATCACCGCCGCCGTGACTTTGGGAGCCGCCGCCGCTGCTGCGGTCTCCGAACCTCCCGCCAAATACCCCAGCACCGCTCCCACGCGCACCACACTTCCCGCTGCCGGAGCGTCCGCTGGAATTTGCAGAATGCCGGAATCGGTCGCCTCCACCTCCTGAAGGGCCTTGTCTCCTTCGAGCGAAAAGAGCGGATCGCCCGCGCGCACCAGTTCGCCGTGCTTCTTGAGCCAGCCGACGAACGTGCCTTCCTCCATGGTCCAGCCGAGCCGCGGAACAGTGATTTCGATGGGCATACTCGCGAAAGGGTAGAGGACTTCGTTATTCGTCGCACAAATCGCGCATCGCCTGCGCGATATCCTCCACGGTCGGCACCACCGCCGCCTCCAGCGTCGGACTATATGGCGTCGGGCAGGCCGCTCCATTCAATCGGCGGATCGGCGCATCCATGGCATCGAATGCTTCAGCCGCCACCAGTGCCGCAATCTCTGCCCCAACGCCGCAAAACCCGAAAGCCTCGTCCACGATCAATAACCGTCCCGTCCGCGCCACTGAATTCAAAATCGATTGCCCATCGAGCGGTGCCACCGTCCGCGGATCGATCACTTCGACGGAGAGCCCATCCTTGGCCAGCAGGTCCGCGGCTTTCAGACATTTCGGCACCGCCGCCGCGAGCGCCACCACCGTGAGATCGTTCCCCTCCTTCACGATCGAGGCGCGCCCAAACTCGACGAGATATTCGCCCTCGGGCACCGGACCTTTGCTCGAGAGCAGCTCGCGCGGCTCGAGGAATAGCACTGGGTCTTCGCAGCGCAGCGCCGTTGTCAGCAACCCTTTGGCATCCGCCGGGGTCGAAGGCACCACCACGCGCAAGCCGGGAAAATTCGAGAACACCGAGTAATAACTGCCCGAATGATGCGTCGCCGCGGCGTGGCCGATGCCGATGCACCCGCGCAGAAGGATCGGCATCCTCAACCGCCCGCTGCTCATGTATTGCATCTAGGCGATCTGGTTCACGATCTCGCCCACGGCATCCAGCACGAAATCCACGAACATGAAATCCACCACCGGCCGCGTCCCCGTCATCGCCGCGCCGCACGCGAGGCCCACGAAGCCGCGTTCGCAAATCGGAGTGTCGCGCAGCCGCGCCGCGCCGAATTTCTCGTACAAGCCAGCGGTCGTCGCGAAGTTCCCGCCCCGTTTGCCGATGCCTTCGCCCATCACGAAAATGTGAGGGTTCCGCTCCATCTCGCTGGAAAGGGCTTCCAGCGTTGCTTTCATGTAGGACAGTTCACGCATCGGCTTTGCCTCCCGCGGCGTAAATGTGATCGGTCGCCGTGCCCGCCTCCGGCCACGGACTGCTCTCCGCGAAGGCGTGTGCCGTTTCGACCAATCGGTCCACGTCGCTTCGCACGCCGTCCAGAGCCTCCGTTGTCGCCGCCCGCGACTCCCGCAAGGTTTGTTCAAAGCGCAAAATTGGGCATCGCCGTTTCCACTCATCGACTTCCTCCCGGGTGCGGTAGGTGAAGTCGCCCATCCCTTCCGAGTGCGCCCGCGTGCGATACGTTCGGCACTCGAGCAAGGTCGGCCCTTCGCCGCGCCGCGCCCGCGCCACCGCTGTCGCGGCTGCGTCGTAAATCGCCAGCACCTCATTGCCATCCACTGCGAATCCCGGCATCCCGTAGCTCGCCGCCCGCATCGCCACGCCGGGGTTTCCCGCCGCGTAGGCGAAGGGCACTTCCGTGGCGAACTGGTTGTTTTCGCAGACGAAGAGCACCGGGAGTTTCCAGATGCTCGCCAGGTTCAAGCCCTCATGAAAGGCCCCATTATTAACGGCCCCGTCGCCAAAGAACGTGACGGCAACGTCCTGTGTTCCACGTAATTGAAAGCTGTATCCCGCCCCCGCCGCCTGCAAGATGCATGGCCCCACGATCCCGCTCGTGCCCATCAACCCGATCTCCGGCGCGAACAAATGCATGCTCCCGCCGCGCCCCCGCGAACAACCGGTGACCCGCCCGTACAGCTCGGCGAACAGTTCGCGCGGCGGCAATCCCTTCGCCAGGGCATGCCCATGCCCGCGATGCGTGCTAAACACCACATCCTCCCGCCGCAGATGGGCGCACACCCCCGTCGCAATCGCTTCCTGGCCCACATAGGTGTGGCAAGCGCCGTGGATCAGGCCCTTCTGATGCGACTTGGCCAGACGTTCTTCCGCGGTGCGGATCAACGTCATGACACGGAACAAATCCAGCAGGACTTCGGTTGACGGTTCGCTCATTCGGTTTGGCTCAAACGGCATGGATTCGGACCGGGGCGTTACTTTCTCCCTTTCTGTCCAAAGGTCGCCCCGGCATTCGCGGCCAGGTTTCCTCCGTCCATCGGGATGAGCGCGCCCGTAATCCAGCGCGACGCATCCGAGGCCAGAAAGACCGCCAGCCCCGCGATATCGGTCGGTTCGCCCAACCGGCCCGCTGGGATGCCGCTCAGGAACTGATCCTTCAATCCCGGATCGGCTGCGATGCGTTTTTCGAGGCTCGGATTCAGCACCTGCGCGGGCAGAATCGCATTCACGCGCACGCCGCGCCCCGACCATTCCGTGCTCAATTCGCGCGTCATTTGCACCACCGCCCCCATCGCCATGCCGTAGGCGATATGCCCGCGCCCCAGGGCCGTCACGCTCGCGATGGATCCGATATTTACGATGCTCCCTTGCCCCGCCGCCAGCATGCGTCGTCCCGCCTCCTGGCAGCAACAAAACCGTCCGTAGACCAGGTTCCGCCAGCTTCGCTCGACCGACTCCAGCGGAATCTCCTCCGGTTTCCCCAGCAACGCGTCGCCCGCCACATTCCCCAGGAAATCGATCCGCCCAAAATCCGTGTCCAATTGTCCGAACATTGCGCGAATCTGCACCGGGTCGGATACGTCGCACGTCACCGGCATCGCCCGCCGCCCCAGCGCATGGATGCGGCGCGACGTTTCGTTCGCGCCCTCGCGATTCAAGTCCGCGAGCATCAGGTCCGCCCCCGCCTCGGCCAGGGCCAGGGCCATCGCGCGCCCCAAACCGCTCGCCGCCCCGGAGACGAGCGCCACGCGTCCCTGCAAATCGAACAGTTCGTTCATCGGAAAATCTCCCGCAGCATCGGCAGTTGTTTCGTGATGAACACCAGCAAGGCCAGCCCCAGGTAAAAGCACCCGCACCCGAGCAGGCCCACTTGCAGATACCATTTGGGCCGAAGCGGCCCCGGCAGGAGCCGCGTATTCACCCGCCACAGCACGAACGACGTCACCCCCAGCGCCAGATTGTTCAGGTTCGCGATCACCAGCACCATCAGCTTCGGCGTGCCGTAGGTGCTGAAAAGCCACGCCGCTATGAATGTCCACAGGACGTAGGCCGCGAGAATGCCGTAATACAGTGACTTCACTTGGTGCGGCTGCATCCGGGCACGCACCCGGCGGCTCCCCGACCAGATGATATCCGTCCAGCGGCGGCTGAAATCATCCACGATCGACATTTGGCTCGGCAGCAACACCATCAAACCCACCAGCAGCGTAACAATCCACAGCGTGGCCGTCAGCCAGGAAGCGAGCCCCGGCGCGTGGCGCATTCCGTCCGCCGTGATCACCGCCTGCGCCCAATCCAGCTTCTTGGTGTCTCCGGCCAGCGGCGAGTGCTGCGCGAATTGGATCGAAAGAAGCGCGGGCAGCGCCATGCCCATGACACACCCCGGCCCCCAGATGAATGCCTGGTCCGTCAGAATGGTCCGCCACCAGCCCCGCCAGCGTTCCAGATTGGTTGGAGTCAGCGGAAAGGTTTTTCCCAAGTGCGAGAGCGTGATATTCCTTCCGCCGACGGCACTGGGTATTGCGCCCACTTGCGCGCCCATGCCCCAGCCCTTGTCCCGCACGAAATTGCTGTACGTCGAGTTGCTCAGGCCGCCGCCCCCCGCATAGCCGGCAAACGCGCCGACCACCGCGATATGGGCCAGCGAGATCGCGGGCCACTCGCCATGCTGCCACCAATAGCCGAACAGATTGACCAGTTTCTCCCCTTGCCCATCCACCACGGGCACATGGCCGAACTTCAAGAAACCGCCAAAAACATTGCCCCAGCCGCTCGCGCTGACGAATAGCACGCCGATCGTGAGGCAAAATCCCAACACCAGCACCACCTTCGCGGTCATGATGGCTTGCATGGTGTTATAGACTTTGCCGCCCACCAAAACCGGCAGCGCCACCGCTCCCAGGCACACGTAAGCCAGGAGCGTGACCAAGGGCTTGTCCTCGACCCCCGCCGGATGTCCGCGAATGAGCGAGGTGATGATCGCCGCGCCGTGCGTCGAGAGTCCGGGAATGAGCACCGCCACGTTCAGCATCATGAGCAGGCCCATCCAGAAGTGAGGGCCCGGGTGCAGCCGCATGCACCCCGTCGCCATCGGCTCGCCCGTCGCCAAGGCATACCGCCCGGCCTCCAGGTTGTAAAAGACCTGGAAGAGGATGGCCAGGGTCGCGATCCACATCAGCCCCCCGCCATACCGCGCCGTAATCTCCGGACCGAAGAGCCATTCGCCGCCGCCAATCTGGATGCCCATCATGACGATGCCGGGGCCGACGAATGCCCTCCAATTCCGCCACGCCGCCCGCTTGGGCTCCGGCAGATCGGCCGTTCCCCAATCAGGCAGGCAGTTCCCCGGCGGTGGCTGCGGCTGGCTCATGCCTTCGGTGGGCGAAGGCCCAAGCCAGCCGGTAATTCCAGTTCGCGTTCCATCGGGTTCCCGCGCAGTTAAGGAACTTCGGCCCGCCCGAGCAAGCATGGAACTCCCGGATACTCAGGGTGAGCGACTCGGCCTCACCCGTCCGGCGCGTGGTTCGTTAGTTTCCGCCCGTGATGGGGCCGTGGACCTGGGCGGCGACGCGGAGGCGGAGGCCGTTGAGCCGGATGAAGCCGGTGGCGTCGTCCTGGTTGTAGGCCTTGGTGGGGTCGGCCTCCATCGTGGCGATGTGCGGGTTGTAGAGGCTGACGGGCGATTTGCGGCCGGCGGTGATGATGTTGCCCTTGTAGAGCTTGAGGCGGACGGTGCCGGTGACGTTCTTCTGGCTTTCGTCGACCAGCGCCTGAAGAGCGAGGCGCTCGGGCGAGAACCAGTAACCGTAATAGACGAGTTCGCCGTAGCGCGGGACGAGCGAATCGCGCAGATGCATGACTTCGCGATCCATGGTGATGCTTTCCATCTGGCGATGGGCGTAGTGCAGGATGGCGCCGCCGGGGGTCTCGTAGACGCCGCGCGATTTCATGCCGACGTAGCGGTTCTCGACGAGATCGACGCGGCCGACGCCGTGCTTGCCGCCGAGCTTGTTGAGCAGCTTCATCACCCCGAGTGGCGACAGCTTCTTCCCATTAACCGCCGTGCAAAGGCCGCGCTCGAATTCGAGCGTGACATATTCGGGCTTGTCCGGGGCGTCCTCGGGGGAGACGCTGAGGACGTACATGTCCTTGTACTTCGCGTCGGAGGCATCAAGCCACGGATCTTCGAGAATGCCGGCTTCGAAGGAGATGTGGAGGAGATTGCGATCCATCGAGTACGGCTTTTTCGCCGTGGCCTGGACGGGGATCTTCTTGTCCGCGCAGTACTGAATCATTTCGGCGCGGCCGGGGAAGTCCTTCCGGAACGAGGCATCGCGCCACGGGGCGATGATGTTCAGATCCGGCGCGAGCGCGGCGGCAGTGAGTTCGAAGCGGACCTGGTCGTTCCCCTTGCCGGTGGCGCCGTGGGCGATGTATTCGGCCCCCTCGGCGCGGGCGATCTCGACCATGCGCTTGGCGATGAGCGGGCGGGCGATGCTGGTGCCGAGAAAGTACTGGCTCTCGTAAATCGCGCTGGCCTGGATCATCGGGAAGATGAAATCGCGGGCGAATTCCTCCTGGAGATCGTCGATGTAGATTTTCGAAGCGCCGGTCTGGCGGGCCTTTTTGTCGAGGCCCTTGAGTTCCTCCTCCTGGCCGATATTGGCGCAAAAGGCGATCATCTCGGCCTGGTACTTGTCCTTGATCCAGGAGAGGAGCACCGAGGTGTCGAGGCCGCCGGAGTATGCTAAGACAATCTTCATAGTCGATCGAAAGGCGTGAAGTTACCGATCCCGGCCCAAGACGCAACAGCCGATGCCCGCGCGCCTGTGAATATTTGGGGCGGGCCGTGGAGGTGAAGGCGAAGCCGGCGGCGAAAGGAGGGGGTGCGCGTAGCGCAGGGGGGCGTCGAGCCGGTTTTGCGGGCACCCCCCTGCCTTTTTGAGTGAGGAGGACGTGGGAGGCGGGCGAGGACCTGATAGCTCTGGGTTGCCGGCCAGAGAGTGTGGGGAAATGTAGACTTTCTGGCCCGCGGGAGGGGGGGAAGAGGCTGTCTGAGAGATGTGAAGGGGGGTCATTTTGCGTGCAGGAAGTCCTATTTACGGGGGTTTCGTGGGGGTGGGCGCACGGGCTGGGCGGTGGCAGGATGGG
>CAYZKY010000139.1:0-16399 GCA_964478815.1 uncultured Verrucomicrobiota bacterium
TCCAGAACCGATCGCGGGAATGGAGGAAATCGTTGCAGACGTAGAGGTCGGGCCGTCCGTCGCCGGTCAAATCGCGCAGCACGACCGACAATCCCCAATCCGTCGGTGCTTCGGTCAGCGCCCGGCCGCTTTCATCCAGGAATGCTCCATTCGTCCACCCGACGGCTTTGAAAATCCCTGCGCCTTCGTTCAGGTAAAAGGCGTCCGGTTCGCCCTTCTC
This sequence comes from uncultured Verrucomicrobiota bacterium, assembly GCA_964478815.1. GTDB lineage: Bacteria > Verrucomicrobiota > Verrucomicrobiia > Limisphaerales > SXQI01 > DASVNK01. The sequence continues at coordinate 221 of CAYZKY010000139.1, forward strand.
GATGAGTTCCACTTTGCCGTCGGCGCGCAGAAACCCGGTGAATCGATCCGCGGGGGTAATGACCAGCCGGCCGTTGACCTGCCGCGCGGAAATCGCGGGCGGCCGGGGATCGTTGCGCGCGCTCTGGGATCGGTAGTTCGTGACGTAGAGGTCGAGATCGCCATCCCCATCCGCGTCGCCCAGAGCCATCGAGGTCGCCGCGCTGGTTCGGAGCAGCCCGGAACGCGGCTCCTCGGCGAACCGCCCGCGCCCATCGTTGCGAAAGAGGCGCGTGCCGGTGCCGAGGCCATTGACCAGGAGATCGAGGTCCGAATCCCCATCGACATCCGCCAACACGGCTCCCGTCGAAAACTGCCCGTCGCAGCCCACGCCGGCCGGTTCGGTCATATCGGCGAATCTCCATCCGCCCAAGTTTCGAAAGAGTCGGTTGGAGTTCTCGAGGCCGCAGAGATAAATGTCGCACTGACCGTCTCCATCCACATCGCCCAGGGCGACGCCGGAACCGTTCTCCAGCACCTGGTTGTTGTAGGAAAGGAGATCGCTGAGCCGGTTGGTGAAGCCGAGGCCCGTTTCGAGCGCAGACAGCCGGGCGAAACCGCCCGACGGCTTACCGGTCGGACGGACTTCGCGATAGCGGAATCCCTGGGCCTTTTGCCATCCAGCGGCCTCGCCGGCCGCCCGGCCCGGCGGGAAAAAAAGAACGCTCAGGCCGAAGCTGGCGGTTACCCAACCAGCCCCGATACACCTGAGCGTCGACATTCCTGGGACAGTTCGAAGCTATCTCCGAACAGCGCGGAAGAAGACCTTCCCGAGATCCAGGTTAACGGGATACGGGCTGGGTCCGGCCACCGTTACCCATGGTCCGTTCACCACGTCGGTGGCGGTTTCGAGGGCGCCCTCGTAGGTCAGGACGAGCTGCCCGTTCGCGACGGCGTAGCTCAGGGTCGGGCGTGGCTGCGGAATCGACTTCGCGAGGCCGTACACTTCGATCTCGGTCAATTGCAGGAAGTAATCCGGCACCGGATCCGAAAGGGCCTGAATCCGGAACCACCGTCCGCTGAACGTGCCGGTGCCCTCACCCTTGGCGATGGTGACGAGCATTTCCGCTCCTGAGCCGGCGTTTTCACCTTCCCCGGTGAACATATCGAGATGCCATTGCTCCGCGCCGGGCTGGCCGCCGGAGTCCGCATGCAAGGAGACGCGGAAATTGGCGAGACGTTCCGGGCAGCAGCCGTCCTGCCGCGGGTAAATATCGATCCGCTCCACGTCGACATCCAGGCCGAGATCGATCTCGTACTTGAAGCCGAGCGGCGGGGTCGTATCCCCGTGGATGACGGTGGTGCGGTTGCCATCGACGATGGCCGAAATATTCCATCCGCCGGGGCCCCAGAGCGGGGCGCTGGTGGTGGCCGGTTGAAGACGGGCGTAGTTATAATCGAAGGCGATGCTGGCCTCCTCGCTCGTCAAATCCCCCGTGCCGGGATAGGAGACGACGACGCGATAGACGCCGTTCGTCCCGTCGAGCGGGAGGGGCGGGGTGGTATAGGTGTCGGAGGTGGCCCCTGGGATCGCGGTTCCGTTGCGGAACCACTGGTAGCGGATCAGCGCGGCGTCGCCGTTCAACACGCGTGAGCCAACCGAGAAGGTGACCGCGTGGCCGGGTGAAGTCAGCGCGCTGGCGGGCGAGCGGGTGATCTGCAAGAGCGGCGCGCCGGCCGTGGGCTGGCCGTAGGCTTCGACTTCGGTCATTTGCAGGAAGTAGTCCGGCACCGGATCGGCCAGCGAGAGAATGCGGATCCACTGCCCTTCGAACGTGCCTCCGGGGTTGAGCGCAGCGTTGATCTTGAGGACGGTGCCGGGCTGCGCTCCGGCATTTTCGCCTTCGGCGGTAAAGAAGTCCGCCTGCCAGACGCTGTCCCCGGGCCCGCCGTTGTCGTTCTTATGAACGGACACGCGGAAATTCGCGAGGCGCTCGGGGCAGCAGCCATCCTGGCGTGGGAAGATGTCGATCTCCTCCAGTTTGAAGCTCGCTCCGAGGTCGATATCGTACGCCATTCCCGGCTCGATCGCGGTATCGCCGTGCAGGGCCGCGGCGCGGTTGCCATCGACGATCATGCCGATGGTCCAAGCGGGCGCCCCGGTCCACAAAGGCCGGTTGGAATAGGTCTTGGATTCGAACGCGATATTGACGCGCAAGGTGGCCTCGGCGCTGGTCTGGCTGGCCAGCCCCGGATAGCCCACCACGCAGCGGAAGACCGCCTTGTCGTCGCTCTGGAAGACCGGCGGAGTGGTGTAGCTGGCCGCATTGGCCCCGGCAATATCCTGGCCGTTCTTCTGCCACTGATAGGTGATCAAGGTCGGATCCCCGGCCAGCACACCGGCCCCGACGGTGAAGTTGACCGTCCGGCCCACACCCGCCGCGGTGCTCTGCGGCTGTGCGGTGATCTTAAGCCGGGGCGCGTCGACCGGCGCGAAGACTTCCACTTCGGTCATTTGGAGGGCATAGGCCGGCGGCGGATCGTCCAGCGAGAGGATCTGGATCCAGCGGCCGGTTTGCGGAGCCGTCAACACAACGTCCACCACGGTTCCGCGCTCGGCCCCCGGGTTGGTGCCGTCGTCATACATCGTTTGGCCCCAAAGTTCCGGCCCGGGCTGGCCGTCGACGTCATTGTGGATCGAGACCCGGAAGTTGATCAGACGCTCCGGGCAGCAGCCGTCCTGCCGGGGATAAATCTTGAGGCTGTGGATATTGAACGATTCGCCCAGATCGATGGTGTAGGCCGCACCCGTCTCGATGGTCTGGTCCAGATGGAACGTGTTGATGGTATTGCCATCGGTCAGCCCGGCGATATTGGCCCCGCCCCACATCGGCCGGTTGGAGTAAGGTTTCCCAAAAAGGGCCACGTTGTAGTTCTCCGCTGCCGGAGTGCGAGCACTGGCCAGCGCCAGCAGCATCGCCATCGAAAGGAGTAGTTTTCTCATCATAAAACCTGTCATCGAATGCGTTCCGAATTAAGGAAGGAAGATTGAAACAATTCCTCCGTTTTCGTCAACTCAAAAGGGGCTGATGGGTGAATGAAAGTGCCGGCCAAAAGTGAGACATTTTGGCGCTGGACCTTTTTTGCGAGGATGTATAAATAGAGTGGTTCAATGAATAATGAACCGCCCTAATCTGCCCGACCCCCGCAGCCCCTCGACGGCGCGACGCTCAGTTCGGTGAAGGTTGCCAGCGCCCTGTGGAACCAAACCGCGCGGCCTGGGGCGGCGGCGGCAAGGGCGTTTGCTCAACCACCGCCGCGCCGCCGCGCGGCGCACCTTGGCCAAAGCGCGCGAACACCCACGCCAGCGCGCGGCACCCGTCCGCACCGCGTACGAGCACCTCCTGGAACGCCTGCTCCAACTGCGCGCCGCCCGCGACAACGGTTGGTGGGACTTTTACTGGGCCAACGCCCAAAACTGACCGGCAGTTTCAATCACACCCGCCCATATCAGACATTATAGGTGCTCGACGACACATCGCCTCCCCGACCGGTCCAGTTCGTATGGAAGAATTCGCCGCGCGGCTTGTCGACCCGCTCGTAGGTGTGCGCGCCGAAGTAATCCCGCTGCGCCTGCAACAGGTTCGCGGGCAGGCGGGCGCTGCGATAGGCATCGTAAAAGTTGAGCGCGGTCGAGAACGCCGGCGTCGGGATGCCCTTTTTGGCGGCGGTGGCGATGACATTCCGCCAGGATTTCTGGCAATCCTTGATTGCTTTGCGGAAGAAATCGTCCAGCAGCAAATTCATCAGCTTCGGATTATTGTCGTACGCTTCCTTGATCTTGCCAAGGAACCGGCTGCGGATGATGCAGCCGCCGCGCCACATCAGGGCGATGCCGCCGTTGTTCAGATTCCACTTGTACTCCTTCGCCGCCGCACGCATGAGCATGTAACCTTGCGCGTAGGAAATGATCTTCGAGGCGTAGAGCGCCTTGCGGATATCCTCGACGAACTTCGCCCGGTCGCCGGAAATCTTCGCTCGCGGCCCCTTCAGCTTGCGCGCGGCTTTCACGCGCTCATCCTTCAGCGCGGAAACCGTGCGGGAATAGACGGCTTCCGCCATCAGCGTAATCGGGATGCCGAGTTCTTGCGACGAAATGACCGTCCACTTGCCGGTGCCTTTCTGCCCGGCCGTATCGAGAATCTTGTCCACCAGCGGCGACCCATCCGTATCCTTGAAGCCGAGAATGTCTCGCGTGATCTCGACGAGGAATGAATCCAGGTCGCCCTTGTTCCATTCGGCGAAGACCTGATGCATCTCGTCCGCCGTCATGCCGAGGCCTTCGGACATCAAGTGGTAGGCCTCGCAGATCAACTGCATGTCGCCGTACTCGATGCCGTTGTGCACCATCTTCACGTAATGGCCCGCGCCATTCTCACCCACCCAATCGCAGCACGGGCTGCCATCGTCCACCTTCGCGGCGATGCTCTGGAAGATCGGCTTCACATGCGGCCACGCCGCCGGTGAACCACCCGGCATGATGGATGGCCCGCGCCGCGCGCCTTCTTCGCCTCCCGATACACCCGTGCCGATGTAAAGCAGCCCTTTGCTCTCGACCAGCTTTGTGCGCCGGATCGTATCCTGAAAGAGCGAATTTCCGCCATCGATGATGATGTCGCCGGCTTCAAGATGCGGGATGACCTGTTCGATGAAATCGTCCACCGCCTGCCCGGCCTTCACCAGCATCATGACGCGGCGGGGGCGCTTCAGGTGCTTGACCATCTCCTCGATCGTGTGCGCGCCGATCACCTTTGTTCCCTTGGCTTCCTTGGCCAGGAACTCATCCACCTTGGACACCGTCCGGTTGTAGACCACCACGGTGTAGCCGTGGTCGTTCATGTTGAGGACGAGGTTCTGGCCCATCACGGCCAGGCCGATTAACGCGATATCCGCCGTTGCTTCCATGTTTGTGTTCGAGGTCAACTTAAGAAAACAAGAGACCCACCATACAAAAGCCCCTCAATCACGCCAGCGAAATTCGGGAGGCTCGTGGGGATCAAGTATGTGTCCCTCGCCGGAGAGGTCCCAAACCGGCTCAAGCCGGAACTCCCAACGGGGAGCAACCGGGTGCGGGAGCCGGGAGCGCGGCGGGCCGGGGTGGCCGGAGGGGGCGGGCCGGGGTTGAAAAAAAGAGGGTGAGGGTCATAAATTCGAAACACATTGATGGTGAACGGTTTAAGCGGGAATGTTGCCTGAAAACGACTGTGTAAATGCAACATTTTGCTGTGTAAATGACCGGCAAACGCTGTGTAAATGGCCCACAAGCACTGTGTAAATGCCGGGCAAGCACTGTGTAAATGGGCTGCCCCTGAACGCATCGAACCGTGCCAGTGGTGGGGCAGGGAGCAGGCCGGTTGGAGGCGAGGGAGGGCGTTCGGGCCGGCGGGAGCAGGGCAGAACGGAGGTACGACCGAGAGGAGAGTGGCATCCGGCGGGCGAGGCGGAACATGAATCTCGGCGGAGGCGAGGCTGATGTTACGGCACGGGCCGGATGACCACGAAAACAGGTTCGCAGTCATGGAGATTATCTACCACACGTTGAGGCGTCGCTCAAGGGTGGACGCGCCCGAAATCCCCCGAAAAATTACTCGTGGCAAATTCCCTCGCGCAGGGGAACGAATTCACGGCCTGGGGTGCTGCCATCGTACGGGTCTGCCTGGGTGCCGGAGCCTGCGGTTCCGTCCGCTTTCGGGATTAACTGATCGATACGGATGGCGATCCAGACTTCGGCCTCTTGGCTGGTGAGCCGAGTTGTATCCTCATCAAGTAGAGCGGTGAACAGGCTCATTGGAAAATCTTCTTTGCTACCAAGATCAGGGTCGCCCCGAAAATGAGAGTGCTCAGCGTCGAGACCTCCGGCACCGGGGTGTAATAAAATTGTGTAACCAAGCCCATTCGATTAATTTGATTCGGCGTCGATACATGCAAGGATTGAACGCGACCCAGCAGATCTCTCCCTGTTTGGGCATCCCAACCGAAGATTGGGTTACCGAGGGGAGTCCCGATTCCCAAACCGAGGATGAGATGGCCACGTCGTCGATCATAGTAAAACGGGTCGCTGAACTCAAATTTTACATTAAACTCAGCCGGAGATGATGGCGGTTGGGCGATCAATCTAACATCTAATTCCGAAACGACTATTCGATAGTCATTACCCACATTCTCGGATGCACGAACCGACATCTCGGAGAGCGGCTTATTAAAAGTCCCCATCAAAATCCCGACATACGGAATCACCACCTCGGTCGAAACCGTTTGCTCATCCCAGCGAAAACCCACGCCGGTAATGGCAATCACGTCGGAAGGCAAACTAGAGAACTCAGTGTTTGCGTGGATTTGCTGCACTCCCAGGCCAATACCTATTGCAAAATTTCCGTACTGATCCTGCGGTGGTTCAGGCGATACGATGGTGCCGGTTTGCGGTTCCGCAGCGCTTCCTTGCAGGACCACAATATTTACGAGAAGCAGGATCAGGCCGACAAGCATTTTGAACGGCCATTGCTGGCTCGCCGAGAAGCCAAACCAAGCGGAATTGCGAATAGAAGTCTTCATCATGCGGGCAACAGCGTATCCTTTGAGAAATCCTGGAGTTCCTGCTGGTAGCGGGTGGTGGATGGGTCGTACGCGCGTCGGAGTTCGCCCGTGGCGGTTCGATTGTTGAAAGCCTTGACGGTGCCGCCGTTGGCGTAACGGACCCCGTCGGCGTCCGCGATGTCGAGCAACAGATTGTTCTCCGCGATTGCTTCGATGCACCTGTTCATGACCTGTCCTCCTGACGCTGCTTCATGGGGTGTCCATCCATACCTTCAGTGGATACAGCCACGCAAGCCCTGGCTGGCAGCCGGCATTTGGCCGGCATTTGGCCTATTGACCCTGCTTGGCAAGGTAAGGCAGAGTGATTTTCGTGGAAGACGAGCAGAGGGAACAGTCGAGAACCGAATATTTTGCGCCGGAAGCCCCGCCCGAGCCCGCCGATCGAGGGCCGGCTTCGGATGATCGCGGCAGGGGCGATGCTCCGCCCAGCGAATCCGGGGATGGCGGCGGTGAAAGCCGCGGCGAAACCGGCCCCGGCGAGCCCGGCCCGGCCGAGGCCCCCAGCGGCGGCGGCGCCCCGCAGCAGCCTATGGGCGATAACCGCGGACCGCGCCGGGGCGGGTTTTCCCGGGATCGCCGGGGACGCGGTCGGGGACGCGGCCGGGGAAGGGAACGGAACGACCGCGGACCTGATCGCGCACCAGACCGCGGGCCCAGGCCGCCCAGCCCGACCTACGGGCACAGCCATTCGCATCATGCGCAGGCGCCCGCCGGGGAGCCAGCCGGCGAAGGAGCATCCGGCGGAGAATCCTCGGTTCGCGCCGAGGATGGTGCATCCCCGAAGGTGCTGAATCTGATTCGGGAAGCGCGCCGCGAGCTGGATCGGGTGCGCGACTCGCTGCAGGATATTTTGGAGGAATTGGACCGGATCGCGGAACACCTGGCCCGCGCCGAAAAGGAAAAGGACATCGCCGAGGACGAGATCGAGCAATTGCGCGATTCGCTCCGCCGGTTGCAGCGGTAGGCTTCCCACAGGCCGGCAAGGTGAGTTGAGGCCGGGCGCATCTGAATGCGGTCCCGGTTTGGAGTTCCGGCTTCAGCCGGTCTTGGAGATTTCCGGCCCCAGACCGCGTAAACGCGGAACTCCGAACCATCAGTCGACGAGGCTAAGGGGCCGGTTGGCGTTCCGCGTCAAAATTTGTCCGGCAAACGCCAAAAAGAGACCGGCGCTTTGGCGGGCCTTGGGATATTCTAGGGCGTGACCATTCGCAGCTTCATCACGCTGTTCCTGCTCACCGGCGGGGCGAGCCTGCACGCTTCCGATTTTCAGGGAGCGACCCACATGGTGCCGTTCGACGAAGACGGCATCGGCTACACCCGCGCGGAGCCGGACAACGCCATCAGCCAATTGCAGCGCCGCCTGGATGCCGGCAAGGCCGAACTGGCCTGGGACGAACAGTTCGGCTACCTCAAAGCGTTGCTCGAGTTTCTCGAGGTGCCGTCCTCTTCGCAGATGCTGGTCTACTCGAAAACCTCGCTCCAGCGCGACCGCATCTCGCCGAAAAACCCCCGCGCGGTTTATTTCAACGACGATGTGTATCTCGGATACATCCCCGGCGCGCCGTTGGTCGAATTGTCGGTGGCCGATCCCAAACTCGGCGGCGTATTTTACACGCTCGAACAAAAGAAGGACGTTCGTCCAGTCTTCCGCCGCACCGACCAATGCCTCGAATGCCACGCCTCGGCCAAGTCCATGGGCGTGCCGGGGCATTTGGTCCGTTCATTCATTACGGATGCGGATGGAACGATCGAACTGTCCAGCGGCGTCTCGATGGTCAACGACCGGACCCCGTTTTCCGAACGCTGGGGCGGCTGGTACGTCTCCGGCACGCACGGGCGCCAGGGCCACCGGGGAAACTGGTTCGGCAACGGCGACGCCGAGAAGGCGCTTAAAGATCCCGGGCATGCCGGCAACCGGCTCACCCTCGGCGAGTTCTTCGATACGTCGAAGCACGTCGAGCCGCACAGCGATATCGTGGCGCTGATGGTTCTTCAGCATCAGAGCCACCTGCACAATTTCCTGACGCGGCTCCAGTTCGAAGCCAGCCAGGCTTTGCGGACGTACGGCCATGTGAACTATTCGAAATCGATCGTCGACGGCTTCGTGCGCTACCTCTTTTTCGCCGATGAAGTGCCGCTGACGGACCCGGTGCGGGGCGTTTCCTCCTTTCGCGAGGAGTTCGAGAAGGCGGGCCCGTTCGATCCGCAAGGGCGTTCCTTGCGGCAATTCGATTTGCAGACCCGGTTGTTCAAATACCCGTGCAGCTTCCTCATCTACTCTCCCGCCTTCGATGCGCTGCCGGGACCGATCAAAACGAAAGTCTACGACCGGATGCTGGAAGTGCTCTCCGGCCGGGAAACCGGCGAAGCCTACGCGGCGCTCACGCGCAAGTCGCGTCGCGAGATTCTCGAAATTCTGCGGGCCACGAAGCAGGATCTGCCCGCGGCGTGGGGCGGAAACGGGTAGTTGACCGGCTTCGGCAAAAGCCGGCCGGAGCAGATTAAGCGTGCTCCCCGGCGAGCACATCGCGCTCGCCGAGTTCCAGGGCGAAGGGTTCGAGCGGCATCGGTTCGTCGTGGTTCAGGTGAGTTTCACAGATGGCGAAGAACTCCGTAGCGGTGCCCGCTCGGCGGATTTCGTGCAGAAATCGCCCCTGGCCATCGACTCCCAGCCCGAGGAAGTTCATGTACTTTTTCATCTTCTGGACGTGGGCCGCCTCCCGGATTTGTTCCGGCTTGAGCGTCTCGAACAAATCCTGCACATAGCGCAGAACATCGTGCCCGCGTGGGCAGAACACCGGCTCTCCTCCCCGGGCTTGGCGAAACTGGTGGAAAATCCACGGATTGCGGATGGCTCCTCGGCCGATCATCAAGCCTCGCGCGCCGGTCTCTTCCAGAATGGCGAGCCCGCGCCGGCCCGAGGAAACATTCCCGTTCGCCAGCACGGGGCAGTCCAGCCGGTCCACCGCGCGTGCGATAAAGTCATAATGCACCGCGCTGCGGTACATCTCCCGGACCGTCCGGCCATGCACCGTCACCAGATCCAGCGCGTGCTGCGCCAGCACATCCAGGAGCCGGTCGAATCCGTCCGCATCCTCGAACCCAATGCGGGTTTTCACGGTCAGCGGAATCGTCACCGCCTCCCGGAGCGCGCCCAGAATCGCCTCCACTCGCGGCAAATCGCGCAAGAGGCCGCCCCCGGCGCACTTGCGATACACGACCGGAGCCGGGCAACCGAGATTCAGGTCGATCGCCGCCACCGGATGTTCCTGCAATTCCCGCGCGGTGCGGACCAGCGCCGGAATGTCGTTGCCGATCATCTGCGCGATGATCGGCCGCCCGGTGGGATTCTCATCGATGGATCGCAGAATGGGCGGTTCGAGATGCGACGTGGCATGCACCCGGAAATACTCCGTGTAGTACAAATCAGCTCCGCCGTAGCGCGCCATCAGCCGCATGAACGGCAGATCGGTGACGTCCTGCATCGGCGCCAGTGCCAGCACCGGAGCCGCGCCGGCCAGCAATTCGGGGAGTGACTGAGATTTCGACACGTTGCCCGGTTAGGCTAAGCGGTCTCGCGCCAGCCGTCCACCGACGCCGTTGCCTCGCGAACGTGACGATTCGGCCGAGTTTCCGATTGACACTTTTAAGCCATGCGCCAACCTAAATCATCCCAGCCAGAATTTTCGGAGTGTGGCCTTGGACCGAGGCGGCCGAGCCATCCCGGAAGGTGCTGATGCAGCAGACGTTATGAAGACCGGACTTAGCGGGCAGCAGACGGAAATGCGGATGGAATCTCCCGGGCTTTCGGCCCGGCGAACTGTCGGGTTCACCTTGATCGAACTGCTGGTGGTGATCGCCATCATCGCGATCCTGGCGAGCATGCTGCTGCCGGCCTTGAGCAAGGCGAAGGCCAAGGGCCAGGCGGTCTCCTGCCTGAGCAATATCCGGCAGCTTGCGATGGCCTCCCGGCTGTACCAGGACGACAATCAGCAGAAGTATCCGTGGACGTTCACGGGGACGGCGAATGGGGTGGACCAGACGAATTGGTTCAGCTATACGTACAAGTATCAGCAGGTGAAAAAGTTGCTGATCTGCCCGACCCGAAAGAAAAAGGAAAAGGTGAATGCCGGTCCGTTCAAGATCAGCCCGGACGGGGAAATCATTTACTCGATGGATGGGCTGTTCGGGAATTACGCCGCGAATTACCGCTTGGGAGGCTCGTGGGGATTCTGGAGTATTCGGGGCATTACGGATTCGCAGGTGGCCAATCCCGCTTCGACGATCCACATTGTGGATGGAGGCACGGCAGCTACCCCTACGACCGATCCAGATAAATGCGTGACGGCGGCGTCGTTGAAAAAGCCCGGGGCTTGGATCGTGCACGACGTGGGCAACGATTCGCCCTGTGTGGGGTGTGTGAGTTCTCCGGGCGATCCGAATTGGGGCGGGCCCGATCCGCGGCATGCCGGCCGGAGCAATAATCTCTACACCGACGGCCACGTCGAGGCGCAGAAAACGCGCGTGTGGTACTGGTCCAGGACGCCGTGGCTTAACCCGGCCCAGCGGGATCGTTAGGCAGGGTTCTCGGCGTGCGGTCGCCGTTCTAGCGGTAGCCCCAGCCGAACCGGTCGGTGAAAGGCCAGTAGACGAACCAGCAGCGGCCGAGGACGTTCTTCTTCGGCAGGCCGCCCCAATAGCGCGAGTCGAGGCTGTTGAGGGTGTTGTCGCCCATCGCCAGATACTCGTCCTTCGGCACCACGAATTTGGCGGTTTCGTCGTGAAAGCGCGGTGCCTGGCCGGGGGCGTCGAAGTCCCGCGCTCCAACCAGGCCGTTCACATGGCCGAGGTAAAGCGAATGGCTGCCGCGTTCGGCGGTCTGCTGGCCTTCGACCAGGCGGTTCCCCTCGCTCAAGCCGCGCGGGCCCTGGTCTTTGTGATCGAAGGTGTAGACGAATTCGAAATGCCGGTCGCTCGCCGTGATCTTGCGGCCGTCGATGATGAGGTGGCGGTCGTTGCCGATTTGCACGGTTTCGCCGCCGAGCGCCACGAGGCGCTTGATGTAGAGTTGATCCTGCGTCAGCCCGAGAATTCCGCGGGTCTTGAAGACGATGATCTCGCCCCGCTCAGGCGTCCGAAAATTGTAGGTGAAACGGTCGACGAGCAGATGGTCGCCCGCCCGCCAGCGCAGCTTCACGATATCTTCTCCCCTCCGATAGACCCGGCGGCGATCCAGCCGGGCGCGCTCGACCAGTCGTTCGTCCGGCGGCAGCCACACATACAAATTCTGTTTCGCGCCGAGTTCCGAGCCGAACAGGATGCGCTGCCGCTTGATAAACGGGAAAATGGTCTGCGGGGCATCGACCGACAACACCTCGCCGTCGAACGGCGCGACGACATGCGCGTAGGAAGCCCCGCCGGTCCAGTATCCGATGAACCGCTTCCAGAACGGCGGGATGTTGAATTGCTCGGGCCGCAGATCGTCGGAGGTGATCCCGTAGAGCGTCGGCTGCATCGAGCCCGTCGGGATTTTGGTGAGTTGGAGAAAAAACGTCGTGAACGAAAGGATTACGACGATCGCCACCTGGAATTCCTTGATATTCTCGCGAAAGGCGGCGTTGGGGTAGGGCTTCAGCCATTTGTTGGCCGCCTCCTCCAGCTTTTTCATCTCCGCCTTGATCGCGTCCGGCGCACCGGTGCGGATCACCCCGCGGGCTTCGGCGACCGAAGCCGTGAGCGTGGAGATGGCCTGCTCGCTGAGAAGGTCGCGCTGCTCGGCGATCAACCGGGTCAACTGCCGGCACATCTCGGTGGCCTGGCGGACGGTGCGGGAGAGGAACCAGCGCAGCTTCATGATCGGTCGGCGGCTATGCTTTGAGCACTTCGATAAACGCTTCCTGGGGAATCTGCACCGAGCCGAAGGCTTTCATGCGCTTCTTTCCCTCTTTCTGCTTTTCCAGCAACTTCCGTTTGCGCGAGATGTCGCCGCCGTAGCATTTGGCCGTGACGTCCTTGCGCATGGCGCTCACCGTTTCCCGAGCCACGACCTTGCCGCCGATGGCGGCCTGAATGGCGACCGCGAATTGCTGCTTCGGGATAACTTCCTTCAGCTTGGCCGCGAGGGCGCGTCCGCGTCCTTCGGCCTTGTCGCGATGGACGATGCAGGAGAAGGCATCGACCGGCTCGTTGTTCACGAGCATGTCCAGCTTCACCATGTCGGAAGCCTGATGGCCGTCGTGCTCGTAATCCATCGAGCCGTAGCCGCGCGTGATGCTTTTGATGCGGTCGTGGAAATCGATGAGGATTTCGTTCAACGGCATGCGCGAGGTGAGCATGACCCGGCGGATGTCGAGCGTCTCGGTGTGATCCACCAGGCCGCGCTTTTCGGAGATCAGGGCCATCATGTCGCCGATATTTTCGTTCGGACAGATGACGAAAGCCTTCACCATCGGCTCCTCGATCGTCTCGATGTAATTCGGCTCGGGCATGTAGGCCGGGTTATCGACTTCCTTCTTGGTGCCGTCCGTCATCGTAATCCGGTAAATAACGCTCGGATAGGTCGCGATGATGTCCATCTCGTACTCGCGGCGGAGGCGCTCCTGCACGATCTCGAGATGGAGCAGGCCGAGGAACCCGCAGCGAAAGCCGAAGCCGAGAGCGACGGAACTTTCCGACGAAAAGACGAACGCCGAATCGTTCAACTGGAGTTTGCCGAGGTTGACCTTCAGATGCTCGTAATCGGCGGTATTGATCGGGTAGATGCCGCTGAACACCATCGGATGAATTTCCTGAAAGCCGGGCAGGGTCGGCGAAGGAAATTTCGCATCCGTCAGCGTGTCGCCCATTTTTACTTCCTTGGGCGACTTGATATTCGCGGTGAAATAGCCGGTCTCGCCCGCTTCGAGTTTGTCCCGGGTGTACGGCTTGGGATTGAAGCTTCCGACCTCCTTGACCTCGACCAGCTTGCCGGAGTGGAGCAGCTTGCATTGCAAGCCGGGCTTGAGCACGCCGTTGAAGACGCGGACGTGGGTGACGACCCCCTTGAACGTGTCGAAATAGGAATCGAATCCCAACGCTTGCAGGGACCGTTCGCCCGTCGGTTTCGGGGGCGAAATGCGATGCACGATGGCTTCGAGAATCTCTTCGATGCCGATTCCCTCCTTCGCGCTCGCGAGCAGGGCGCTCTCGGCAGGGATGGCGAGGATTTCTTCGAGCTGGATTTTCGCCTGCGCCACGTTCGCGTGGGGCAGATCGATCTTGTTGATCACCGGGATGATCTGGAGATTCTGCTTCATCGCCAGATGGACGTTTGCCACGGTCTGGGCTTCCACGCCTTGCGCGGCATCGATGATGAGCAAGGCCCCTTCGCAAGCGCTCAGGCTGCGCGACACTTCGTAGGCGAAGTCGACATGGCCGGGCGTGTCGATCAGATTCAGTTCGTACTCTTCGCCGTCTTTGGCCTTGTAGTACATCGTCACCGGGTGCGCCTTGATCGTGATCCCGCGCTCCCGCTCGAGGTCCATCGAGTCGAGCAACTGCTCCTGCATCTCGCGCGTGGCAATCGTGCCCGTGCGATGGAGCAGGCGGTCGCTCAGAGTCGTCTTCCCATGATCGATATGGGCGATAATGCTAAAATTTCGGATGTGCGGCGCGTCCATGAATCAAAAAGGGCGGAAACTTCTGCCGGCCAGAACCTTCTGGTCCCGGCCGACCGTCCCGCCCGGTAGCAATGACAGGGCCAACATAACGGCGCCCGCCCGGAAATAAAGGGAAAACCGATCTGCCGGCACGAACTCGCGCCTTCGGGAGGTTGCCGGCCTCCGCCGCCCGTCCATCGAGTTCTTCCCGCCGCGGAATCTATTGCGCCGGGCGCGTCAAAAATCCCGCCGGGCGTTTGCCAGGAGGGACCTTGTCCTTGAAGGGCAACGTCTCGGGAATGATCTTGATCTCGGTGGTGAACTTGAAGGGCGCGGGATCGTTGTCGAACGTCAGTTCCACGAAGAAGGCCGTCCAGCCTTTCGCGGGCTTCTCTACTTTGGCCGTGAACACGCCATTCTCTCCCGGCAGATCGGTGCTGGTGTACGCCGGCCCCAGCGCCTCCAGGCGGAAATCCCGGGCATTCGGGTTGTTCGCCTGCCACAGTTTCACGGAGGACGGCTTGGTCTTCGCCGCCACCCGGAACGATCCGCCATCCGGCGACGACCAGCCAAATTCCGGCAGCGCCCGCCCGCGCGCGACCGCATCGTAAAACGCGAGCAGGCTGGTGAAGGCATCCGTATTCTTGAGCGAATGATCCGAGTTCGGCACGTAGCGCAGGAACTTCGGGCCGGTCAACTGGTCGAAATAGAATTGCGCCGAGTCCGGCAGGAAAAACTGGTCGCCCGCCGAGTTCATGATGAACTTCGGCATGGTCAGCCGGTCGCGATATTCGAACGGCTCCTCGATTTTCAGCAGCGCCTGATATTCCGGGCTGTCGGTCCAGTCCATGATGCCGGCCTCCACATAGTCCCCGACCGCCGGAGCCCAAAAACCATAAGCCGCGTAGTGGTGCTTGAACGACGGCACCACATTCAACATATCGATCACGATCGGCGAGATGCCCATGACCCGGCCATCCACCGCCGCGGTCGTCCAGGTGGTCCACCCCCGCTTGGAACCGCCGGCGACGAAGAAGCGATCCACCACCAGCTTGCCGCCCTCCTCGGAGGCGCAGAACGCGGTCACCGCATCCATGGCCCGCACCGCGCTTTTGGTCATCGGCAGGCGCGCGGGCCATTTTTCGTCACCCGTGCGCATAAACTTGTCCCAGGTGTAGGCGATCATCGAATCCTCGCTCCGATTGCGCCCGTCCCCGGCGAACACGAGCGGCTGGTTCGGCACCATTCGCAAATCCACCACGATCGATTTCGCGGCCGCCGCCGCCTTCACCAGGTTGCCGTCGGGCCGGGGCGGGTTGGGCCGTTCGTTCGAACCGCCGCCGATGAACAGGAGGGCGGAGCGGCCGGTCACTTCCGCCGGCTTGATGATCGTCAGCCAATGCTTCCACAACGGCCGGTTGACTTCGTTCGTGGTCAGCCACTGCTGCGAGGTCATCTCCAGCACGAAGGCCGTCATGCCGTCCGCCTGAATCTTGTCGGCCAGGCGGAACGAAAAATTGGGATCGGGCTTCGCCACATACTCGTCCAGGGCGGTGCGTTGCGCCGCGGGAACGGCGCAGACCAGCGCCGACAGAATCGAGAAACAGCCGGCCAGCCGCGCCCAGCCGCGCGAGGGAATCGATGGGATCATCATGTTGTTCGGCAGGACTATGCCGAATGCATCCCGGAACGCAACCGCCCAGACCGGGCCGGGTCTGACACCGGCACGGGCACTCCCCCTTTTTTGACTAAGGAGGCGGAGGCGGACTTGGGGATAGCTCTGGGGGTCGAGCCGGAAGGCGAGGGTCTGGTGCTGGAAATGTAGACTTCCTGAGGGATGGGAGGGGGTAAGAGTGGTGAAGGGCGGGTCATTTTGGGCGCAGGAAGTCCTATTTACGCGGGTTTCGTGA
>CAYZKY010000140.1:0-16331 GCA_964478815.1 uncultured Verrucomicrobiota bacterium
TCACGAAACCCGCGTAAATAGTGCTTCCTGCGCGCAAAATGCCCCCGCCTTCACCGTTTCCAGCCCCCTCCCGTCGCCCGGGAAGTCTACATTTCCACCATCCGAATTACCCCAACCTTCAGCCCCACCCATCAGGAATCCTCGTCCCTCAAATGGCAGGGACATGACGCTCGTTATCAGGAGGCGTCGGCCCTGCGGAAGGAGCAGGGCGCGGTTTACAGCAGCTCGCGGGCAATTATGTTGGCGGCATGCTGTCGAGATCGAAACGCCGCCCGTGTTTCGAACGAACCGTCCGCGCGGACCGGCGGGCGAAGCCGTGCCGGCCGAAAACGCAGTTCGTGACCATGCTGGCGGTCTCGGTGCCATTGCTATTCTTCTTCGGGCTTTTCAACTCGGGAGCGGAGGTGCGGATCGGGGCGGTGCCGTGGTGGGGCTGGGTGGTGTTCGGGGTGTGCGAGGTGCCGCTGGTGGCCGCCGTTCTCTATCTGCGGGCGACCGAGACGCCGATGCCGGAGCCCCCGCGCCACGAAGGCCCGCTCGAGAGTCCATGATCCGCGCTGGCGGACGGGCCTTGGAATCATCGAGTCGTTTCTTTGGCCTTTCCCAAGGAGTTGAGCCGGGTTAGGTAGGGAGGATGTCTGGGACGATCAAGGTGGGATTTCTCGGGGCCGGGAAGATGGCGGCGGCGCTCGCAAGCGGGTTCGTGCGCGCCGGGCTTTCGGCTCCGGCGGAATTGATCGCGAGCGACGTGAGCGCGTCAGCGCGGGAGGCGTTCGCCAAGGCGACGGGCGGGCGGACGACAGCCTTCAACCCGGAAGTGGCCCAGGAGGCGGACGTCTTGATCCTCGCGGTGAAACCGGATCAGATCGACGAAGTATTGCGGGAGTTGGGGCCGGTGCTCGAGGACCGGCATCTGGTCGTCTCGATCGCGGCCGGAGTGCCGCTGGGGCGGCTGGAGAGCAGTCTGGCGCCCGGCAGCCGGGTGGTGCGGGTGATGCCGAACACGCCGGCGCTGGTGGGGCAGTCGGCCTCGGGTTTCGCGGTGGGGCAGGCGGCGACGTCTGAGGACGCCGCCGTGGTCGCCCGCTTGTTGAACGCCGTGGGCGTGGCCTATCAGGTCAAGGAATCGCTGCTCGACGCGGTGACGGGTTTGAGCGGGAGCGGGCCGGCCTATGTCTACATGATGATCGAGGCCCTGAGCGATGGCGGCGTGGCGGCGGGTTTGCCGCGAGACGTGGCCACCAAGCTGGCCGCCCAAACCCTGCTGGGGAGCGCGCGGATGGTGTTGGAGACCGATCTGCATCCCGGCGCGCTCAAGGATATGGTCACGAGCCCGGGCGGCACGACGATCGAAGGGGTGCATGAGTTGGAAAAGGGCGGGCTGCGGGCGACCTTGATGAACGCGGTGCGCGCGGCGGCGGAAAAAGCGAAAAAGCTGGGACAGCCCTCCGATTCGAAATGAAACGCGCGATTGTCATCGAAGAGCGAACCGGCGTTGCCGAAGTTGTTGACTGAATCATGGAACGCCCCTCGTTCACACCCCCTTCGGCCCGCCAGACGCAGATGATCTGGCTGGCCATCACGACGCTAGCCCTGGCGGTCTTTCTCGTGTTGCTCGGTCTTCTGTTCTGGGGAGCGGGCTGGGTGCTGGGCCAGTTAACCCCGGTCGTGCTGCCGCTGGCGGTGGCCGGGATTCTCGCCTACCTGCTCGATCCAGTCGTCGGTTATTTCGAGCGCAAGGGCCTGCGGCGTACCTGGGCGATCTTCGCCGTGTTCCTGCTCGCGACGCTGATTCTCCTCGGTTCCCTGGGCACGATCATCCCCCAGCTCATCCATGAAGTGCAGGAACTGGCCGGGAAGGTTCTGGATCAGGACAGTGTGAAAAAGGTCGTGGCGAATGTCTCTGACCTGCCCAAGCCGGCGGCGGGCGCGCATCCGGGCAACGCCTCGCAAATCGTGACGAATGTTTCGGAGCTGCCCAAGCCGGTGGCGGGCGCGAGCCCGGGATACGCGCAGCAAATCGTGACGAAGGTCGATACCTGGCTGGCGCAATCGCCGCTGGGCACGCGCGTCAAGCAGGCGTGGAACGAGGAGGTCCGGCAAACCGTGCTCACATGGGTGACCAAGACCGTCCCCACGATTTCGCAATGGTTCCTCGCGCAGTTCTCGCGCGTGGCTTCCTGGTTCGGTTTCATCGCGGGCGCGGCGCTGATTCCGGTGTACCTCTTCTACTTCCTGCTGGAGAAACGGGGGATCAACAAGAACTGGACCGACTACCTGCCCATAGCCGAATCCCGCACGAAGGAGGAGATCGTCTTTGTGCTCGGATCGATCAACGACTACCTGATCCTGTTTTTCCGGGGGCAAGTGCTGGTGGCGTTGTGCGACGGGATTCTGCTGACGATGGGCTTTCTCGCCCTGGGGATGAACTATGCGCTGCTGCTGGGCATGGTGGCAGGCATGCTCAGCATTATCCCATTCCTGGGAGTGATCCTGAGCCTGCTGCCGGCCATTATCCTGGCCATTGTCCAGTTCGGGGACTGGCTGCACCCGTTGCTCGTGCTGGGCCTGTTCGGGCTGGTGCAGGCGCTGGAGGGATTCGTCATCGCGCCGAAAATCATGGGGGACCGGGTGGGGTTGCACCCGATGACGATCATGATCGCGGTGATGGTGGGGACGACGTTGATGGGGGGAATCGTCGGGGGCATCCTCGCCATTCCGCTGACGGCGGCGCTGCGCGTGGTCATGTTCCGCTACGTGTGGTACGCCCGGCAGGCGGATGCGCCGAAGCTGCCGCAGGATTAGACCAGCGCCGCGAGTTGCGCCACGAGGTCTTTGCCCGTGACCACGGCGATCAGCGTACAGCCTTGCACGGAGTGATTCGAAAGGTGTTCGGTGCCGGCCTCCGAATGGTGGTAATCGCCGGCCGTCAGCCGGTGCTCCCCGACGGTCAGATCGCCCGTGAGCATGAACAATTCCTCGGGGCCTTGATGCTGGTGCGGCGGGTAGCTCCCGCCGGGATCGAGCTTGCCCAACACCACGGCATACCCCCGCTCGCGATCGACCTGCATGACCTTGATATACGCGCCGGGCACGCCGAAGGGGATCCAGGGACCCGCCACCGGCTGTGGCACATAGCGGAAGGGGGCTGGCGCAGGCGCGGCTGGCTGGGCGGCGATCTTCGCGAGCAGCGCTGCCTTCAACCCCGGCGATGGAGCACGCTCGGGAATACGCAGCGAAAGCAGCGCGGCCGTGTCCACCATCTCCGCCGCCGTGCGGTCGCCGGGGGCGGCGGTGGCGAGCAGCCCGCGCAATTCCTCGCGTTCGCCCGGGTCGAGTTCTCCGGCGGCGAAATCGGCGGCTAATTCGGCTAGTCGTTCTTGGCTCACGTTGTCAGGGGCGGAACGTTTGTTCCAGGTGGCTGCGCATTTCGATCATTCCGCGGCGAATCCAGGCCTTGACGGTTCCCAGGGGTTGTTGCATCGCTTCGGCCACTTCAGCATGGGCGAGCCCCTTGAGAAAGGAGAGTTCGATGGCCCGGCGGGGTTTTTCGCCCAGGCGCGCCAGCGCCCGCTGGAGCAGCTCGATCATTTCCTTCGAATCGGCGGTGTCGGCCGCAGGTTGAGCGGCGGCCGGTTCCTGTTCCGCTTCGAAGTGATCGAGCGTGATCTGGCGGCGCTTCATGGAGCGAAGCCGGTCGAGCGCCTTGTGGCGCGTCAGGGCGATGGCCCAACTGATCGGCTTGCCGAGCCGGGGATCGAACACCTCGGCCTTCTCCCAAATCTGGAGGTAGACTTCTTGCAGGACATCTTCGGCGATGGAGGCGTCGTTCACAATGCTATGCGCGATTCCCAGCAGGACGGCGGCGGTGCGGTCGTAAAAGCAAGCCAAGGCTTCCTCATCCCGCCGCGCCACGCGCGCCAGCAGTTCCGCCTCAGTTTTGCTATCGAACATTTCCGCTGGTGTCATGCGCCGAACCGTCGCAAAGAGCGACCGCCAGATCATCGTCGCACCGGTGGTGGGCCGTCCAGCCTGCATTTCCGAGCCGCCAGGTTGTCCAGCGTTCATCCACAATACGGTGGCCGGGCCGCTTTAGATGCAGGTTTCCCCCCGCAGGCGGGCCTGCAGCGGGTTCCTTTAGGGTCAAGAACTCACCGGGTGCAAGAGCGGCAGATAGGGCCGCCACTTTGACGCACACGAGCAAATCCGGCTTGGGGCAGGACTTTTGACCCTATCCCGAGCACGGGAATTGCTATAAACGGCGTGTGACACGAAATCTTGCCTACCATGCGCGGGGGCTCCAAGGTGGGCTTTTGCCGCTCCGACATGCCTTTTGGCAGACGGTGTCGCGCATGGATTAGTCAAGGTGGGTGGGAAATCAGCAGTCATGCAATCTAACGTTCGCAATCGGCCGGTCTTTTTTCGCAAATTTGCAGCGCCGGTGGCGGCCATCAGCCCGGGGCGCAGCCGCTTGGGCCGATTGGCCTGGATGCTTGGCTTGCTCGGCGCGCTGGGCGCGGCTCCAGCCCAGGCCGGGTCGATCCTGCGCGAGGTGTGGGATAACATCCCGGGGAATTCGGTGGCGGAGTTGACGGCCGATCCCCGGTACCCCTCCCAGCCGGTCAGCACCGAGCAAGTCACGGATTTTTTCGAAGCGCCGAGCGAATTCGCGGAGAATTACGGGCAGCGGATGCACGGCTACGTCATCCCGCCCGTTACAGGGAATTACACCTTCTGGATCGCCTCGGACGACGGAGGGGAACTCTGGCTGGCCACCAACGAGAGCCCAAGCACGGCGCGGAAGATCGCGGCGGTCAACAGTTGGACCAGCTCGCGGGAGTGGGGGAAGGAGCCCGATCAGGAATCCGCGCCGATTCTTTTGGAAGCCAGCCGGCCGTATTACATTTCGGCTCTGCAGAAGGAAGGCGGAGGCGGAGATAATCTTGCCGTGCGGTGGTTGCGGCCCGATGGCGTGGATGAAGCGCCGATCCCGGCGACGCATTTGCTGCCTTGGGGGACCTCCTTCACGCCGCCGAAAATCGCCACCCAGCCGGCCAACGCCAGTGCCATGGAGGGGCAAGTGGCGCAGTTCACGGTGGTGCTGGAACCGCTCAGCCCGGCCTCGGTGCAATGGCGGAAGAACAACGCCAATGTGGCCGGCGGCACGAACGCCACGCTCGACTACGGACCGGTTCGCATGGCCGATGCCGGCAGCCGTTTTCAAGCCATCCTGACCAACCGGCTCGGGTCGACCATGTCGGCCGAAGCGGTGCTGGCCGTCGAACCGGACACCACGCCGCCGACCGTGACCGAGGTGCTGAACCTGGGCACCACGACCCTGCGCGTGACGTTCAGCGAGCCGGTCGATCCGGCCTCGGGCGCGAACCGGCTGAATTACCAGATCGGCGGAGGAATCGTCGTGACGGAAGCGGCGGTGACGACTCAGCCGGCGGTCGTGCTTTTGACCGTCAGCGGATTCACCTACGGCACAAGCTACGTGCTGACGCTGAACGGCATCAAGGATCAAGCCGCGGCGCCGAACGCCATCCCGCCGAATACGGCGTTGAACTTTACGGCGAACGAATACGCGCCGGTGGACATCGGCGGGGCCACGGGCGGCACGGCGGTCTCGGTGCCGGGCGGGTTGGACGTAACGAGCAACGGGCGAAGCATTGCCGCGAGCTTCGACCAGTTCCATTTCGGGTATCAGGAACGGACCGGCGATTTCGACATGCAGGTGCGGCTCGAGGGACTGACGATCACCGATCCGTATGTCGAGGCCGGGTTGATGGCGCGCGAGTCGCTCGCCGCCACGGCGCGGTTCGCGGGAATCTTCGCGGGGTCGGCCCAGCTCGGGGCATTTTTCAAATCGCGAGCCACGGCTTCATCGGCCTTGCAGACGGCGGCGCCGAACGGCGGATTCCCGGCGAATTATCCGCACATGTATCTGCGGCTGCGGCGCAGCGGGAACACCTTCACCGGCTACGCGAGTTTGGACGGCGCGAGCTGGCAGCAATTGGGCAGCCAGAACATCACGCTGCCCGCGAGGCTGTTCTTCGGCATGGCCGTGGCGAGCCATGATACGGCGAGCCCGGCGGCGGCGCGGTTCCGGGATCTGCGAAGCACGGTGAGCCAGAGCTCGTTTGTCTACACGCCCGCCCGGGAACCGCTCGGGCCGTCGAACCGGCGGAGCGGAATCGTGATCTCGGAGATCATGTACCATCCGATCGATCCGGACACACAAACCAGCCTTGAGTTCCTCGAGATTTACAACGCGGGCAACACGTTCGTGGAGTTGACCGGGTGGCAAATTGAAGGCGGAGTGAGCTACCAATTCCCGGACAAGTTTCAGCTCGAGGCCGGACAGTTTGTCGTCGTGGCCGCCAACCCGGCGGCGCTCTCGGCCGCCGCCGGCCTCACCGGCGTCCTCGGGCCGTTCGAAGGCAGCCTCAATAACGCGGGCGACCGGCTGACGCTGCGCAACGCCTCCGGCGCGGTGCGCTTCGAAGTGAATTATTCCGACGAGTTTCCCTGGCCGGCCGCCGCCGATGGGGGCGGGCATTCCCTGATCCTGGCCCGGCCGAGCTACGGTGAGGACGATCCGCGGGCTTGGGCGGCCGGTGAACGGGTCGGAGGCACGCCCGGTGAAGTGGAGATGATTCGAGCGAATCCGTGGAAAGGGCTTTCGATCAACGAATTCCTCGCACACACCGACGACCCGGTGTTTGATTTCGTCGAGCTGTCCAATGCCGGAACCGCCAGTCTCGATCTCTCGGGGGTCATTCTGACGGACGATATTTCGACGAACAAGTTCCGTGTCCCGGCGGGCACCATCGTACCGGCGCGCGGCTACGTGAGCTTCGACCAGCGGCAGCTCGGATTCTCTTTGAGCGCCGCGGGGGAGACGATTTATCTCGTGAACCCCGATCGGACGCAGGTGATCGACGCCGTCCGATTTGGCGGCCAGGAGAATGGGGTCAGCAGCGGGCGGCCGGCCGATGGCACACCCGGGATGCGCCGCCTGGCGAGTCCCACGCCCGGGCAACCCAACACAGGCCTTCGCCCCGAGTCGGTCGTGATCAACGAGATCATGTACCATCCGATCTCGGACCGGGATGATGAGCAGTATGTCGAGCTGCACAATCGATCAGCAGCCCCGGCCGATCTCAGCGGCTGGCGCTTTACCGCGGGAATCGATTTCCGGTTCCCGGCCGGCACGAGCATTCCGGGAGGCGGCTACCTGGTCGTGGCGGCGGATGGCGAACATCTGCGTTCGCTCTATCCCAATCTCACCGCCGCGAATTGCGTCGGCGATTTCGATGGCGGATTGAAGCGTTCGGGAGAGCGGCTGGCGTTGAGCAAGCTGGACTTCGTGAACGAGACCAACGAGTTCGGCTTCGTGGTCACGAATCAGATTTATATCGCCGTCAGCGAAGTGACTTACCGCGATGGCGGGCGCTGGTCCGAACTGGCCGATGGCGGCGGCTCGAGTCTCGAGTTGGTGGATGCGCGGGCCGATTTGCAACAGGCCGCGAGCTGGCTGCCGAGCGACGAGTCGAACAAGGCGCAATGGACGCCGTTCGAGTATACCGGCCGGCTCGAGCACGGCGCTTCCGGCGTGGGGATCGACCGGTTCTACATCGGGATGCTGGGTGCGGGAGAATGTCTCCTGGATGAACTGGAAGTGCTGCGGGTCGGCTCCACCAATTTGCTGATCAACAGCAATTTCGAACTCACGACCAATGTCTGGACGTTTTACGGCAATCACCGCGGCTCCACCATCGACAGCACCGGCGCGGCCGAAGGCGCGAAATGCCTCCATGTGCGGGCGCCTGGCGATGGCGACACCGCCAACAACACCATCCGCACGCGGCTGACGGCGGCGCTGCGCAGCGGCGACAATGTGACCATTCGCGGCAAGGCCCGCTGGCTGGCCGGCTGGCCCGAAATCCTGTTCCGCATCCGGGGCAACTGGTTCGAATATCCGCTCCGCATGAACATACCGGCCGGCTTGGGCACCCCCGGGTTGGCCAATAGCCGCGCGCAAGCCAACACCGGCCCGGCCATCTACGACGTCACGCATTCCCCCGCGCTCCCGCGCGCGAATCAACCGGTGCTCGTGACCTGCCGCGTGAGCGATCCCGACGGCGTGGCGGCGCCGCGCCTGCGGTTCCGCGTGGATCCAAGCAGCACGCTCACGACGGTCACCATGCGCGACGACGGTGCGGGCGGAGATGCCGCGGCGGGCGACGGCCTGTTCACGGGATCGATCAGCGGTCGTTCCTCCGGGAGCCTGGTGGCGTTTCGCATCGAGGCGAACGACGATTCGGGCGCGAGTCTTGCCAGCGTTTTCCCTGCGCGCGTGCCTGCCCAGGAGTGCTTGATCCGCTGGGACGATCCGATCCCCTTCGGCACGCTGGCGCATTTCCACATGTGGAACACCGCCGCCACCGATTCCGCGCGCGGGGCCTCGCGGGCACTGGACAATACGTACCGCGATTGCACGATCGTGTACAATAACTACCGCGTCGTTTACAACGCTGGTTTCCGCGACAAGGGCAGCCCATTCCACGGCGGTTCGGGCGACTATGCGGCCACCGTGCCGAAGGACGAGATGCTCCTCGGAACGGATGATCGTGTCTTTGGCTCGACGGGCAACGGCGGCAGCGAGGGGACCGCCATCAAGGGAAGCATGGCGGCGTGGATCGCCGACGAGATGCGCATCCCATACTTGAACAGCCCTTTCATCCGGCTCTACCGGAACGGCGGCCAGTTCCAGAATGTCATTTACGATCTCGAACAGCCGAATCGCCAGTACGCGATGGATTGGTTCGGCGGCGGCGGCGCCAAGGATGACCTATTCAAGATTGCCGTCTGGTTCGAATTTCAGGACGACAATTCCGGCTTCAACTCCACCGGCGCGACGTTTCAGAAAGTTCCTTCGACCGGGGCGTTGAAGCTCTCGCGCTTCCGCTGGAACTGGCAGATCCGCGCCTCGGGCAACACGGTCAACGACCTCGGCAGCGTGTTCAACCTGATCAATGCCGCCAACAGCACCACCGAGCGAACCACCCGCCTCCCGCTGCTCGCCGACATGGAGGAATGGATGCGCGTCTACGCGTTCCATCGTGTGACCGGCAACTGGGATTCCTGGTCCTATAACGTCGGCCAGAACATGTATCTCTACACGCCGGTCGGGCAGCAGGCCAAACTCCTCCCCTGGGATATCGATTTTGTGCTCGGCGAAGGCGACAGCAGCTCCGCCGCGCTGTGGGGCGGCCAGGATCCGGTGATCAATCAGTTGTTCGATCTCCCGATCTACCGCCGCATGCTCTACCGCGCGTTTCAAGACGCCACGAACGGCCCGATGCTCGCCGAACGGTACCAGCCCCAGATCGATGCGCGCCGTTCCGTGCTGACCAACAACGCCGTCTCCGGCCTCGCCACCCCCACCAGCATTCGCACCTACCTCGAGGGCCGCCGTCGCTACATCCAGACGCAAATCCAACGCTCGGATATTGCCACCTTCGCCATCACCAACAATGCCGGAGCCGATTTTACCACCGCCAACGCCACCGTTCCGATCTCCGGCACGGCGCCATTCGCCGTTGCGCGCATCGAGATCAATGGCGTGCCCTACCCGGTGACTTGGACCGGCATGACCACCTGGCGCATCGAGGTTCCGATGGGCGGCGCGGTGAACGAACTCCGGCTCGCGGGCTACGATGCGCACGGGCGTCCCGTGTCTGGCGCCGCCGATAGCGTGAAGGTCACTTACACCGGGGCCGTGCCGCGGCCGGAGGACTGGATCGTCATCAATGAGATCATGCACAACGCGCCGGTCTCGGATGGCGATTTTCTGGAGCTGCACAATCGGCATCCCAGTTTCGCCTTCGATCTGTCCGGGCTGGAACTGCGCGGGGTGGGCTTTGTCTTCCCGGTCGGCACGTTCCTCCCCGCCAATGGCTATCTTTGCGTGGCGGAAAATCTCGGAGCCTTTGCCGCCCACTACGGCCAGAATATTGCGGTCACCGGCCCGTACGAGGGCAATCTCCAGCGCGGCGGCGAGACGTTGCGCCTGGTCAAGCCTGCCTCGGCTTCCGGCCCCGAGCTGCTGATCGACGACGTCCGCTACGAGAGCACGCTCCCCTGGCCGGTCACCGCCGACGGTTTCGGGCCTTCGCTCCAACTGATCGATCCCGCGCAGGATAACTGGCGTGCCGGCAATTGGGCCGCCACCGCGCCCGGCGATCCGAACCAAAGCACCCCGGGCCGGGCGAACAGCGTCCGCAACACGCTCGATCCCTTCCCGGCGCTCTGGATCAACGAAGTGCTGCCGAACAATCGCACCGGAGCGGCCGACCGCGCGAGCGAGCGCGAGCCGTGGATCGAACTGTACAATGCCGGTTCCACCGCGATCGATCTGAGCGGGTTGTATCTCAGCGATCGTCCGCCGGATCTGACCCGCTGGCAGTTCCCCGCCGGCACCCTGCTGGGTGGCGGCCAGTTCCTCGTCGTCTGGGCGGATGGCGAACAGGGCGAATCGACCGCAGGCGAGATTCACACGAATTACCGGTTGAACCCGACCAACGGGGTCGTGGTCCTGAGCCGCCTCCAGCTCGGGCAGGTCACCGCCATCGATCACGTCGCCTACTCCGTCAGCTCCGCCGATGCAGGCTTCGGCTCGTTCCCGGATGGGGAACCGCGCCGCCGCCGCCTGCTCTACACGCCGACCCTTGGCGCCGCCAATAATCCCACCGTGCCGAATCTGAACCTCACCATCAACGAGTGGATGGCCGACAACGCGTCGATTCTGCCCGACCCGGCGGATGCCGATTTCGAGGATTGGTTCGAAATCTACAACTCGGGCAACACCGAAATCGATCTCAGCGGTTATTACCTCAGCGATTCGCTCAATCAGCCCACTCAATTCCGGATTCCAGCCGGCACGCTCATTCCTCCGGGCGGGTTCCGCCTTTTCTGGGCCGACGGCGAACCGGAGCAGAACCTGCCGGCGAGGGACGTCCACACGAATTTCCGCCTCAGCACCGCTGGCGAGCAGCTTGCCTTGTTCACGCCCGACGGCGCGCTCGTCGATAGCATCACGTTCACGAACCAGTTTTCGAATCTCAGCGAAGGTCGGTTTCCCGATGGCGGGGCTCCCCCTTACCTGGGCTTCGCCTCGCCGACCCCCGGCAGTCCGAACGTGGCGCAGTTCGCCAACCGTCCGCCTGTCATCCGCACCATCGACGATCACAACGTCAACGAAGGCCAGGCCGTCGCCCTGACCGTGATCGCCGAAGACCCCGACCTGCCGACGCAAACGCTGGCGTTCGAGCTGGTGAATCCTCCCGACGGAGCCGCCATCGACCGCAATTCGGGTGCGTTCACCTGGACGCCCTCCGAAGCGCAGGGGCCTTCCGTGGCTGCTATCGCCGTGCGCGTGACGGACAACGGTACACCTCCCCGCTCGGTCACCCGCACTTTCCGGATCAACGTCGCCGAGGTGAATCTGCCTCCTGCCATCGGCCCCATCGAACCCGCGAGCATCGATGAAGGATTTCCCTTTGTGTTCCAGGTCGCGGCCAGCGATCCCGACCTTCCGCTCCAGGGCCTCGTCTATGCGCTCGAGGGGAGTATTCCCGACGGAGCCGCCATCGCGCCGAACGGCGAGTTCTCCTGGACGCCCGCCGAGAACCAGGGGCCCGGCAGCTACACGCTCACCGTGCGCGTGACGGATCAGGGCGTGCCGGCGGCCAGCGTGGCGCGAACATTCCAGATCGTCGTCCGCGAGATCGACAACGCGCCGGAAATCCAGCCCGCTTCCGCGCAGTCGATCGATGAGGGAACCGCCTTCCAGTACCAGATCGTCGCGGCCGATCCCGATTCCCCGCCCGATGCACTCGAGTATGCGCTGATCTCCCCGCCCGCCGGCATGACCATCGATCCGAACAGCGGCTTGATTCGCTGGACGCCCGATGAAACATTCGGCCCGCGCGATTACACCGTGGTGGTGCAAGTCAGCGAGCCGGGCGGCTCGCCGAGCGCGACTCTCCCCCTCGTCATCGGCGTGCGGGAAGTGAACACCGCGCCGGTCATCCCGGCCGTGGCCGACCTTGTCGTATCGCCTGGGCAGATAGTCACCGTGCCGGGTGGCGCTACGGATGCTGACCTTCCCACGCAGACGCTTACCTATCGCGTGGTTTCCGGGTTGCCGGAGGGCGCGAACTTCGATCAAAGCACGGGGACGCTCACCTGGCAGCTCACCGACGACCCGCCGCTCGGCGCGCACCGCATCGTCATGGAGGTGCGGGACGATCAGGCGCCGGCGCTCACCGCCGAGCGCGCGTTTACCATCACCGTCTTTGGATCTCCCCGGGTGGCGATCAACGAAATCCTCCACCGGCCCTCGACTCCCGGCACCGAGTTCGTCGAGCTGTTCAATTACTCGACGGCGAATTCGGTCGATCTCAGCGGGTGGGTTCTGACCGGCTACGACTACCTTTTCCCGGCCGGCACGGTGCTGCCGCCCGGCGGGTTCATCTGCGTGGCGCGGGACTTGGCGAAATTCTCCGCTGCCTTCGGCACCGGCGTGCGCGTGGTGGGCAATGCCGGCCTTTCCCTGCCGCCGGACGGCGGGGTCATCCGCCTGGTGGGGGGCGAAATCACCGATGAAACCCGCTTTTCCCTCGCCCCGCCGTGGCCCACGCCGGCCGCGACGCAGGGTGCTTCCCTGCAATTGGTCGATGTGCGCGAGGATCACCGCCGCGCGGGCAATTGGGCCGCTTCGGCCGGAAGTGTTACTAATCCGCCGGTGACGGTGGTGCCCATGCGTGCCACCTGGCGGTACTGGCAGAACGAGGAAGCGCCAGCCGGCGATTGGAAGGCCCGCGTTTACAACGATACCGCCTGGCCGCAGGGCGGCGCGCTGCTCTACGTCGAATCCGCCGCGCTGCCCGACGCCAAGACCACAGCTCTTACCCTTGGCCAGCCTGCTTATTATTTCCGCACCCGTTTCAATTTCAGCGGCAACACGAATGGCGCGGTGCTGCGGTTGAGCACGATTCTCGACGACGGCGCGATCTACTACCTGAACGGCCGCGAGGTCTTGCGCCTCGGCATGCCCGAAGGGGAAGTCGCGCACGACACTTTCGCCAGCCGCACCGCCGGCGATGCTGTCCTCGAAGGGCCGTTCGACAGGCCCGCCCACGGGCTGATCGAAGGCGAAAACGTCCTCGCCGTCGAAGTGCATCAAATCAATGGCGGCAGCAGCGACATCGTTCACGGCGCAGCCGCCAGCCTGATTACCGTTTCGCCCGCCAGCTACACTCCGGGCGCGCCGAACTCCGTGGCCCGCGATCTTCCTTCCTTCGGCCAGGTCTGGATCAATGAGGTGCTGCCGAACAACCTTTCCGGCGCGACCGACGCCGCCGGCGAGCGCGAACCCTGGATCGAGCTGTACAATGCGGGGGCGGGCGCCGTGCCGCTCGACGGTTGGGCGCTCAGCGATACCTTCGGCAACCTCGGCCGCTGGGTCTTCCCCGGCGGAAGTTCCATTCCGGCTCAGGGCTATCTCGTGATCTGGGCCGATGGCGAGACCGCCGAATCCACCCCTGCCCAACTCCACGCCAATTTCCGCCTGAACCCCGCCTCCGGCTCGGTGGCTCTCAGCGCGTTGCAGAGCGGCCAGCGCGTCCTGATCGACTCCCTGAACTACACCGTGGCCGGGGCCGACCTTTCCTTCGGATTGCTCGCCGATGGCCAGCCGCTGCGGGCGGGGCCGCTCGCAGCGCCGAGCCTGGGCCAGCCCAACGAGATCACCGCCGATCCGCCGGAGCTCGAAGTGAGCCTCCTGCCCGGCGGTTCGCTCCGGCTGGCGTGGGCTTCCGAAACCGGCCGCATCTACACGCTCGAAGCCACGGCGGCCCTCGGCACTCTCTGGGAAACGGCGGCCGAACGCCCGGGCGATGGCACCGTGCAAAGCTTCGAGGACAAAAATCTCGGGGCGAACGCCGCCAAGTTCTATCGGCTGCGAGTCGCCCCGTAAATCAACCCCGGACGTCGTCCGGGGGCTTGCGCGCGTGGCGGCTTCTTCAGCCGCCCGCGCCACGTTGAAGTGTTAGCGCTTCGCCGCGTCGTAATACTTGGCCACTTCGGCCCAGTTGATCACGTTCCAGAACGCCTTCAGATAATCTGCCCGGCGGTTTTGGTACTTGAGGTAATACGCGTGCTCCCACACGTCGCAACCCAGCACCGGCTTGTTGCCGTCCATGAGCGGGCTGTCTTGATTCGGCGTGTTCGTGATCTCCAGCTTGCCGGCGGCATTCACGATCAGCCACACCCAGCCGCTGCCGAACCGGCCCACGCCGCCGGCTTCAAACTTTTCCTTGAAGGCGTCGAAACTGCCGAACGTGGCCGCGATGTCCTCGGCCAGTTTCCCGGCCGGCGCGCCGCCCGCTTTCGGCCCGATGATCTTCCAGAACATCGAGTGATTCGCGTGCCCCCCGCCGTTATTCCGCACCGCCCCCCGGATATCCGCGGGCACGGCATTCATATCGCTGATGAGCGCCTCCACCGATTTGCTTTCCAGCTCCGGCTTTCCCGCAATGGCCTTGTTCACGTTCGCGATGTACGCGGCGTGATGCTTTCCATGGTGAATCTCCATCGTTTGCGCGTCGATGTGCGGTTCGAGCGCGTCTTTCGCGTAACCCAGCGCGGGCAATTCGTAAGCCATATTTAATTCCTCCGTCGAGTGTGCGCGCAGGTCGTTCTCCCTGCGCTCCAGCGTTCCGCTGGTCTAATGAAATTACCAGAGCCCCCCCGCGCGCACAAGAACCCCTGCGTCTGGGCAGATCTCCTTCGGGTCGATAATTCCAGTTCGCGTTCCAGATGAGACGAATGCGCTTGGTCTTTCGACCGCTGGCTGCGTGGCTCGTCGGTCACAGAGCGCAAGGCTATGCTCCCTCCTCGCGCCTTGCCAGCGGCCAAAATCCCGGCGCGCCTTCGTCTCATCTGGAACGCGAACTGGAATTATCAGCCGCATCGCTCCGAAGCTACGTCCCGCGCGGCCGGGCGGTCAGGGTGGAGCCGCCGCCCAGGGCCGGGTTCAGCCAGGGCGTGAGGCGGTGGTACCATTGCGAAGGTTTCATCGTGGTCGCATGGCCGTCCATGAATCCGAGGTTGCTCCGCTGCCCGTGGCGCTGGCTCGGGCCGCCCCAGTTCGGATCGTCCGAGGTGACAAAGCCGGCTCCGAAACCGGCCGTGTCTTCGACAATCCACACCTGGGCTTTCTCCGGGGAACGCGCCGTCACGGCCCGGAGCGGGTCCGGGCTGTCCACGGCTTTGGTGCCCGAGTCGGACAGGTAAACCGTCGCCGCCGGGTTCACCACCTGGGTGTCCTTCAGCGGCTGCACCAGCCATCCGCCGGCGGGAAAGCGGCAGCCGCCGATCTGGAAATTCGCGCCGTAACCGGAGACGGTCCGGTCGTTGGCGAAGATGTAGGTGAGATTGGTTTGTTTCAGCCGCTGCTTGGCCGGGCACAGGAGGATGTTCGTGCTCTGCAGGAAAGGCTGGATAAAATTGAACCACGCCACTCCCGCCCCGCCCACGGTCGAGTGGAAGGTCCACGGATACACCTCCCGGTCCTGCCCTGCGTACAACATGCTGGCCAGGCTCATCTGCCGCACGTTGCTGAGGCATTTCGTCGTCAGCGCCTTCTGCTTGGCCTGGCTCAAGGCGGGCAAGAGCATCCCCGCCAGAATCGCGATGATGGCGATGACCACCAGCAGTTCGATCAGGGTAAACGCCCGGCCGCCGAGCCGCGTCGGCGGGCGTCGGAACCTATCGACTGGATCATGGCCGGGGATTCTCATTGCTCGCACGTTCTCGCCAATCCGCCTGCCTGTCGAGCTTCGTTTTGCGAAGCAGGCTCCAAGGTTAGCGGCGTTTGAGGGCGCCGACGTAGAAGGGGCGCTTTTGGGGTTGGTTATAGGTGGGCTTCGGGGCGGGCTTTTGGGTGGGTTGATGGGGAGGGGTTCCGTTGGAGGCGAGTGGCGGTGGGGTGGCTAGGGTGGCTGAGGCGGCAGGGGTGGAAGGTGGGGTAGTGGAATCGGTGGAATGCGCGGAATGACGCGGGGTTTCGGGGGCTTGAGGGGTGGGATCAGTAGGATCGGTCGCATGGGACAGATCGGTCGTGGTGGATGCGGGGGCGGGATTAAGTGGTTGGGTGAGGGTGACCGGGGTGGATTGGTTGGCGGGTGTGGAATTTGTGGAAGGTGGGGTGGTGGAATTCGTGGAATGTGCGGAATGGCGGGGGTTTTCGGGGGGTGGCG
>CAYZKY010000141.1:0-16310 GCA_964478815.1 uncultured Verrucomicrobiota bacterium
GGGGGTGCCCCTCTGGAGTGCGGGAGCTCGCTCCCGCTTTCCCCCACCCAACCCCCACCAACTCACCCAACCTGACCCAACCCTAACCCCCATCACGCCATGAAAAATTCCCCATTCTATATCAAACCTCTCCTCGCCCTCGGCTACCTCGCGATGCTTCTGGGCGCCGTCGAGCCGATGGAAGGCTCCATCGCGATCCTGCTCGGCAGCGCCGCCGTCGCGCTCGGGGTCTGGCTCAGTCCGGCCTCCACGCCGGATCGCGCCTATCGCGTCGTCGTCCTCGTCCTGCTCGGGATCGGCATCGGCGCGCTCTGGGGTCTGAGTTCCGCCGGTGGCATCGGCGGCCCATCCGGCCGATCCGCCCTGTGGGCCCTCCTCATCGCCCCGTACCCCGTCGCCTGGCTGATGGCCCTGCTCGGGCGTGGCACGCCCCGGTGGGTGGCGGGCCTCGGTCTGGGCGTCGGGCTGTGGTATCTCACCTTGGCCGCCTTGATCCTGGCCCGAACCGGCGCGCGCCCCGATTCGAAAGGCTTCGTCCCGGCCATCGGCTTGGCCGTCATAGGAATAATCGCGGTCTCGGGATGCGCCATCCGCCTGTGGCCAGGCCGCCCTCGCCCGGGAAACTCGAAAATGGCGGGGGGGCTATGAAGAACCGGTGGGACATCGCCCTGGTCGCGGCCCTCTTGGCCGCCTTCAACCTCGACGCTCTGGGCGGCTGGCAAACGGAGCGCCTCTGGGCCTTCTGGCCCGAACGCGTGGCGGACGGGGAATGGTGGCGGCTCCTCACCCATGCCTGGGTCCATCTCTCCCCTTATCACTTGGCCGTGGATGGACTGGCCGTCATGATGCTCATCGGCTTGGCGGGCCATTCGTTCCTCCAACGTTGGACCGCGCTCCAACTCTGCGCGCTGGGCAGCGTCGGACTCGCCTGGCTCCTCGCGCCCGCCACCGCCGAAATCGGCCTGTGCGGCCTGTCGGGCGTCGCCCACGGCCTCACCGTCCTCGCCGCCTTCGAAACATTTCGGGGGGGGCTGGCCCCCAAGAGCCGAACGCATCCGGCCCCCGTTCGGAGTTCCGCGTTTACGCGGTCCGGGAGTTTTCCCGCGCCAAGCTTCGAACGCCGGCTCGCCGTCGGCATGGCTCTGGCCGTCACCGCCAAAGCCGCGCTCGAAACCATCCTTGGACACGCCCTGCTCGAGGGCTGGCATCTCGGTTCCGTCGGCACACCCATTCCCGCCGGCCATCTCGGCGGCGTCATCGCCGGGTGGCTCATCGCGTCCTGGCGCTGGCGCAACGCCAAATCGATGCCAAACATGCCGAACCGCGGCGCTCAAAGCCAACTCCTCAATATCCCGTCAAAAAAGAGGGGGGGGGCGCCACGCTCTCTCCTCCCTCGCCCCATCCGATGGGGAGAGGGCCGGGGTGAGGGGCTTCCCCCCGTCACTGCCGCCATCTGCCGCAGGTTTTACGACTTTGTGAAAAATTTCACAAATAGGCTTGCCGGACGTTTGAACGCTGGTTTATGCTTCCTCCGCCGAGCCGATTCAGGCCGGAGGTTATGGAACGCACCACCCGTGAGGTCGGGTACAATTCGAAGATCGAGGGAGACGTCGTTGTCACCCGGCTCGATGCGGCCCTAAACTGGTTTCGCAAGAATTCCGTCTGGCCCATGCCCATGGGCCTGGCCTGCTGCGCCATCGAGCTGATGGCCGCCGGAGCCAGCCGGTTCGATATTTCCCGCTTCGGCGCGGAAGTCATGCGCTTTTCGCCGCGTCAATCCGACTGCATGATCGTCGCCGGCACCGTGACCTACAAAATGGCGCTCGCCGTGAAGCGCATTTACGAGCAGATGGCCGAACCCAAATGGGTGATCGCGATGGGGGCCTGCGCCTCGACCGGCGGGATGTACCGCAGCTACGCGGTCCTGCAAGGGGTGGATAATATTATTCCGGTGGATGTGTATGTGGCCGGCTGCCCGCCGCGTCCTGAGGCGTTGCTGGATGGCCTGATCAAGCTGCAAGACAAGGTGATCGCCCGGGAAGCGGTGATCTCCACTCAGAAATCGGCTGCCTGACGGGTTGGGACGGAATCAACGGCGATGACGAGCCAGGAATTAGCCGCGAAATTGCGAGAGAAATTCGGGGAGGTCATCTCGGCCGGAACGGAGTTTCGCGGCGAAGTGACCGTGGTCGTGAGCGACCCGGAACGCATCGCCGACATCTGCGCCGTGGCGAAGTCCGAATTGAGGTTCGATTATCTGGTCGACATCACCAGCATCGATAACTACGGCGAAGACCCGCGCTTTACCTTGGTCTACGAACTCTACGGCTACGGCCACCATCAGTACCTGCGTCTGAAGACGAACGTCGGCGAAGAAAAGTCCGAAGTGCCGACCGTCTCGAAAGTCTGGCGCACGGCCGATTGGCACGAACGAGAAATTTACGACATGATGGGCGTCCGCTTTCGCGGCCACGGCGATTTGCGGCGGATCCTGATGTGGGAAGGGTATCCCTACTTCCCGCTGCGGAAGGATTTTCCCTTGTCCGGGAAGCCGACCGATCTGCCCGAAACGGCCTTCACCCGCCCGGCCCCGCTGGAAGGCGGCCCGTTTGTCACCGTGGCGGGCGGGCGGGATGCCATCGCCCGCGAACCGCGCATTCGCCTCCCCGAAGACGACGAGTTGAAGACCAACGCGCGCCTGGAACGGCGGCGAGATCTGGGGCGCGCCGATGAACAAAACCCGGCGGCCTTGGGCGAAAAGCGATGAGCGTCCAGGTTCAGGAATTTCAATATCGCGATACCGCCAGCCGGGCGGCCGGCGCCGCCCAGGCCGTCGCGCTTCCGGCCGAGGTCAACGAGTTGAACGGCGAGAAGATGGTGCTCAACATGGGCCCATCGCACCCGGCGACGCACGGGGTGTTGCGGCTCGTGTTGGAACTGGATGGCGAGATCATCACCAAGGCCGACCCGGACGTCGGCTATCTCCATCGGGGCGACGAGAAGATCGCCGAGAACATGACGTACACCCAGTTCATCCCCTACACGGATCGGCTGGACTACCTCGCGCCGCTGGCGAACAACGTGGCGTACGCCCTGGCCGTCGAAAAACTGATGGGCATCGACCAGCAGTTGCCGCCTCGCTGCCAGTACATCCGCGTGATTTGCTGCGAATTGGCCCGCATTTCGGCCCATTTGCTCGGTTTGGGCGCGTTCGCGATGGATGTCGGCGCGTTGACGGTGTTCCTGCACACCTTCACGGAGCGGGAGAAGATTTACAACCTGTGCGAATCGCTGACCGGGGCGCGGTTCACGACGAGCTACACGCGGATCGGCGGCGTCAGCCGCGATTTGCCCGAGAGCTGGGTCGAGCAGTGCCGGAAGTTCCTCGATGAGGTCGTCATCAACTTTGACGAATCCGAAGAGTTGCTGACCCGCAACCGCATCTTCATCGACCGGACCAAGGATGTCGGCGTCATCTCCCGGGAGGCCGCCATCGATTACGGTTTGAGCGGGCCGAATCTGCGCGGCAGCGGCGTGGATTTCGACATGCGGAAGGCGCATCCGTATCTGGTCTACGATCAGTTGGAGTTCGAGGTGCCGATCGGTTCGGTGGGGGATAGTTACGACCGGTACCTGGTGCGGATGGAGGAAATGCGCCAAAGCGTGCGAATTCTCCGCCAATGCCTCGACAAGCTGCCGGGCGGCCCGGTGAACGTGCCGGATGGCAAGGTGGTATTGCCACCCAAGGAGAAAGTGCTCTCCTCGATGGAAGAACTGATTCATCAGTTCATCCTGGTGACGCAGGGCGTGAATGCGCCTCCGGGCGAGATTTATTTTGGAGCCGAAAATCCGAAAGGGGAGTTGGGATTTTACATCAACAGCCGCGGCGGCGGAACGCCCTACCGCTTGAAGATTCGCGCGCCATCGTTCGTGAACTTGAGCATCCTGTCGCATCTGTTGCCGGGCCACATGATGAGCGACACGGTGGCGATCCTGGGCTCGTTGGACTTCGTGATGGGGGAATGCGACCGATGAGCGATGCCGCAAATCATTCGCCATTGGTGGTGCCCGCCGCGCTGGAGGCGGAGATCGATGAGTTGATCACGCACTACCCGCAAAAGCGGAGCGCGTCCTTGATGCTGCTGCACGCATTGCAGGAGCATTTCGGATACCTTTCGAAGCCGGCGATCGAATGGGTCGCGGCGAAGCTGGAGTTGCAGCCGATCAATGTTTATGAGCTAGTCACGTTTTACCCGATGTTCCGACAGGAGCCAATCGGCAAGACCCATCTGCGGGTGTGCCGCACGCTGAGTTGCGCCTTGGGGGGCGCTTACAAACTGCACGAACACCTGTGCCACAAGCTCGGTTTGGACAGCCACGCGCACGGCGCGCAGACCTCGGCGGACGGGAAGTTTACGGTCGAATTCGTGGAATGCCTGGCGAGTTGCGGGACCGCGCCGGTGATGATGTGCAATGAGGATTTTTACGAAGGCGTGACGCACGAGAAGGCCGATGAGTTCCTGAAACAATAAATTATGTATATCAGGGAAATCCACATCAAGAATTTCTCAATCCATAGAGATACGAAGGTAGCGTTATCGCCGTTGACCGTCTTCGTGGGGCCGAACGGAGGAGGAAAATCCGCCCTCTTCGATGCCTTACTAAACTTTTCCAATGTATCACGCGGCAACATCCGCCAAACATTCAATCGATATCCCTATTCCTTTCGCGCTACGCTTTCCCGAGGCGCTTCACCAACTGCAAGGATAACCTTCAAAGTCGAATTTGCTGAAGCTAAGGATTCATCTGAGAGTTTGAGCTACATGATAGAGTACGCTCAAACCGGTTTCGAATACGCCCAGACTGGCTCCGAGGATTCTCCCATTTTCACGATTATCAATGAGAGATTAGTTAAGGAGGGATCGGACAATCCAATTTTCGACCGATCCGAACCGCCTGAATATATTGCTGATTTATTAGCTAATGATCGCTCATATTTTGCTGCATTGAGACAAGCAGTTGCCGCAGGGAGAGAACTGGAAATAGATCCCTTGGTAGCCCATTGCACCAAAATGATCAGCCGATTCAACCGTTTTCGGCTGGAGCCCAGCGTTCTCGCACAGCCTTCGCGCAGGCCTGAAATCGACACAAGCGGCGAAAGTAGTCCCACTCCTCCATGGATTGGCTACAGTGGCGATGGTTTGGCGGGGACGCTGTATTTCATGGGTGAGATTAAGGCCCCTGAGTTTGATTTGATCAAGGAGCGCCTACGGGCAATCGAACCAGCCTTCGAAGACTTTGAGTTTAACATGCTCGGCCCTGATAAGGTTGGCTTTTCCGTAACTTTTTCCGACAATCGTGGAACCATCGCCGCCCCTAGGTTATCGTCTGGATTCTTATCATACCTCGGGTTGTCGGTTCTCGTGACGGCACCAAATCGCCCTGCCGTGATGATGATTGAAGAGCCCGAGAACGGATTGACGCCGCAAGCAATTAAAGCGTTTTATCAAAGCCTTAAAGCTCTTGTGGAGAACACGGATGTCCATAAAAGATCGCAGGTGCTAATTTCCTCGCATAGCCCTTTCGTTATTTGTGAAGCATGGAACGGTGAAGATAGAAACTTTATCCAACAAGTAAAAATATCGGGCGGAAAATCCCAGATTCGTAAATTCCAGGAAGTAATTGATGACCAAAAGATTCAACTTCAAAAAGACCCCAAAGGTGATCGCACGTTTTTGGGTCTCAGGACTGCGGAGGAAATCATGTCCGGTCGATTCTCGTGAAGACGCATGTTAAGAGACTGGCGAAAAATTTATCGGAAAATTCGAAAGACGCGTGGTTTGAATGAATTTGAGAAGTGGCAGATGTCACGGACTTTAGCGGCGACGACCGATGAGCGTTGGGCGATGAACGAGGCCAGGATTCGAGCATTGGGATTTTACGAACTCACGCCAAACTAAAAACTTCGAGTGATGAAGGATTTCGCTGGAACCATGAAATGAAGCGGTGGCCGAACATGGATTTTAAAATTGCCGGAAGAGTCTGCCTATGAAGACTGATCCAGTCGTCGACGAGGTTCACGCGATACGGCAAAAACTTGCCGCGCAGCATAACAATGACTTGGGCGCGATTATCGCGGACTTGCGCGAAAGCGAGAAAGTCTGGGGAAAGCGTGTGGTCAATTTGCGAGCGCAGCGCGAACTGGTTAAGGAAGAGAAAGTCGCCGAAAAAATTGGCTGCCGAACATGGATTTGAACCATGACAAGCAGATTCAGAGTCTGCTGTGCTACCGTTACACCATTCGGCAGTGCCGGAGCGGTGAATTTAGAAGGAATCGGCGCAGAGTCAAGCCGGCAGCCGGTTTAACCGTGTCGTTGTTGGAACGCAGAATTTTTTAAGAGAAATGCCGCAAGAGTATCGACTCATTTTGAAGCAGGCGGATCAGCCGGGTTACACGGCCGATCTCGATTGCTATCTGCGGCACGGGGGCTACGTGGGATTGCGGAAGGCGCTGGCCCTGCCGCCCAAGGCGTTGCCGGACGGCAAGTCGTCGACCCCGCAGGAGCAGTTGCGGGAGGAAGTGAAGATTTCGGGGCTGCGCGGCCGGGGCGGGGCCGGGTTTTCGTGCGGGTTGAAGTGGTCGTTCGTTGATCGAAAGAGCGGCAAGCCGATCTATTTGATCTGCAACGCGGACGAATCCGAGCCGGGGACGTTCAAGGATCGGCAGATCATCCATAAGGATCCGCATCAGTTGATCGAAGGCATGGTGATCTCCTGCTTCGCCAACGACGTTCGCCTCGCGTACATTTATATTCGGGGCGAATTTCCAGAGGGTGCGCGCATCTTGAACACGGCGCTCAAGGAAGCCCGGGCGAAGAACTTTCTGGGGAAGAATATTCTCGGCAGCGGATACGATCTGGAGATTCATGTCCATCGCGGCGCGGGGGCCTACATTTGCGGCGAAGAAACCGGATTGATCGAATCGCTCGAGGGCAAGCGCCCCTATCCGCGGATCAAGCCGCCGTATTTTCCTGCGGTTTTGGGTCTCTACATGTGCCCAACGATCGTGAACAACGTGGAGACGTTGTGCGCGGTGAAGCACATCGTGGAGATGGGGGGGGCGGAATTCGCCAAGCTCGGCACGCCGAACAATACCGGCACACGGATCGTGAGCATCAGCGGCCAGGTCAAGAAGCCGGGCTACTACGAAGTCGAGGTCGGCAAGGCGACGATGGGCGAGATGATTTTTCACTTTGCGGGTGGCCTGCACGACGGGCGCAAGTTGCAGGCGATCATTCCCGGCGGCTCTTCGTCGAAAGTTTTCAAGGCGGGCGAGAAGTTCAAACTGAAGAAGAAGGGGCCGGATGGGAAGGACATCGAGCAAGAGGTCGACGTGCTCGATTTGCCCTACGATTTCGATTCGCTCATGGCGGCGGGATCGATGTCCGGCTCGGGGGCGATCATCGTGATCGACGATTCCTGGGACATTGTCGAGGCGCTGGCCAATCTCTCGGAGTTTTACGCGCACGAGAGCTGCGGCCAATGCACGCCGTGCCGCGAGGGTTCGCTCTGGATGAACAAGGTGCTGCATCGCCTGACGCATGGCGAAGGTCGCAAGCAGGATGCGGATTATTTGCTGCGCATCGCGGACAATATTCCCGGCGGGCGCACGATTTGCGCGTTCGGCGAGGCGTGTTCGTGGCCGGTGCAGAGCTTCGTGCGGAAATTCAAGGACGAGTTCGAAGCCAAGGGCGCCGCCGATGAGGCAAAGCGCAGCCAGACCGCTGGGGCCGCAGCCACGCCTTCGATGAAACTCGCCGCCGATCCTCTGGCCAGATAAGTATGTCGAGCCCCACCATAGCCGAGGTCAAGCCCGCGCCGCCCGTCGAGACGATCACCATCAAGATCGACGGCCAGAGCATCGCCGTGCCGAAGACGATGCCGGATCCGCAGACGAAGAAGCCGACGCCCACCACGATGATCCAGGCGTGCGCGATGGCCAAGGTGGACGTCCCGCACTATTGTTATCATCCGAAGCTGCCGATCGCCGGCAATTGCCGCATGTGCTTGGTGGAGTTCGGCACGCCCGCGATGGGACCGGATCGCAAGCCGCTGCTCAATCCGGACGGCACGACGAAGATCGCGAAATCGCCGCGTCCCGCCATCGCCTGCGCCACACCGATTTCGCCCGGGATGGAGATTTACACCAAGACGCCGGGCGTGGTGGACATGCGGAAATCGGTGCTGGAGTTTCTGCTGATCAATCACCCGCTGGATTGCCCGATTTGCGATCAGGCCGGGGAGTGCAAGCTGCAGGAATATTCGGTCGATTACGGGCAGTCCGAAAGCCGGTTTGTCGAGCACAAGGTGCATAAGCCGAAGCGGGTCGATCTGGGCCCGCGGATCATGCTGGACGACGAGCGGTGCATTCTCTGCTCCCGCTGCGTCCGCTTCACCAAAGACGTCGTCGGCGACGACGCGCTCGGTTTTGTCAATCGCGGCAG
This sequence comes from uncultured Verrucomicrobiota bacterium, assembly GCA_964478815.1. Taxonomy (GTDB): domain Bacteria; phylum Verrucomicrobiota; class Verrucomicrobiia; order Limisphaerales; family SXQI01; genus DASVNK01. The sequence goes on from CAYZKY010000141.1 coordinate 8,505, forward strand.
TTACAACACGCTGACCTGCTATCCCGGCAAGTCCTTCGATAACAATTACACGCTGAACACTGTCGATATTTGCCCGGTGGGCGCGCTGACTTCGAAGGATTTTCGGTTCAAGATGCGGGTGTGGTTCCTCAAGGAAACCAAGAGCCTTTGCACCAGTTGCGGCACGGGCTGCAACATCGTGATCGGATCGCGCGAGAATGTGATTCATCGCTTCGAGCCGCGCGAGAACGATGCCGTCAATTCATCGTGGATGTGCGATTTCGGCCGGCTCAACTATAAGTGGATTCAGCCGCCGAACCGGCTCAGCCGGGTATTGAGCAGGGATGAGTCCGGGGTGCAACAGTTGACGACCTGGAACGCGGCGATCCAGGAGATCACGGCGAAGCTCAACGCCGTCGCGGCGGGCTCGGTCGCGATCATCGCTTCGGCGCGCCAGACCAACGAGGAGCTGTACCTGCTCAAGAAGCTGGCGGAAAAGCTGGGCGCGGCGACCGATTCCATCGCCCGCGTCGGAGAAGGGGACAAGCTGCTTCTCAGCACGGATCGCAACCCGAACTCCAATGGCGTGCGGCTAATCGGGCTCGCGGGCAAGGAATTTGGTGCGAATCTCGGCAAGATCGCGGAAGGCATTCGTAACGGGAAGATTCAGACTTTGTTAGTCTTTGGCGAAGACGTGACCAAGCACGGCATTTCCGAAGATCTGCTGCGGAAGCTGAACCTGCTCATGGTGTCGGATATCCTGCCCAGCCGGACGGTGGATTTGGCGCACTATATTTTGCCGGGCGCCGCTCCGGCGGAGAAGCGGGGCAGCTTTACCAATATCAAAGGCCGGGTGCAGCGGTTCATGAAAGCCGTGGAAGCTCCGGGCGATGCGCGGGCGGAATGGGAAACTCTGCACGACCTGGTCCTCCAGGTGACGGGCCAAAACGGCTACGCCAGCATCGAGGGGCTGTTTAATCAAATGGCGCGCGAGGTTCCGGCCTTTGCGGGACTCACCTGGGCCGGTCTCGGCGACCAGGGCGCGACCGTGCCAATCTGATCGAAGCGCGATGGACTGGACACCCACCACCCAATTTCTCGTGATGAGCGCCGTGAAAATCCTCGGGGTTTTCGCGGTGTTGATGCCCATGATCGCCTACTCGGTCTGGGTCGAGCGCAAAGTCGCCGCGCTGATTCAGAACCGGATCGGGCCGAACCGGGTGGGGCCGGCCGGTCTGCTCCAACCTCTGGCCGACGGATTGAAGTCCTTCCTGAAGGAAGACTTCACGCCGGACCATGTCCGGAAGGTGTATTTCTGGCTGGCGCCTGCGATCACGATGATTCCGGCGTTTCTGACCATCGCGGTCATTCCCTTCGGTTCGCAGATCGGGGAAACGAAGATGGTGATCGCCGATTTGAACGTGGGGATTCTTTACACGTTCGGCATCGTTTCGCTGGGCGTCTACGGCATCGTGCTGGCGGGGTATGCTTCGAATTCGAAGTATCCCTTCCTCGGGGGCATTCGCTCAAGCGCGCAGATGATCTCCTACGAAATCGCGATGGGCATGTCGGTGATTCCGGTGTTTCTGCTCGTGGGCGATTTGAATTTGAGCAAAGTCGTGGCGTGGCAGGCGGAAAATGGGTGGCTGGGTCTTTATGCTCCGTTCTGCCTTTTCATTTTCCTGATCTCCGCATTTGCCGAAACCAACCGGTTGCCGTTCGATCTGCCCGAGTCCGAGACCGAACTCGTGGCCGGTTACAATACCGAGTACGGCTCGATGAAGTTCGCGCTCTTCTTCATGGGGGAATACGCGAACATGATCGCCGCCTCGGCGATGATGGTGACGCTGTTCCTGGGCGGGTGGACGCTCCCGGGCGTTTCGACGCCGGCGAACTCGCTTCTGGCCGGGCTGTTTCACATCGGCGTGTTCATGGGAAAGATGGCCTGCTTTCTCGTGCTGATGATCTGGGTGCGGTGGATGGTTCCCCGCTTCCGCTACGACCAACTGATGGATCTGGGCTGGCGCCGGTTCGTGCCGTTCGCGTTGGCGAATATCCTCTTTTACGCGTTCATCCTGTGGGTGCGCGCCTGACCGAATGATTGTCAAACGTCCAAAGCTGAGCTTCTGGGAACGCCTTTACGTGCCGGCGATCATGGGCGGTTTTAAAATCACGGCGCGGCACTTCTTCCAGAAGTCGGTGACCATGCAGTATCCGGAGCAGAAGTGGCAGGTGCCCTCCGGCTACCGGGGTGCCCCGTATCTGGTCAAGGATCAGGAAGGACGCACCAAGTGCGTTTCGTGCCAGCTTTGCGAATTTGTTTGTCCGCCGAAGGCCATCCGCATCACGCCGCCGGGTCCGGGCGGAATGGAGGGCGCGGGCAATGTCGAGAAAGGTCCGCGGGAGTTCGACATTAACATGCTTCGGTGCATCTTCTGCGGCTTCTGCCAGGAAGTGTGCCCGGAAGAGGCGATTTTTCTGATGAAGGACTATTCGCTCACCGGGCTGAGCCGCGGGGAGATGATTTACGACAAGGAAAAGCTGCTCGCGCTGGGCGGGACGCACGACGACCAGATTAAGAAGTGGAAGAAGAAGGCGGAGGAAGCGGTGGAACAGGGAATGACCCCGTAAGAACATGGCGCCACAAGAAGCCGCATTTTTTATTTTCTCGGTGCTGACCCTCCTGTGCGGAGTGTTGGTGATCGTAAACAAGAACCCCGTCACGGCGGCGATGTCGCTCGTGCTGTGCATCATTTCGCTGGCCGGGTTGTTCGTCCTGCTGAATGCCTATTTCCTCGCGGCGGTGCAGGTGCTGGTCTACGCGGGAGCGGTGATGGTGCTCTTCCTGTTCGTCATCATGCTGCTGGATCTGAAGGAAGAAGCGCTGCGGCGCGCCAAGCTGGCGCGAGCCGTGACCGGCTTCGTGGCCGTGGCCGGGCTGGTGGGTGTGGTGATCCAAACGATCTGGGCGGCCAAGCCTTCCAAAGGGCTCGCGGCGCCGACGCTCGTCGGAGCGACGCCCGATCTCGGCAAACTGCTCTTCACGAAGTATTTGCTGCCCTTCGAGATTCTGTCGCTGCTGCTGCTCGTGGCCATGATCGGCGCCATTCTCTTGAGCAAAAAGGAGCTTAAATGAAGATCGGCCTGGAACATTACCTGACGGTCAGCGCGTTGCTCTTTTCCCTCGGGCTGCTGGGCGTGATCGTCCGCCGCAACATCCTCGTGATGTACATGTGCATCGAGCTGATGCTCAATGCCGCGAATCTCGCCTTTGTATCGATGTCCCGATTCACCAACAATCTGGATGGCCAGGTCGTGGTCTTCTTCATCATCACGGTCGCCGCGGCGGAAGTGGCCGTCGGGCTGGCGCTGATCGTCGCTCTGTATCGAAAACACCAGAGCGCCCATGTGGAGGATTTATCCACACTCAAGCTCTAGGGCGATATGGATAGCATGGCTTGGCTCATCTTATTCTTACCGCTCCTGGCCGCCGGGATTATCGCGCTCGGCATCCGGCATTTGCCGCGGCCCAGCGCGTTGCTGTCGATCTTTGCCATCGGCGCGTCGTTCCTGCTCACGCTGCTGTTGTGGTTCCGCCTGGGAGATGCGGCGTCGATCGCGGTGCAGCCGATTCGCTGGCTCGATGTCGGGCCGTTGCAGGTGGAATTGGGCTTCATGGCCGACCGGCTCAGTATCCTGATGTTGTTGATCGTCACCGGCGTGGGGTTGATGATCCACATCTACTCTTTCGGTTACATGCAGGGCGACCCTGGCTTCAGCCGTTTCTTCGCGTGTTTGAGCCTTTTCACGTTCTCCATGTTGGGGATCGTCGTGGCGACCAACTTCTTCCAGATGTTTGTCTTCTGGGAATTGGTCGGCGTGTCGAGCTATCTGCTGATCGGCTACTGGTACGAGAAACCCTCCGCGGCGGACGCTTGCAAAAAAGCCTTCCTGACGAATCGCATCGGCGACTTCGGTTTTCTCCTGGGCATTATCGTCCTGTGGAGCGCGCTGGGCTCGGTGCAATTCACGGAGTTGCAGGCGCGGATCACGGCCAACCCGGCGGTTCTGGGAAGCGTCGGCGGGCTGGCGGGGCTCTTGATCTTCTTCGGCGCGATGGGCAAATCGGCCCAGTTCCCGTTGCATGTCTGGCTCCCGGACGCCATGGAAGGCCCGACACCGGTGAGCGCGCTGATCCACGCCGCAACGATGGTGGCGGCAGGCGTCTACATGCTGGTGCGGGTGTTCTTCGTGTATCAGCTCACGCCCACCTGGCCGGAGTGGCTTTCCTTCATGCAGGGCGTCTCGCCGCTGACGATTATCGCCTGGATCGGCGGGATCACGGCGCTGCTCGCCGCGCTGATCGCGGTGCAGCAGAACGACATCAAACGCATCCTGGCCTACTCCACGCTCTCGCAGCTTGGTTACATGGTCATGGCTGTCGGCCTCTCCGGGACGACCCCCGCGATGTTTCACCTCACCACGCACGCCTTCTTCAAGGCGCTGCTCTTCCTCGGGGCAGGCTCGGTCATTCACGCGATGCATCACGAGCAGGACATTTGGAAGATGGGGTCGCTGCGGGGCCGGTTGCCGGCGACCTATTGGACTTTCTTGATGGGCACGCTGGCGCTGGCGGGTGTCTGGCCGCTGAGCGGCTTCTTCAGCAAGGACGAGATTCTCGCGACCGCAGTGCATGAGAATCCGGTGCTGTTCGCCGTCGCGGTGCTGGTGGCGGTCTTGACGACTTTCTACATGTTCCGGCTGGTGTTCGTGGTGTTCTTCGGCCCCGAGAAGTCGGAGGCCGCGCACCATGCGCATGAGAGCCCGGCGGTGATGACCTGGCCGCTGATCCTCCTGGTCGTGCCGAGCGTGCTGGCCGGCTTCTTCGGCATCAAATCGTTCCTCTCCGCCGGCAACCACGCGGAGGGGGCCCATCACGGGCTGTTCGCCACGCTCTTCGAACCGTTCAGCCACGCGCCGCTCGCCGCTCTGGCGGGGATCGCGGCGATCATCTTCGGGTTCAGCCTGGCCTACGGGTTATATTACGGCAAAACACGCGATCCGATCGCCGAGAATTTGCGGGTCGTTTCGCGGGCGTTGCGCCATCGGCTCTATTTTGACGAACTGTACAGCGCGCTGATTGCCCTGACTCATGAGAACCTGGCCAAGCTCGCCGACGCGGTCGACCGCTGGATCATCGGCGGATTGGTGGTCAAGGGGCTGCATGGCACCACGGAGTTTGCCGGCCGCGTGCTGCGCCTGGCCCAGACCGGCAACTTGCAAACGTACGCCTTCTTCCTCGTGCTCGGTCTTGCGGTTCTCCTGTGTTACTTTTTCCGCCCCTGACGATGCCCACCTTGCTCACATTACTCATCGCCTGCCCGTTCCTGGGCGCGCTGGTCATCGCGTTGACTCCTGCTTCCTTCCGCTTCGCCGTGCGGCTGGTCGCGCTGGCCGCCACGCTGATCTCCTTGCTCCTGGGGACAGTCATGTTCCTCTCGTTCCCGGCGGGAACGGCCGGCTTTCGCCACGAGCAGATCATCCCGTGGGTTTCCTCGCTGGGGTTGAATTACCACGTCGGCGTGGATGGCATCAGCGTTGGGCTGGTCTTCATGGCGACGATTGTCGCGTTCGCGGCGGTCTGCGTGTCGCGAACGATCTTGGATCGGGAGAAGGAATTTTACGCGCTGCTCCTGGTGATGACCGGGGGAATCTTTGGAGCGTTTGCTTCGCTCGACTTGCTGTTCTTCTTCGTCTTCCACGAACTCGCGCTCATCCCGACGTTCCTGATGATCGGCATTTGGGGACGCGGCGAGAACAAGAACTACGCGACGTTCAATATCACCCTTTACCTCACGGCGGGTGCGATGATCACGCTGGTCGGTCTGGCCGCGCTCTATCTGCAAGGCCAGCCGCGAACGTTCGACATGGTTGAACTGGCCCGGCAGTTTTCCCTGCGCCCGATGGCCCTGGCCTCGCAGCAAGCCATCTTCCCGCTGCTCCTGTTTGGTTTCGGCATCCTGGTTTCCCTGTGGCCATTTCATACTTGGGCCCCGCTGGGCTACGGCGCCGCGCCGACCGCGACGGCGATGCTGCATGCCGGCGTGCTGAAGAAGTTCGGCCTCTATGGTCTGATCCGCGTCGCGATCCCGATGATGCCCGAGGCCGCGGCTTCGTGGGTCACCGTGATTTCGTATCTCTGCCTCGGCAACATTATCTATTGCGGTTTTGTCGCCATGCGGCAGCGCGACCTGAATCTGCTGATCGGCAATTCCAGCGTAGCCCACATGGGATTCGTGTTCCTCGGCATCGCGAGCCTCAGCCTGGTGGGAATCACCGGCGCGGTCGTGATCATGGTCGCCCACGGATTGCTCGCCGCGCTTTCCTTCGCCATTTCGGGCCATATCGCCAAGGAAGCCGGGACGCTGGAGATGGAGAAGATGGGAGGCTTTCTGAAGTCCATGCCGTTTCTCGGATCGGTCTTTCTGATGGCGGCAATGGCCGGGTGCGGATTGCCCGGATTCGCCAACTTCGTGGGTGAAGCAATGACCCTTTTCGCGGCCTACCGCACCTTGCCGGTCGTCGTTTCCATCGCGGTCTGGGGTGGTCTGGTGATCGGTGCCATTTACATGCTGCGCGCCGTGCGTGCGATTCTGCATGGGCCCCTGCGCGAGGGCGCTCCGGAAGTGGCCGATGCGGTCGGTTGGTGGCGCAAACTGCCGTTCGTGCTGCTGCTGCTGGGTCTCTTGGTGTTCGGCCTCTGGCCCCGGTTGCTCACGGACAAAATCCGGCCGAGCGTCGCGGCTTTGTTCCAAACGCAAAGCATCGCCGCCGTTCCGAACTCGGCCGCCCTCCCGACTCCGCTCGATAACCGATGAACACGTCCTTGATTCTCTTGGAGCTTGGGGTCATTGGCTTGGGCCTGGCCATCATCCTGATCGATCTCTGGACTCCCGCCGACCGCAAACAGCGGTTGGGTTATTTCGCGGCCGCCGGGGTTGGTTTTCTGCTGCTGGCCAGTCTGTTTTGGCAGCCGGTCGGGCCGTCGTTCGGGTTCGCGAACACCTTGGTCGTCGATCCCCTCGCGATGTATTTCAAACGCTTTTCGCTGCTCGCCGCTTTTTTCGTGCTCCTGATGGCGACAGATTTCGCGGATCGCATTCCGGTGGCGATCGCGGAGTTTTACGCGCTCGTGTTGTTTGCGTTGGCGGGGATGCTCTTCGCGGCGTCATCCAACGACTTCGTCATGGTTTTCGTCTCGCTCGAACTGATCACCGTCACCTTCTACATATTGACCAGCTTTCAGCGCTCGCGGCCGAAGTCGCTGGAAGCCGGCGTCAAATATCTGGTGCTCGGAGCGCTTTCCACCGGCTTCACCTTGTTCGGCATTGCCCTGGTCTACGGCACGGCCCAGACGACAAATTTCACCGAGATCGCGGCCAAGGCCGGAATCGTTTCCTCGCCCCTTTTCCTCCTCGGCCTGTTCTTGATTGTGGCCGGGCTCGGTTTCAAGATCGCGGCCTTCCCGTTCCAGATCTGGGCGCCGGATGTGTATCAAGGCTCCCCCGCGCCGATCACGGCCTTCCTGGCGGTCGGCTCGAAGGCGGCGGGTTTCGTGCTGTTGTTGCGTGTGCTCTTCGCGGCAGCTCCCAACGTCGCCGAAGCCTGGAAGAGCGTCCTGACGGTCATGACGATCGTCACCATCCTTTACGGAAATCTGTGCGCCATTCCGCAGCGAAACCTCAAGCGACTGCTGGGCTACTCCAGCATCAGCAACGCCGGCTATCTGCTCCTGGGCGTCACGGCGGCCAACGCGGCGGGGGCCTC
>CAYZKY010000142.1:0-16242 GCA_964478815.1 uncultured Verrucomicrobiota bacterium
CCCGCCTCCAGGCTCTCTACGCTTACTTTTGAATCACTTTCACAGACACCGATGATCGGGAAGTCCTTTGGCTACATTCATTTGCAGGCGAAACGGCGTGTGACGCATTTGAAGCGCGGTGCGCGTTCGGGCAGGCTCCCGGCCGATGCACACCGGCCGCTTCGTTCTGTCGCAAATCCTCGATCTCATTCATCGCCAGACCTTGGATCGTCTCGTCGAGCGGTACGGAGCCGAGGCGCGCGTGCGGCACTTTGGCTGCCGCCAGCAGCTCATCGCCATGGCCTTTGCGCCGTTGACCTGGCGGGAAGGCTTGCGCGATATCGCCACCTGCCTGAATGCCCGGCCCGAGGCCCTCTATCACCTGGGCTTCCGCGAGCCGGTGGCCAAATCGACCCTGGCCGAGGCCAACGAACGGAGAGATTGGCGGGTGTGGGAAGCGCTGGCCCAGAGCCTCCTGGGCCGCGCCCGCTCGCTCTACGCCGGGGAGGAGCTCGGCCTGGAACTGGCGCACGCGGCCTACGCGCTGGACTCCACGACGATCGACCTGTCGCTGACGCTCTTTCCCTGGGCGCACTTCCGCCGGGCCAAGGGAGGCCTGAAGCGGCACACGCAAATCGATCTGCGCGGCCCCATTCCCACCTGCCTCTGCAGCGCGTCCGCCCGCCCGCATGACGTGCTCTGGCTGGACGAATTGGTGTTCGAGCCCGGGGCCTTTTACATCATGGATCGGGCCTACGTGGACTTCGCGCGCCTGGACCGGATCGCGCGCGCGGGTGCCTTCTTTGTCACGCGCGCCAAAGCGGGCTTGCGCTTTGCCCGCCAGCGTTCCCAGCCGGTCGATCCCGCCGAGGGCTTGCGCAGCGACCAGATCGGCCGTCCCGCCCTGGCCAAAGCACGCGCCGCCTATCCCTCACGGTTGCGCAAGGTGCGTTACCGCGATCCGGAAACCGGGCGAATGCTCACCTTTTTGACCAATCATCTGGAGATTCCCGCGCCAAGCGTGGCGCGGCTCTACCGGTTGCGCTGGCGGATCGAATTGTTCTTCCGCTGGATCAAAGGCCATTTGCGGATCAAGCATTACTATGGCACCAGCCCGAATGCCGTGAAGACGCAGGTCTGGATCGCCGTGACGGTCTACCTGCTCGTAGCCATCCTGCACAAGCAACTGCGCGTCCCCGGAACCCTGCACCGAACCTTCCAGCTTTTGAGCATCCACCCCTTCGAGAAAGTGCCTCTGGCGGAACTACTTGCAGAAGTCGACACTCCGTGCGCCGACATGTCGAATCACAACCAGTTGATGCTGTTCAACTTATAACCGGACGCTCGTGTGCCCTTTTGGGTTCCTCGCTGTTTTCAGTGGAATAGGCCGATACGCTCTGGGCAACGACGCCAGAGAACCTGTTTCACCCGATGTTGGGGTTGGGCGCCGAAGGGGAAGTGGCTGCCTGCCAGTTTGACGCCGCGACCGGCCTGGTCACGCGGCACGTCCGCGAAACGCCCCAGCTCTGGGAACGGGACCGCTGGCCGCAGGATGGGGGCGAAACCTTCTGTTGCGACCCCACCGAAGAGCTGGTCTGGCGGCATCTGAACGTCTTCGAGCACCGCTGCGAGCTTCGCTGCCGGCTGCCGCGCGCCCGCTGGCGGACGTGCCGGAAAGTGCCGCGGGTCCGGCCGCCGTGGGAAGGGCTGTCCAGGCCCTTCGCCAAGGCCTTTGCAGCGATGGCGCTGCGCTTGCTTCGGGAGAGGCCCGTGGCCACCGTGGCCGAGCGGGTGGACGAAACGGACACGCGTCCGTGGCGGATGATCTTCGCCCAGGTCGGCCGGGCGCGCCCGCGGAAGGATCTGAGCGCAGGGACCTGTGTGGGCGTCGACGAGATGAGCCTCCGCAAAGGACACGCCTGCTTGACGGTGTTCGCGGATCTCGAAGCCAAAGCCGTCCTTTTCGCGACCGAGGGCAAGGATGGCCGCACCTGGGAACGCTTCATCGCGGACTGGGAAAAGCATGAGGGGCGCCGGCATCAACTCACCCATGTGAGCATGGACATGAGCCAGGCCTACCGCGCCGCCGTGTCCGAAGGGTACCGCAACGCCGAGATCGTTTTCGGCCTTCCTCCTCCTCGGTGGCCTGAAGCTTGGCCATGAGCTTTCGCAGACGAATTGCTACAGGCACGGTCGTCCCGATCTCCGTCGCCGGGTAGGTAGTTGCGGGAACCGCAGGCACGGCGGACCTGACTTCGCCTTCGATCTGCGCCTCTGGCAAAACGTGAGCGCCTGGGCGCTGATCTTTTGCCCCCGTGATGGCGGCACTATCAGCCTGGTGGGTGGTCTTACGCTTCATGGCTCGCCTCCTTGACCTCGGTAAGGCCGGACGAATTGATGTAGGCCATGAGCGAAGCGCAGTCGATGAGTCGAATGCCACGGGCTTTGCCCTTCTTCCGCAACACCACGCTGCGGACTGGCGGCTTGAAATCGTTAGCCGCGCAGGGGAGCACCAATTCGCACATCTTCGAGCGCGTCAAGTTGGTTCTCGCGCAACGAACGCTCGGTCGGGGCAACCTGATGAACTCCGGCTGGAACTTCGGTATTGTTGTTATCTCCGGCGCAGTGACCGGAGCCGTCGTCATGTTCCTCGTCTTTTCGTTCATAGTTTTTGATCTGCCCACTTCGGGCGCTTTAACTACGAAGGAAAGAACCGGACGGCTGCGGACGTTCAGCGATGGGTTAAGACATCGACGAACACACCTGGTCAGGATTGGAAATGCGGCCCGAAAAGGTGCTGATTGTGAAGGAGATCGACCGTAAACAATTTCAACCGTAGCGAAGCTTGGGCATGATGGTGCGGCTCTCAGGCACAAGAGATCGCACCGGAAAAATTTAAACAATTCCCAACCGGAGCAAATCCCCAGGCCGGTGGGCCAGCCCTACGGGGCGAGGATGTCGGGCATTTTGTCGAGCGCGGCTCGCTTGGTCTCGCGGTCGATATGGGTGTAGTTGCGCGAAACCGCAGCGGACTCGTGGCCAATGATATCCATCGCCACGGCATCCGAAACGCCCGCGTTTTTCAGCAAGCTGGTCGCTGTATGTCTCAAGGCGTGGAACGACGGCCCCCCTACGTTCCGCTTGGCGTCGCGGCCCTTGCCAGTGCTGAGATGCGGGCGCGGCTTGGCGAGGCCCGCTGCGACCAGGATGCCGTAAAACTGGTTGCTCAGGGTGCCTCCATACTGGCTGCGCTGGCGAGCCGCGTAAGCCTCTGGAAACAGCGGAGCATTAGGATCGTCACCGGCAGGCAGATTCTCAAGGTGCGCTAGAAGCGGCTTCGCCAGCGGTGGGATTTGTCGTCGCCCGGTCTTGGCGGTAACGACGGCCAGCTCCCCATGTTGTAGGTTTATGTTCGACCAGGTGAGCGTCGAGACATCACTCAGTCTGAGGCCCGTGTATAGGCCCGTCAGGATCATTCCGCGCCACTCATCATTGGCGACGGCAAGGAAGCGTTTTAGCTCCTCCAGCGTAAACGGACGCCTTTCTGAAACGTCCAGGTTTTTCAGCAAGGAGACATTTTCAGCGACATTCGTGTCCACGAGACTTTCGCGGCGGGCTTGAGCCAGCGCAGACCGGACGACCTTCAAGGACACGTTGGTTGAACTGCCGGACAGCTTCTTGACCAGTTTCTCCCGGAAGCTGGAAATGTCCTGTGTGGATAGCTATAGGATGTCCATCTTGCGGCGAGCGCCCAGGTGCTCCATCAAGTCCTCGACCGCCGCCGCATATCGCACATGCGTTTTCTCCCCAGCCTCCAGCTTCTTGCGGTCGAGCCAGGCTTGAAAGTAGTCCTCGATACACGAGTTGGCCAACTTGTCGCGGTTGGCCATCGAGTAAATGTCGGCAATGACCGACCGGGCACGGGTTTGGCTGAATCGTTGCGATCTGGCCTCCCTGCTCGCGTCCTCGTAATGATCGGCGATCTTCTGCGCCAGCCGTTTGGCCTCTCGCGGATTCAGCCCGCCACCTGCCTCACCACTTTTGCCGAAGGTGATCTCGACACCCAAGGTCTTGGCCAGGGCTTTGCGGATCGGTTCCAGGTCTGCCTGGGCCACGCCGCCAATCGGTATGCCTGTGCTGCGTTGGGTTCGGGTGCCGTTCGGTAGTGTGAAACACGCGATCCAGTTCGACGAATTGGGCGATTGTCGTAGCGATGCCATCGTTATTACAACAATGCTTACAACATGCCCCCGATGTCAAATGAAGTCCGTATATGCCTTGTTTACAGTGGTTTTGTGAGATTTACAGGGTGGATTCTTTTCGAGGGTTCGAATCCCTTCGCTCGCTCCATTTTCTCCCGAAACCCGCCTGTCTCACCGATTCTCGCGATTATCGCGTGATCGTCTCCGTCTGGCCTTCGCGTTCGTTCGCCGCCTCCGCCGCGATTTCCGCCAGGTGTTGCCGGCTTTTCACCATCGCGTAGACCACCCCACCCACCGCGCTCCAGAACAGGCTCGTCCCGAACCCGATCAACGAAACGAGCAACGCATGGGCCGGAGGAATATTTACCAGCGGCGCCGCCAGCATGCCCACGTAGAGATTCTCCCGAATGCCCAGCCCGCTCGGTGTGATCGGCAGCGTCGAGATGCATGTCACGATCGGCACGATCACGGCGATCGCCAGCACCGGCGCTTCCAGGCCGAATCCCCATAGCAGCGTCATGAAATGCATCACGCACACCACATTGGCCAGCATCGCCACCGGCAGAATCCGCGGCAGGAACGTCCGATCCTTCCCGAACGCCCGGAACGCTTCGATCGATCGCTCGATCGAGTCCCCCTTCGGCAGCCGCCGGATCCACACCCGGATGTTCGGAATCCCCTTCGAGACGCCTCCCCAGAACGACATCGCGATGAACCCCGCGCACCCGGCCGTCATCGCCAGAATCAGCCACGTCGCCGTCTGCGAAGTCCGGCTCGCCGAGAGCACTCCCAGGTTCGCCGGCATCATCACGCAGGCCAGCAGCAACATCGAGAACAGCCCGATCAACCGGTCCGCCGCCACCGTCACCACCGCCTCCGTCTTCTTGTGATGCGTCTCCCGCGCCGCGTAGTACGCCTTCAGCAGGTCGCCCCCCACCGAGCCTAGCAGGAACGAATTGAAAAAATGCGCGATCAGCGAAATCTCCGTCGTCCTCCCCAGCGGCAGGTGCAATCCCTGCACCCGCAAGATCATGTGCCAGCGCAGCACCCCCAGCACCAGGATCGCCCCCATCAACGCCAGCGAAAGAGCCAGATAGCCCGGCTGCACCGAGCGCAGCGTTTGCAGCAAACCGGCCGGCCCGTGCGTCCACGCCAGCTCAAACCGCTCCCCGCGCGTCAGCGCCTTCCAATCCCCGCCGCTCCGGTCCCACGAGATCCGCGCCTCATTGTAAAAAATAAGCTGGACGATCCACGCCAGCAGCAGCGCGCAGACCGCCAGCCGCCACGCGATCTTCCAGATTTTCCGCGCCCGGCTCACTCCTCGCCCCAGAGCGACTTCACATGCGCCACCCCCGCCTGCACCGCTTCTGGCGGCACGCCCGGCCCCATCTCGAAAACCTTCAAATGCTCCGGCTTCACGAACCGCGCCAGCCCCGCGAAATCGATCGTCCCCGTCCCCGGCGCGCAATGATCCTTCCCCGGAAACTGCACATCGTGAATGTGGAACCCATGCAGGTGCTCCGCCATGTTCTCCAGATGCATCGCGTGGTCGATAAAGCCCAGGTTCTGCTTGATCTGCGCATGCCCCGTATCGTGCCAGTACCGCACCGTCCCGCCCGGAAAATCCAGAAAGAAAAAGTTAAAATCCGTCTCGAAAGGAATCTCCTCCAGCGCCTCCCGGTTCTCGATCCCCAGCTTCAGCCCCCGCTGCGCCGCCTCCTTCTCGAAGAGCCGGAGCATCTCGTTCGCCAGCTCGATCTGCGCCTCCTTCTTCGCCTCCCGCTTCGAGATCACCTCCATGCACAGCTTCTCGTACTTCGAGCTCTCCTTCTCCCCCGCCCCCACCATCTCGATCATCCGGTCCGTATACTCCCGCATGTCGATTTCCCCCATGTGCAGCACCACCAACTGCGCCCCCACCCGCTGCGCCGTCTCCAGCGTCTTCATCGTATGCCGGTAGGCATTCTCCCGCTCCCGCCGATCCGGCGCCGTGAACTTGAACAGATTCGGCGCCGCGTGATTCACCCCCATCGGCAGCGGGCAGAAATTATGCACCGTCGAGATTTTCATCTCCCCCGCCTCCACCGCCTCGAAGATTCCCGGCAGCAGGCTGATCCGGATGCCGTGGCTCAGCTCCGCGTACTCGAACCCCATCTCCCGCAACTCCCGCAACATCTCCCGCCCGTCCGTATGGCGGTGCGAATTCCAACACGTTGAAAGCGAATACATAAAGCAAACGAGCCGAGCGCGGAAGATATCCCCCACACTCGGCTCCGAAAACAGAAAAATGCGGAAATTACAGGTCCGCGTAACGAGCGCTCAACATCGCGGAAAAGCGCGCCACTTTCATCTTGCGGCGCCGCCGTTCGCTCGGTTTCTCGTAATGACGATGGCTGCGCACTTCTTTCAAAGTGCCCTCGCGGTCGATCCGTTTTTTCAAACGGCGCAACGCTTTTTCCACCGACTCACCTTTCTTAAGACGAATCTCGGTCAATCCTGTTCACTTCCTTCCCAGCTTGGCGGAGGCGGGGGACGGTGCCGCAGCACCCTCCTGCTCTCCAAAATCAGAACGCACATCCTAAATCCCGCCCTCGCCCCTGTCAAACGACTCTATCTGTTTGTTTCCGCATGGCCGCCTGCGAACACGATGGTCGACGACTTTTGGTGGCATCGATGCCGCGGAAGGAGCCAGGACCGCAGTCATCTTCGCCGCCACCTGGAATTACTACTCGACGACTTGAAGGATGCGGTAAAAGGCGCTCGCTTCGGGCTGCTGCGTCAATCGGAATTCCAGGCTCAGGCTGTTGACGAGGTTGGTCTGGAGACTGGTCCATTCCCGCAGGTCGGCGGACGTTTGCAGCACACCGCGCACGGCATGCGGTGAGGCGGCTTGCACCACCACGTCGCCGGATTTCGTCTGGATGTTGGGCGTTCCGAGCCGAATGCCGTTCGAGATTTCGAGCGTGCTTTCGTTAATGCTTCCTCCCACATACCCTCGCGCGCGCACCAGACCCGACAAATTCGAGGGCAGGCCCTCCAGTTGCCAGCCGCCCGGGATTCGCTTGCCCACTCCCAGGTCGGCCCAATCGACACCATTTTGAGAGATTTGGAACCGGGTCTCATACACCTCAGGTGCGGAACCGCCCCGCATCCAGGTTAATGTCGAACCCTCGCGAGTGAGGCTTTCGGTGGCGGCTTCTGCATTCGCAATCCGCACGAGGTTCTGCCCGAACGCGACCAGGATCGAGCCATTCTCTTCGAGCACGAGGGGCGTTGAGCCCCCCTTGAAGTAGGGTGATGCGTAGGAAAATGTCGGATCCACCGTTCCGTCAGGATTGAGGCGCGTCAGATAATATCCGGCCGGTCTGGCGGCATCGTAAAAGTGTCCTGCCAGAACGATCTTTCCGTTGGCTTGCAGCGCGATGGAATCGACGGGGGCATTGGCTCCCAATGGGGGATCGAACGGCGCGTCGAGCGAGCCGTTCGCGTTCAAGCGCACGATTCCGGAGCGCGTAATCCCGTCGCTGGCGAAGTAGGCACCCCCCACCAGGACCTTTCCATCGGGCTGGACGACCATGGCGTTGATCAGATCGAGAGTGCGGGCCGGCGCACCGAACGCCGAATCATGATGGCCGTTGGGCTCGAATCGGAACACCGAGCGGCCATCGGCCGTGGCCACGAGGATTTTGCCGTCCTCCTGCAACGCGATCACTGGCTCCGTTATCGATCCGTCGAGCGGTGAGGTCGTGAAAGACTCATCCCGGGTACCGTTCGCATTCAGCCGGGCAAGGGTATGGCGCGCGGCGGCCTCTTGTGGGTTATCCTCCAGGACGACGACTTTACCATCGGGTTGAAGGATGAAAGCATCGATCGGGTTCGGGATAGGCACTTCCTCCGTCGAATCAATGCCGAGGCGCTTGAGAAGGCGGATTTTCTTATCCTTGATCAGAATGGTCCCGCTGTTTTCGACCGCCAAATAAGTCGGCGACCCTGTAAAGGAGAATACACTCGCGACCGACCCGTCTGGGTGGTACCGCGCTACCCCGCCGGTAGCAGCGACCGCGAATTGCCCGCTCGGATGCACCGCTAGCGCGTGGACATTGGAAATAGGGATGTCCAAATCGTTCGCGCGTACGTGCGTGAGAAGCACGCAGCCCAGAAGAGAAATAACTCCGAGAATTCCTGTTTTCATAAGTAATTCACCGAAAGCGACGTGTTTCGTGAGTCAAAGCATAAGTCGTTCCAACAGTTTCTTCCGGGGCGGCTCTTCTTCCGCGCATCCAGTGTGGTGGGATTATCGGTAACTGGCAGCGGGAGTGAGGTGACTCCGAAAGCCAGAGAGGAACCTCCGAACCGATTTCCAGGCACTCCCCTAATTTTTGAGTGAGGATGATGGGGCGGGCGGGCGGGGCCTTGGAGGCGGCTCTGGGTGTTGAGCCAGAAGGCGAGGGACTGGACGGGTTCCCCGGTGAGTTGGCGGAGGATTCGATGGGGGCAAGTTTTCACGGTGAGCGGGGTTGGAGGTTGGTGTGTCCCGGGTGATCGAAATGTTGACTTCCTGCGGGCCGGGAGGGGGCTGGCAAGGGTCAAGGCCAGGGCATTTTGCCCACAGGAAGTCCTATTTACGCGGGTTTTGTGAGGCTTGTAAGGGGTGCCAGGCCGTGGGGCGGGGAGCGCCAGGAATGAAGCAATTGTGACATGGGATGACGCTCCGAGCCTCTTCCCTAAGGAAGGGACACGGCGGTTGGACGAGGTCGCGCGGTGGAGAGTCGGAACAGGAGGCGCGAGGGTTTCGCACCTGTTGTTCGGAATCGATCCGGGCGACCGCGAGTTTGGGTTCGCGATCATAGCACAAGTATGCCGCAGGCGAGGCGGATGCGCCAGAGGAAGTCTGGTTTTTTGGCTGAGAATTTTGAAAGGCCAGACGATCCTCAGAAGTCATAGGACGTCTCCGCCCGAATCCGGCTCAACACCTGCCGTTCCGGATGCCCACTCCACCGTGAACCTTCTGAAACCCCGGTAATTCCGCCAATTCCACCTATTCCACCACCCCAGATTCCACCTTTCCACCTCTCCGGCATCGCGTGTCTAACACGTCCCCGGACGGCACGGCCTCTGGGGTGGGGGCAGGGTTGAGGGAATGCGGCGGGCGACGGGCACTGACGCTCCAGGCCGCCGAGGGAAGGGCAGCCGGTTACTGCTTGAGGATCTTGAGATCCCCGGTTTGCGGGTTGTAGGCGAAACGGGAACCGGTCGGAAGAGAGGGCAGGGCGGGTAAGTACCGCTGGGCCACCAGTTCGTTCAAGTCGCGGGGCAGGCGGTCTTCCTGCGCCTGAAAAAGCTGGATGGCTTTGTTGACGGAAGCCAGGTCCACCTGCTTCTCCGCCACATTCTTGGCTTTGCCGACAGCCCCGATGTAGTCGACCGGCGCGGTCAAAGGGTTGCCGCTGCTGGAGCCGCTGGCCGGCGCGGCGGCATCCTCCTTCTTCTGGCCGCACGCGGCAAAAAGGAGGGCGGCAGCAAGGCTGGCGGCGGCGCAGTGTTTCATGAGCCTACGATAGCACCACGGCCGGTTGGGGAAAAGCCGGATGTGGGGGCCGAAGTCGGTGGGGCCGGCCGCACCGATCTGTTTTGCTCATGGGTGGTTTTTGGGAATCCTCGTCGCTGGGGATTGTGCGGCGGGTTTCCGGGTCAGCCAGGAAGCAATCACCCGCCTCCAGCGGATTTGGACGATCTTTGTCTTGCCCACGCACGCACCCAGCCGCCGGGCGGTTCCGGAGCGTTGGATGAAGAGTTGGCCGCGCAAGTCGGCGATGATTTCGCCGCCCCGCTCGGACAGGAGGAGCGTGACGCCCGTGAGACTGGTTCACGCCCCCTGAGACATACCGTGAGGTGAGTCTTGAACCCGTTCCGGGCCTCGGGACTCAGGGCAAACGCATCTAAATTTTTCCGAGTCTTCTGAACGGTCCGGATCGGATAATTTTTCTCTGGTCTTTTTTGTAAAGTGTTTTCTAGGCAACCGGGTGCAAAACTTGCATCCGCCACTGAGCCTGGTCGAACATTTCCAACACCTGCCCGATCCGCGCGTCCGGCGCACGCGGCACCACGAACTGATCGATATTTTGATCGTCGCCCGCTGCACGCTCTTGTGCGGCGGCCGCTCCTTCAACGACAGGGCGGCCTTCGGCAAAGCCAAGCTCGCCTGGTTCAAAACGTTCCTCACGCTCACGCACGGCATCCCCTCGCACGACACTTTCAACCGGGTCTTCGCCGCCCTGCTCCGGGCGCTGGAACTGAGCGGGTGCCTCGTCACGCTCGACGCCATGGGCTGCCAGCGCGCCATCGCCCAAGAGATTAAGGAGGCTGACGCCGATTATGTCCTCGCCCTCAAAGGCAACCACGAAACGGTGCATGAAGAAGTCAAAACCTTCCTCGACGCGGCCGTGCAGGAGCGAACCCTGCCCCGGCTCCCGGGGGCCAAACTCTCCCCGGCGGCCGCGGGGCTGGCCGGTCACGAGACGGTCGAGAAAGATCATGGCCGGATCGAAATCCGCCGGTTCTACCTGAGCACCGAACTGGACTGGTTCGCCGACCGCCACCGCTGGGAGGGCCTGCAAGCCGTCGGCATGGTCGAATCCCTCCGCCGCATCGGCCGCCAGACCACCGTCGAGCGGCGCTACTATCTGGCCAGCGTGACGGAGATCCAGTCCTTCGCCCGCGCCGTCCGCGGGCACTGGGGCGTGGAGAACAAAGTCCACTGGCTGATGGACGTCGTCTTCGGCGAGGATCAAAGCCGCGCCCGCGCCGGCGACGCCGCCGAAAACCTCGCCACCCTCCGCCGCCTCGCCCTGAACCTCCTCAAACGGGACACCGCCCGCCAGCGCAGCCTCCGCGGCCAACAGCTCGACGCAAGCTGGAACCAGGCCTATTTGCTCCAATGACTCGGATTTTAGATGCGTTGGCCCTGCCTCGGGACTTGGCTTACGCATCCCGGAGGCCCATGTCAGGCTAAGTTTATGCTAACGCGGTTTTACGCGGACAATTTCAAATGCTTTTCGAATTTTTCGATCGAGTTCGAGGCGTTGAGTGTCATGGTGGGCCCGAACGGATCGGGGAAGAGCAGCGTGTTGGATGCGCTTCGGCGGGTGGCCGATTTGCTCACGCAGCGCGGCACGACGGAAGACCTCTTCCCGACGGATAGCCTGACCCGCTGGGACCCCCGGTCCGAGCAGCTATTCAAGGTCGATGTTCGCCTGCCCGCCGATGAACTGGACGGGGTATCCTTGCCGGAGGGAGAGTATCATTACCTTCTCCGGCTGAGCCACGACCGTTTCCGTGAACAGAACCGCATCGCCGAGGAATCCTTGAGCTTCGGAGATAAGATACTCTACCGAGGCCGGCTGGAGCCCGTCGGGGGGGCGGAGCCGCGCGGAGCCTCAGAATTCAAAGCGCAGCTCTATCGCGACGATGGCACTGCTGGCACTCAAGTGCTCATGGACTGGGGCTCCTCCGGCATCGGTCGAATTTCACCTCGCGCCGAAAACCAACTCCTCCAGCGGTTCCGCCGCTATTTCAAATGGCTCATCATTCTCTCCATCAATCCGGCCTCCGTCCGGGCTGAAGTGAAAAAGGATCAAGAACGAAGCATGATCGACTTCGACGGAGGAGATTTCGCGGCTTGGTACTTGTTCCTCAGCCACAATAACGCCACGTCCTGCCGGGAGGCCGAACAGGCGCTGCAAAAATCGGTGCTGCCGTCGTTGGCGCTGCTGCAACCCGAAACCGAAGGAGCGATCCAGGTCGTCAAAGCCATCTTTCGGGAAAGCGGAAAAAAGATCGCGTTGCGGCTCGACGAACTCTCCGCGGGCCAGCGGGCCATGGTCATTCTCGAACATGCGTTCGCGGCCGCCCGGGAATGGCGGGGCAGCCTTCTGATCGATGAACCGGCTAATTTCCTGGCCTTGGAAGAAATCCAGCCATTTCTGAACAAGCTGCAGAATGCCTCCGACGAAGGCGAAACGCAGGTGATTCTCACCAGCCACCATCCGGTGGCCTATGATTTGCTGGCGGAGGGCGCGGGCCTCTGGCTTGAGCGGTCGCCCCTCGGACCCACGCAGGTCGCCCGCATGTCCGATTTGCTCGAAAGGTCCAGTTCCAGCAGTTCGAACACCGATGAAACCAGCACGTCGTCGAGTTCCAGTAGTTCGTCCAGCGATGAAGCCAGCAGTTCAGGCAGCGACGCGATGCCCCTCTCCGAGTTGGTAGCGCGGGGATGGGTTTCCCCCAGTCGTGCAGCGGCGCACGAAACAGCGGCGGCCGCCCGCTGAATGAGCCGCCGCTGTGCAATCGTGGTCTTGCCGGAGGACCAGCACCACGCGGCTCTGGCGCGTGGCGACTTTCAAGGCCGAAACGTCCACGAACGAGCCTACGATATTTCCAAGCACTGGTTCGGTAAAAACGGCAATGAAGCCGCCGTCCGCAAATGGTTGATTAAAGAAGTCAGACGCCAAAAAACCTCCGGCTCGCGTTTCGGCATTCTGGCTTTCCTAGATGGCGATTTGAAGGGACTTGAAGGACGCACGAGGCAGGTCAATGACCAGTTGCAGTTGGCGGGTTTGCCCCGGCTGGATTCGAAAGAAGGACGGTGCTTGGTTGTACCTGTGCGGAACGTGGAGACATGGATGGTGTGGGCGGCACGCTGGGCGGCGGCGGGAAGCTCAGGGAGTCCCAGCGGTCCACCACCCTATGCAGCGGTGAGTGAATCGGTCGATTTCAAGCGAGGCCGAGGGGTAGGCGGGGAACCGATTGAGAAGCCCCAGATGTCCCGACCGTTCGACGTCGGCAAGGTCCTGGCCACGTTGAACTCGGAGGCCCCTCCTGCCGGAATCCCAGACGCCATGCAGCGCGCCCTGCGGGAGTTGAACGAGTTCTTGAACTGGACACGCATATAGACGCGATCGAACCGTTGCGCCGGCAGTTTCCATTATCTACGACGGACCGGAACTGGCGAATCGATCGTCTCATCTCGCCCAGCGCGAGACGCCCGGAGTCCGTCTCACGCCCCCGGAGACCCACCGTAAGATGAGACGTGAGCAACGGCGCCTCCGCCCGGGCCGCTCGCGAATTTCCTCTGCACATTCGGGCGGGGTCGGTTATCATGGCAGCTCTGATGAATACGATGGACGTGCCCGGCACGATCAGCGATCCGGTCAATGCCCGGATACTCGCGGTCTCGGAAGACAAGATTCAAGGCTTCCAACGCGATCCGCTGGGCGAAATTGCCCGCCAGTCGGAGGTGCCGCTCGATACGGTGGTCGAGCGATTGCAGGCCATGCTGCGCGCCGGCACCATCCGGCGCATCCGGCAGACATTGATGGCCACGAATCTGGCTCCCGGCGCACTCGTTGCCTGGGAAGTGCCGCAAGATAAGCTCGAAGCCGCCTTCGAGTACATGTTCCGGCAGGATCCGTTTTCCGGCCATGTCGTCATTCGTTCCACGGACGCCGCCACGCCGGGCTCGAACTACAAGCTGTGGACAACGCTGAAAGTTCCGCAGGGTTACTCGATGCCCAAGCATGCCGAGTATCTCCGGCAGCAGGTCGGAGCGGGCCATTTCCGGTTGATGTCCGCCAAGCGCCTCTTCGCCCTGGGCGTCGGGCATGTCCGCCGCCGGGGCATGCCGCCGGGGAGCAAGGCCGAGGCGCTGGCCGAAGCGATGGATGTGAACGTCGTCGCGCTGAACGAGTTGGAGTGGCGCGTGTTGATGGCGCTGAAGCGCGAATTCGAACCTGACGAATTGGTGCCGGACCTGTGGAGGGCGCGGGCGCAGGAGGCTCAAGTTCCGTTGCCGACGTTTTTCGAGGTGGCGGAAGATTTAAACCGCCGCAAGGTCATCGGCCGGTTCTCCACGTTTCTCGAGCATGTCAAACCCACCGCCGAAGGGGAGCGGGTCACGCGCTTTAACGCGCTCTTCCATTGGGCCGTGCCGCCCGGGCGGGAGATCGAAGCGGGCCGCGAGGTGGGGCGTCACCACATCCTCACCCACGCCTATTGGCGCGAAGGCGGGCCGGAATTCCGCAATGTCAATGTCATGGCCGTCGCCCACGGCATGGAGAAGGAACTCGTCCTCGCCCACAAGGCCGCCATCGATGCCCACTTGAACGAGTGCGGCATTCCCGTGAGCTACACCAACGTCTTCTGGGGCGGGCGAAGCGAAATCAAACCCTCGGAAATCTCCCCCTTCGCCTACCGCGATTGGTGCGTGAGCGTGGGAATCGACCCCGAATCGATGCGACCATGAGCTTGCCCCGCGCGATGGATCGGTACTACCAACTGCTGCTCCAGCAGATGGAACAGGTGCGCCGCACCCAGTGGGACAAGGTGGACCAGGCCGCGCAGTGGCTCGGCCAGACCTTCGTCAACGACGGCTGGCTCTACGCCTTTGGGACAGGCCATTCCCACTTGCTCGCCGAGGAAATCTTTTACCGCGCCGGCAACCCCGCGCGCTGCACCCCGATGCTAGACGAGCGCGTGATGCTGCACAAGGACGCCATCCAGGCCACCTACACCGAACGCGACGAACATCTCGGCGTCCAGATTCTCAACTCTTATCCGGTGGCCGCGGGAGACCTGCTCCTGGTCATTTCCAACTCGGGGCGGAATGCCGTGCCCATCGACGTCGCCATCGAAGGCCGCCGCAAAGGCATGCGCGTCGTCGCCATCACCAACATGGCCCACAGCCGCGCCTGGCCGTCGCGCCATTCCGGCGGCAAAAACCTCGCCGAGGTCGCCGAACTCGCCATCGACAACCGCGGCGTCAATGGCGATGCCTGCCTCGCCCTTGAAGGTTTGCCCGGCAATATCGGCCCCACCACCACCTCCACCGGCTCCCTCATCGTCAACGCCCTCATCGTGCAAGGCATTCAGTACGCGCTGCAAGCCGGCCGGCCTCCCGAGATTTTCATCAGCAGCAATAGCTGCGGCGACAGCCACAACGAAGTGCTCCTGCAAAAGTACAAGTCCCGCGTCAAGCACTTGTAGCGCGTGACTTCAGTTGCCTGGCTGCGACATTCGCGGAAACCGGTTCAGGTTTTTGCTGCGGGTGCCGATGCCTTCCCCATCGAACCAGCGCTCCGAAACGCCCGGCGACCGGCATGGCCTGCGGCCAGTTCCTGTCGTGTTTAGGCAAAGGTTTCTTGCCCAGGGGAGGTTGACGGACCGTCAAACCATTGTATCATCATATCCTGATACGTAGATATATCGTATTACCGCTCGTACGACATGAATAAGAAATTCATCTTCTCCTCTGAATCCGTTGGCGAAGGCCATCCCGACAAGGTGTGCGACACGATTTCCGATGCCGTGCTCGACGCCTGCCTGGCGCAAGACCCCCGCAGCCGCGTGGCCTGCGAGACTTACGCCAAGAGCAATATCGTGGTGGTCGGCGGCGAAATCACCACCAACGCCAAACTCGATTACACCCAGATCGTCCGCGATAGCGTCCGCGAGATCGGCTACGTGAACGATGACGATGTGTTCCACGCGGATCGCATCTTCATCATGAACATCATCACCGGGCAGAGCCAGGACATCGCCCAGGGTGTCGACGACCGCGCGGCGGAAGGCAAGGACACCGCCGAGCAAGGCGCGGGCGACCAGGGCTTGATGTTCGGCTACGCGTGCGACGAGACCCCCGAACTCATGCCGGCGCCGATCATGTTCGCGCATCGTCTGGGCCGGGAGTTGACGAAGATTCGCAAAAGCGGCCGCATCAAGTGGCTGCGCCCGGATGCCAAGAGCCAGGTGTCCATTCAGTACGAGAACGGCAAGCCGGTGCGCGTCGTGAACGTGGTGATTTCGACCCAGCATTCGGCGGACGTGAAGCACAGCGAAATCCGCGATTTCTGCATCGCCGAAGTCGTCAAGAAGGTCATCCCCGCCTCGATGCTCGACGCGAAGACCGAGTATCTCATCAACCCGACCGGCCGTTTCGTCGTCGGCGGGCCGCAGGGCGACACCGGCCTGACCGGCCGCAAGATCATCGTCGATTCCTACGGCGGCA
>CAYZKY010000143.1:0-16102 GCA_964478815.1 uncultured Verrucomicrobiota bacterium
GCAGTGCCCTTTTAAGGCATTGGTCCAGGGTTCGAGTCCCTGCCAACCCACCACTCTTCATTCTTCTTTTCCTGCGCCAATTCCCTGAGGCCTCCGCTGGCACGTTGGCGCATCCCGAGGCGCGGTCGTGCCGCGCGTGCAGCCCCGGTCAGGGGCGCGCGAAGACGAGGATGGAATTGGCGGGGAGGACGAGCGGGGCCGAGTAAGGAAAGCCGTGTTGAGGAGGGCCGAAGGCCCAGACCCGGCCGCCGTTCCCGGCCGTGATGGGGTTCACCCAGTTCTCGTAGACGTCGCTGTTGAAGCGCTCGATCCATTCGCCTTCGGCAGGGAAGCCGATTTCGTAGCCGTAGCGGTGATAGTTGCCGAAGTGCGCGACGACAAGAACATCGTGGCCCTCGCCCGGCACCCAGCGATGGAAGCCCAGGACACGGTTCGCATTGTGAACGTGGGTGGCGCGAAAGCCTTCGCCGCGCAGGGCGGGGAGATCGAACCGAAGGCGGATCAGTTCGCGGACAAAGCGAATATGATCGAGCATCGCCTTGTCCCCTGCGTCCAGACCGGGCCAGTGGAGCAGGAGTTCGGGATGGTGTTCGAGGGCGTCCGTCCACTGCTTATCCTCGAGGAATTCCTGTCCCATGAAGAGCATGGGGATGCCCGGAGCGGTGAGGCTTAGCCCGGTGGCGACGCGGGTGCGGCTCTTGCCGAACCAGGAGCGCGGGTTGCCGGGATCGGAGAGGCGGGCGAGGCGCTCTTCGCGGCCGTGGTCGTTCTCATCCTTGGGGCGCAGCACGATATCGTGGTTTTCGAGGCCCTGCACGCAGCGCCAGCGGGCGTCGAAGCCGGCGGGTTCGAGCGCGCGGGCGACGGCATCCAGATCGAGTTCGTGCTCGCCGGGATAACTGGCGGATCGAACGACCCGGCGAACGGCCTTGCGGAGGTGATCCGTTAGGGTGGTGTGGAAACCGGCCCCGCCTTCGTGCGTCTCTTTAACGATCCAGGGATTCACGTCCCAATACTCGGCATGCTGAAGCGCCCGGGGCCATTCGGCGCGGAGGGTGCCGGTGAGGTCCTGGCAGAAGCTCCAGCCATGCGGCCAGCCCTCGCGGTCGATGACACTGACTTCGTCGTAGCGAAAACCGTCGACGCGAAATTCGCGGAGCCAGAAACGGGCGTTGTCGATCAGGAACTGGCGCACCCCCGGATTGGAAAAATCGAAGACCAGCCCGCCCGCCCAGCCGCGCGTGGAGAAGTAGAGCGAGTCGGAGGCCTGGCGATCGAGGTAATAGATGCTTTCGTCGCCGAAGCCGCCGCCGGCGTGGTTGAAAACGACATCGAAGATCACCGCCAGGCCGTAAACATGGCAGATATCCACCAACGCCTTGAGCTGGCGCATTTCGCCGCGGAGCGTGCCGGGCGGATACGGCGCGAGGCCCTTCGCGGCGAGAAGGGCTTTGCACTGTGTCTCGAACGGGGCGAGATCGGCATCCTCGATGCCGAACGCCATTTCGGGAGAGAAGTAATCCACGCCGTTGTAGCCGAGGCTAAAGGAACCCGGAAATTCCACGACCGGCAGCAACTGGAGCGCGGTGACCCCGAGATCCTTCAGGTAGGGGATTTTGGCGACGACGTCGAGAAACGTGCCCGCCTGCGTCGGCCAGCGCGGAGTGTAGAAGGCACCGACGTGGAGCTGATAAATGACCAGGTTGTGGAACTCGGGCGTGACGAAGCCGGTCTCGTGCCACGGAAAGTCCACGGAGCGGATGATGCAGTCCCAGTGGGCGTCGTTGGTCAGTTCGCGGGCGTAGGGGTCGCGCTTGGGACCTTCGCGGCCGGGGCCGCCGACAACATGGAATTCATAGGTGTCCCCATCCTTGACGTTGGGTAAGAAGCCCCGCCAGTGGCCATCCTTTCTGGTCAGCAGGGAGCTGTCGTCCTTGACCCGGCTGTTGAAACTGCCGAGGACATGGACCGACTTCGCTCTGGGCGCCCAAAGCCGGAAGGTGGCGCCGTTGGCCACCAGGTTGGCCCCCATGGGCGTGTGGTCATCGATGTGGGTCAGGTCGGCAGGCATACACTCTCCTTCGCTGCGAATCATGGAACCCGAAAACGCCGGGGAAAGCAAGGCCGCTTGTGGGCGGGTTTGGGACGGCTGGCGAATGGACTACTGGATGGCGCGGACCAGCAGCCCGCTCGCGAGGGCCGCGTAGCCTGCGGCGAGAAAGTCGTCGATGACGAGGCCCCAGCCGTTGGGAAGGGACTGGCTTTGGTAAACGGGGAAGGGCTTCCAGATATCGAAGAGGCGAAAGAAAGCGAAGCTGATGAGCACCATCCACCAAGCCGAAGCGAGATAGGCAGCCGGAGCAGTTCCCGCGAAACCGCCAGCCAGAAACGCGCAGGGCAGGAACGCAACGGGCATGGCGGCGATTTCGTCGATCACGATGCTTCCTGGATCCTCGACCCCCAGGATCCTCTCGGCAGCATGGCCGAGGTAGACGGCGGCGAAAAAGCCGAGGATCGTCAGGGCAAGGTAGAGCCAGAGCGGGCCAAGCAGCGGCAGAAGGCAGGCCAGGAATCCGCCGAGCAGGCTGCCGAAGGTGCCGGGAGCTACGGGAATGCGGCCGAGGCCGAATCCCTCCGCGAGGAACAGCACGAGCCGTTCGCGGACCGTCAGAGGTCGCTGAGGAAAAGCTGGCGGTTGCGCCATAGGTACAGTCCGCCGGAGCTGCCGGTCAGGATTACCGACACCCAGATCGCCACATCGGTGAATCGCGGCACCCATCCCGAGAGCCACGGTTGCGCGGCGGAGCCCCACTCGGGGTAGCTCACCAGCACGAGCAACGAGATGGTGGCCACGATCTGGGAAATGGTTTTGTGTTTGCCATAGCGCTCTGCCGCCAGCACGAGTTGCTTCGAGGCGGCGAGCAGTCGCAAACCCGTGATCGCCAATTCGCGGGCCACCACGATGATGACCATCCAGGCCGGGATGAGATCGCGTCCGATGAACGCGATAAAGGCGGAGCAGATCAGGATCTTGTCGGCGAGGGGGTCCATCAGAATGCCGAAATTGGTGATGAGATTGTCGCGCCGCGCGATCTTGCCGTCGTAAAAATCGGTGAGGCTCGCCGCGGAGAACACCGCCAGCGCGAGCGTATTGTGGAAGGGGAACTCGTTGAAAAAGATGAGCAAAAACGCCGCCGTCAGAACGAAGCGCGCCACGGTGAGTTTATTGGGGACGTTCATGTGGACCGATGGGGCACCCCGGAGATGCCTTGCAAGCGTGCAGCAGCAAAATAGTCGTCAGGCATCGAAGATGGAGTTTCGTTGATGTCGCGCAAATAAACCCCGAAGGAAGGAGCGACTGCGATAAAGTCAGACCTCGGCTTCTTCGGCCAATCTACTTCATGGTTAATGTACCCTGTTTCTCCGGTGTTTAAGTCCACGGCAATATGATCCCCGTTCGATGCCGATCCGAGTATTAACAGGTCGGAATTGAGTGCTTCTGGAAAATCGTCATTCCATCGAACTATTCCGGCCTCTTCGAAGACTACGCCGGCACCGGCCCACAGTTCGCGATCTGGCGAAAAATCGCACAACATACTTCTTACGAAATCGGGCAATTCTTGTGCCTGCAACCACTGTCGCATACGATGCGAACACGGGCCGAGTTTACCACCGACCGCGTTTACTAATCGTTCGGCTATCTGGACGTAGCATTCTAGTCTATCCTCAGTGTCTCCTTCCGGCATCTCGTTCGGTTCCTCGTCCACAGCATCCCTGACATCAGGTTTACGGTAACGGATAGATGCTACGGAAGGGCGCGGCCAAGTTCAAATGGCGATTCGCAGGCACAGGCCCGGCTCGCTGGCTCAGGCAGGTTCGGCGATGAGATCGTAGTCGGTGTGGCCCGTCACTTTGACCTCCGCGAACTGGCCGGGGGAGAGCGATTGGCCCCGGATGTAAATGCGTCCGTCGATGTCCGGAGCATCGGCTTCCCCGCGGGCGAGCAGATACTTGCCGCGCAACTTCGGCGAGGCCTCGCCGGAGCGAATCAAGCCGTGTTCCCAGGAGCTGACTCCGGCTTGAGAAAGGTCTTCGGAACGCGCCGGTTTCTCCACGAGCACGCGCAGCCGGCGCCCCACGGCCGCTGCGCCGTGCTGGCGGGAGACGAGCAATTGCTCCGCCATGGCGCGCTGGCGGCGTTCCTGTTTCACGGCCTCCGGCACCGGCCGGGCCATCGCGGCGGCGCGGGTGCCCTCCTCGTGCGAGTAGGTGAAGATGCCGAGGCGCTCGAACTTTGTCTCGCGAATGAATTGGAGGAGCGTCTCGAAATACTCCTCCGTTTCGCCGGGAAAACCGACGATGAAGGTGGTGCGAAGGGCGATGCCGGGGATGCCGCGGCGGATGCGTTGGAGCAAATCGACGATGTATTCCTGCGAGGTTTCGCGGCGCATGCGTTCGAGCATCGTGCCGTGGATATGCTGGAGCGGGATATCGATGTAGCGCGCGACTTTCGGGCAGGCGGCGATCGTGGCGATCAATTCGTCGGTCCAGTGCGCGGGGTGGGTGTAAAGGAGGCGGATCCAGAATTCGCCGGGGAGATCGTTGAGTTCGCGCAGAAGGGTGCAGAGCGTGGTCGAATCGCGGGGCAGGGCCTTGGTGGCGGCGGCGAACTTCTCGGGGGCGGCGATGGAGCCGGCACGGGATGGGCGGAGGTCCAGCCCATAGTAGGTGGAGTCTTGCGAGATGAGGTTGATCTCCTTGACGCCCTGGCGGAGCAGCTCGCGGGCTTCAAGCGCGATATCGGACTGGGCCCGGCTGCGGTGGGAGCCGCGCATGCGGGGGATGATGCAGAAGCTGCAGGGGTGATTGCAGCCTTCGGCAATCTTCAGATAGGCGAAGTGAGATGGAGTGAGCCGGAACCGCGGGGTGTCGTGGTCGGGGATGTAGGCCGGCCGGGCGTTGACATCGACAAGGGGCGGCTGGGCGACGACTTTGGTGCTCCCGAACTTCGCGGTGCCGCGCAAGGAATCTTCGCCGGAATGCGCCTGCGGGCCGCGCGCGGCGTCCAGTTGGGCGAGGGTGGATTTCACCTTGGCCCTGGATTTCGGAGCCTGGGCGGCGGAGGCGAGGCGCTCGGCGCGGTGGGCGATCGCTTGCTGGACGATGGCGGGGATTTGCTCGACCTGATCGATGCCCATGAAGGCATCCACCTCGGGCAGGAGCTTCGGTAGCTCTTCCTTGAACCGCTGGGGGAGGCAGCCGGAGACGATGAGGCCCTGGCCGCGATGCCGGGCTTCGCGCACCTGCGCGGATTCGAGGATCGTATCGACGCTTTCCTCCTGGGCGGCGTCGATGAAAGAGCAGGTGTTGACGATCATGACGTCCGCGGCGGCGGCGTCATTGGTGATCTCGACCCCGCTTTTCATCAGCGAGCCGAGCATGATCTCGGCATCGACCAGATTCTTGGCGCAGCCGAGGGAGATCAGGCCGACCTTGACCCGGCGGTCCGTCGTGGATGTTTTGGAACTCACAAAGCCGCCAACCTATGGCCGCAAACGGGCAGAAAGCAAGCGGCGGCAGCTCAGATTCTGGAATTGTCCTTTGACGTATGACGCCACCTCATGCACAACCAGCAATCCCATGAACAAACACATCGCGCGACTCTGCGCCTCCGCGCTTGCGCTGGGCATTTGCTCGTTTCTTGTCAGTGGATGCCGCACTGCACCTGTGCTGCGCTCGGAAAATGTCGCGGATTCCGTCCGTGGGTTTTCCGGCGAACAGGGAGCCAACGGCTGGTTCTACGGATATTGGGACCGCACCGGCGATAACGACCAGAGCTTCAGCCAGACGACCGACTTCCAGTTGCTCAAGCACTTTGGCGACGACCCGGTGAATCAGGTGAGCAGTCACCCTGACTTCGCTACCGGCAAGCTGTGGACTCTGCAGGACGGCCTATACTACACGGCCTTATGGGCCGAGGGCGGCAGCGCCAACGGCACGACGAAATTGGCCCCACAGGCCAAGGTCGAGCACTGGGCGGTGCGGCGTTGGGTCAGCACGGTTCACGGCCCCGTCACCATCAGCGGGCAAGCTTCCAAAATCCTGGATTGGGGAAATGCTGAGAGCGGCCAGGCGCGCATTGTCGTCGACAGTGCGACCGTGTTCTCCGCCGCCACCCACGGGCTGACGACGAATTATTCGGTGACTGCCACGGTCCGCATCGGTTCACGGGTCGATTTCCTGATTACCGCCGGTCCGCCCGCCACCGGCGGCGCATTTGGCCCCGTCAAGTTCACCGCCACCATCCGCGCCGCTCCATGATGCCGCTCAACCATGCTCCGCAGCGAACCCGGCCTTCGCCCTCCGGTTGCGATCCAATAGCGCCAGGAAGCCAGAACGGAGAGAGACGTTTCTTGATTTTAAGGCCCGTTAGACACTAGAGTCTAACGCATTATGAAGAGCGTGAGTGTGCGCGAGTTTTATCACAACGCGGCTTTGGCGGACGGATTGGGCGAAGGGCAGCAATTGCTGGTGACGGCCAACGGGAAGCCCAAATTCCTGATCAGCAAGAGCCGGCGGCCGCGGATGACCCGCCAGCTCGCGGAAGAGCGCGCCGTGGGAAATGCCAAAACCCCCAAGTTCGACGGAACGGCGTTTTTGGCGGCCCAGAAAAAATGAGGTTCTACGCGGATACTTCCTGGTGGCTCGGTTACAAGTGCCGCCGCGATGTGCAGCATGCCGCGGCGATCAGCTTGTTCGATCGATTTGCGGACGCGGAGGTGCTCTGGACTCCGTGGCAGCGGGTGGAAGTGTTCAATGGCTTTTGCCAGGCTGAACGGGCGGGCTTGCTCCGGACAGGGGAATCGCGGCAGATGATCCGCCTTTTGGAGCAGGAGGTGAGGGTCGGCTATTGGCCCCATATCGAATTCGATTGGACAGACGCCGTGCGGACGGCCGGCGAACTTCGGGCGGAGCATTCGCTGCGTTTCCTGGTTCGAGCGATGGATTTGTTTCACGTCGCGATTGCCATTGAGGTGGGCGCGGACGCGTTATTGTCTTTCGACGCGGAGCAGACCGTTCTGGCCGAGGCGGCGGGAGTGAGGACGCTTAGTTTGAACAAAAGCTGAGCCGATTCGAAGATGACTTTCCTTGTGGTTAAGCACGAAGCCTGTCCCATGCATTCGTATCGAATACGACCCGGTTATCGCGGTGAAAAGCTGCTGATTGAGTTTGGACCTAATTCTGCGGACCAGCGATTTGTCGCAGATCTCAAGAGCGTCCTCTCGCAGTCAGGCATGCAACCGCGAGGAAGGGATCACTACGTTTTCGGCGAGACGATTCGCTTTGATTCGCCCGTCGGGCCGTTCGAGTTGGATGACGATGGATGGTATGTGTGCATCCATTCAGAGAACCACCAAGGCGTCATACACTACCTGGATCGGATGCTCCATAGCGCGGCCTCTTCAGGAGAGACAAGGCCGCATGAGCATTGACACCCGATTTCTTTCCGAGCGGTTTCCGTGCGCCTCGGCTTACCATCCGGAGTGGGTAATCGCCGGGCATAGTGGGGGTGCGAATTCATTGTGGCTTACGGAGTGGCTGGCCGAGGCGCTCGACCTGCGGCCGGGGATGCGGGTGCTTGATCTGGGGTGCGGGAGGGCGATGTCCTCGATCTTTCTGCGCCGCGAGTTCGGCGTGCAGGTGTGGGCCACCGACCTCTGGTTCAGCCCCTCGGAAAACCTCCAGCGCATCCGCGATGCCGGGGTCGAGGACGGGGTCTTTCCCATCCACGCCGACGCACGGGCGCTGCCGTTCGCCACGGATTTCTTCGATGCGATCGTGTCGATCGATTCCTACATCTATTACGGGACGGACGACATGTACCTCAACACCCTCGCCCGCCTCGTCAAGCCAGGCGGCTTGATCGGCATCGCGCAGGTGGGGCTGATGAACGAGTTCGGCGGGGAGGTTCCGGCCCACCTGCGGGAGTGGTGGGCGCAGGATCAGCCGTGGAGCTTCCACTCGGCCGCCTGGTGGGCGCGGCACTGGGGCCGCACCGGCATCCTGGACATCGAAGCCGCCGACACGCTGGCCGACGGCTGGCGGTTCTGGCTGGACTGGCTCCGCCTGATCGCCCCCGAGAATGCGACGGAAATCCGAGCCGTGGAAACCGACGCCGGCCGGAATCTCGGTTACGTTCGCGTGGTGGGCCGTCGCCGGGCCGAGGCGCCGCTCTACGATCCGGTCGTGTCCATCCCGGCGCAATACACGAAGAAGCCGCTCCTGCGGAACCAAGAAACTCCGTGAGCCCCTTGCCGCAGACCACCACAGCATTCACCTAAAACCTAATCGTCCATGCCTCATCTGATCGAAAAGCCGGCCGTGATCCGCGCGGCCGGGAACAAGCCCAAGCTCATCGAGGAATTCATCGGGCGGGTCAACTCCCAGACCGCGCAAGTGAGCATCGCCCGCATGAAAAGCCCCGGCGGGTGGGTGGAGCCGGGGCAGACCCCGGAATTCGATGAGTACACGGTAGTGCTCGCGGGCCGCCTCCGCGTGGAATCCAGGGAAGGCACGCTCGATGTCGCCGCCGGCCAGGCGATCATCACCAGGGCAGGGGAGTGGGTCCGCTACAGCTCGCCGCTGCCCGAAGGCGCGGAGTACATCGCGGTCTGCCTCCCCGCCTTTTCTCCGGCCACCGTCCATCGGGACGGTTGACGGAGGGCTCCGTTGGGCCGCTCATCCGCCAATTGTTCAACCGGCCCGGCTCGCCGTTCCATCCCCTCAAGCCTCGACAACAAAAAAGCCCATCCCGCTCGCGAGCGGGATGGGCCTGAAGTGCGTTAACCGATCCGTCCCTTACGGAACGATCTGGCCGCGGATTTCGCCGCCAGGGTGGGCCCCCGTGTGGATGTTCACGTAGGAAAGGCCGTCGATGACATAGCCAAGATGCTGCGTGGACAGCGTGGCCCGGCCCTTGAACGCGCCGGCGGTGCCGAAGGCTCCGATGTGCATCGGAACGATGTCGAGCATGACTCCCGCCGGATTATTCACGTCGGCCGGAGCGTGGATATGCGCGTTGTTCGCGGCCTGCTTCAAGCCGGTGTAGCTCACGTCGAGCGTGATCTCATGGCCGATCAGCACCGCCGTGCCCGTGCCCGTGGCCGGCGTTTCGACCGCTGTCGGTTTTTCGTTCGCGCCGTTGAGCGTCACTTTCAAATGCGACGGCGTGACCTGCCCGCGGATTTCTCCGCCGGGATGCGCCCCGCTGTGGATGTTTACGTAGGTGTCGCCCGCCATCAATCCCTGGCGCACGTCCTCCGCCACCGTCACCGAGCCCGCGATGCGCCCGGCCATCCCCATCGCTCCCAGGTGGAACGGCACGAGATCGACCTTCACCCCGGCGGCCAGCGTCGTGTCCACGAAGCCGTGGATGTGCGCGTTGTTGGCGTTCTGCTTGAGCCCCCAATACACGATGTCGAAGGAAAGCGTGTTCCCTTCGAGGCTCAGCGTCGCCACGCCCTTGCCGGGCGTTTCGACCGCGGCCGGTTTTTCGAACTCGCCGCCGAGCGCCGCATTGAGCGGCGTGACGGTGCTCGTGGCGTTGTCCTGCACGCGGAAGAACGCGTTGCCGCCGCCGTTCGGCACGGTGGCCGTCCGGGCTGAAGTGGTCAGCACGTTCATCCATGCGGCGTCGCCCAGGCTGCCCTTGCGTTGCAGCAGGAACGGCCCGTTGCCCCCCGTCCATTCCAGCGAGAGGCTGGCCGCCGTCGCGCCCGCCACGGCGAGCTGGATCGCCGCGCCGCCGCCGATCGGCGGCGTCGGATCGAGCTGCGGATCCGGATGCGTGATCACCGTGAAGAAGTTCACTTCCCGCGGCGAGGTCACCCCTTGATCCGGGCGATTGTCGTAATTGATCTCGCCCTTGGCGGCGATGCAGATGCGCTCCGTGGTCATCGCCACGCTCATGCCGAGCGAGCGGATGCCGCCCGTCTGCGCCGAGTTCGCGAACGGCAGGAAGCTCTTGGTGAGCGCCGTGA
Source organism: uncultured Verrucomicrobiota bacterium (assembly GCA_964478815.1). Lineage (GTDB taxonomy): Bacteria > Verrucomicrobiota > Verrucomicrobiia > Limisphaerales > SXQI01 > DASVNK01. The sequence goes on from CAYZKY010000143.1 coordinate 10,041, forward strand.
TCGCCTTGGTGGCGCCATTGAAGGCCAGGATGCGCGCCGCTACCTGCTGGGCCTCGTAGCCCGCCGGTTGCGACACCCACGCCACCGTGATGCGGTTCAGCGCGTCCACCGCGAGGTTCGCGCGGTCGAAACCGCCCGTGAACGCCCCTTCGCTCACATCGGCCGAACCGACGAAGCTCATGTCCCGCGCGTCCCACACCGCGAGCTTGACCGTGTTTTCCGTCGTGACCTTGCCCGCGAGGTAAACATACGGGCTGTTGATATGCGCCGCGATGCGCGTGCCGTCGCCACGGCCCGGGTCGTACGAGAGGCCGGAGGTCGATTGGGCGACCTTCCCCTTCAGATTGCCGGCGTTATCGTAGAAATGCAGTGTCGCATTGAACCGCACGCAGAAGCCGCCTTGGTAAGCCGCCACGTTCGACCAGATTTGATTCTCGACCGTTTCGTCGATGGCAAATCCCGCCTTCACCACCGTGCCGTCCGGAGCGATGATCGCTGCCGTGGCCGTGCGCCGAGGCGCTATGAGCAACGACCGGTCGTCGATCACGACCACGAAATTGCCGTTATCGAGGCCCGCCACATCGCCGCCGAAGCGGGAAACTTCCGGCACGTTTCCGGCAAAGGTGCCCGCGTTTTGCCCCAGCACGGGGTCGAAACCCTTGCTCAGCAAGGTCTGCGTCAGCGTCGCCGCGTCGAGCGAGAAGGTCTGCACGGCCGCATAACGATGATCGGCATCGTAGATGCCGTTCACGCTCCACCGATTATCCGATCCGAACGCCCCCGGGCCTCCGGCCGGCACGCCGTGCAGCGAGACTTCGCCGCCCGCGATGAAGTTCCTGGCGCCGGGCCGTTTGTCGCCCGCCACGCGGCCGGGATTCCCGTTCTGGCGGGAAAGGTTGATCTGGCCGCGGAAGGGCGTGCCGTCGTCGGCGAAGAACGCTTCGCCGAGCTTCCCGGCGCTGCCGTCGACCGGCTGGAGATAAACGACATAGCGTTGTTCCGCGGTCGAACCCTCCGCGAACGTGTTGCCCTCGATCAGGAACACATTTGTGCCGAGCACGCTGATGTTCGGCTCCCAGTTCCCGAGAGCATCCGCTTCCGGGCGAATTGTGGCGGTGTCCGCCACGGTCCGGCTCAGGCCCACCGATTCGATGCTGCCGGGGGCGAAGGTGACCTCCACCGTCGGCGAGAACGGACTGGTCAGCGTGATCGCATTCTTGGTCCCGGCCGCGCCCTTCACGTAGTTCGCCGTCGCCGTGAGGAGCGAGCCCTTCAATTCCAGGCCCGCGAGGCTGAAGTCGAACTCGCCCGCGGTCTTGTTCGCGTCCGCGGCGGAGTTGTCGACGAAGCTGCCGATGTAGGCTTTCCCTTGCAGGAAGCCTTGCGGCAGTTCTGGAATTCCCAGCGTGCTGCCGTAGGCGATCCCCTCGGGATCGGCCGCATACAAGTCGATGATCAGCGTCGGATAATCCGTATTTCCAGGTGCCGCTTTGCCCGCCAGGCGCGTCAGGGTCGTCGTCGCCGACAATTCCGGCACCGGGTTGGCCGCCGGGTCCAGCAGCGCTTTGGCGTAATACGCCGCCCAGAACGTGCCCTCGCCGCTCGACCGCGCGGGCGAGACGGGGTAGGGGAAGTTGTTGATCAGCGCGTTGCCGCGCGCGCCCACGATGGCGCCGATGCTCAGTTCGTCGAAGAACCCTTCGCTGCCCGCCGGTTGGAACATCTCGTTCGGGTAGTTGTTGTGCGCCACGTTCCCTTCCAGCGCGTCGCTCACGCCGTCGAAGTCCGAGCCGAACCGGAACTGCGCCGAGCCGCCCGCCGCGTTCAGCACCGGCACGCCGTTCGTCCAGCGCGTGTTGCCGTTCACGGCCACGCCGAAGTAATTGCCCGCGATCACGATGTTCGTGCCCGGCGTCTGGCCGTAGAATTCGATGTTGTGATCGTACCCGCCCAGGCTTTCGGGCAGGACGCCGCTGAAGATGTTGCGCTCGTCCGCGTCGTTCACGCCGTCGCCGTCCACGCCGATCACGGTGTTGTTGCCGCCGCGGCCGATCTCGATATTCCCCTCGAAGGTGCCCGTGAAGAGGTCCGGATTCACCAGCGGAGGATTGAAATCGTTCATCCCGTCCGGGAACACGTTCATGAAGTTGCCCGAAATGCGGGTCGCATTCCCTTCGATGATGATCGGGATCGCCGGAATGCCGACGATCACGTTGAACTCGGAGCGCGGGTTCGCGGCTTTCGGAGCCACGCCCACGATCACGTCGTTGATCAGAATATCGTTCAGCACCGCGTTGTTCTCATCGCGCACGCGGTACCGGAAGCCCGTGATGCCGTCCGCCGGCCCGGCGATCGTCGTGCCGTCCGGATGGACGCCGATCCAGCACCCCGCCACCTGGCCGGAAGCGCCCTTCGCGAAGGCCACGCCATACACACCCGTTTCGGGTTCGATGACCGGCACCGCCAGGATCGAGACGCCGCGCACCTGCACGCCCGTCGCGCTCAGAATGCCGATGACCGCCGCTTCCGTATCCCCGTAACCGGTTTGATCCGTCGGCCCCGTCGGCGCGAAATCCATCAGCCGCGCATTCCCGTTCCGGGAATCGAGCACGATTTTGATCTTCGCGTTGTTCGCCGCGAGGATCGGGTTGGTGTTCGGCGTCGCGCCCGGCTGGCTGTACCCGTCGATAATCACGTTATTCGCCGTGATCACCGGATAACCGCCCACCGGCGTCGCGAGGATATGCGGTCCGTCGCCCGGAATGTTGAAGCGGATCACATCGCCCGCCTGCACCGTGCTCAATGCTTGGAACAGCGAAACCGTCCCCGCCGGAGGATTCGCGTTGTTCGCCGTCGTGACCGTAATCACGCGCGGCCCGGCCACCTTGAGCCGGACGGCATTCGCCGTGTATTCCACCTGCCAGGTGAGCCCGCCCCCGAGCGGCGCTTCCGTGAAGTCCGTCGTGGCGAACTGCCCTTCGATCGTCCCGCCCTGAATCAGCGTGAAGGTATTCCCTTCCACCGGCGTATACCCATCCAGCTTCACTTTCAACCGGCCCTGGCCGATCCGCGCGATGCCCGACACGTTCACCACCGAGTGGCTCGGTTCCGTGATCACCGCGCACAGCGTGGCCTTGCCGGGAGCCGGATTCCCCTCTTCGTCCGTCGCGGCAATGTTCCCCTCCAGGTCGACCGCCATGTTGAGCGTGCCGATCTGCACCGTCGCATGATCGCCGACGATCTCCAGCGTGCCGTCCGAGGTCGCCGCGCTCGCGCCCGTGCCCAGCATCAGCTCCTGTTCGACGCGGAAGGTGGCATTGTCGCGGATGCTCAGGATCGCCTTCCCGCCCGGGTTGCCCCCGCCGCGCTGGGCGCTGATGCCCAGGCCGCGCGTCGGGCCGGCTTCGGATGCCGAACTCACCGTCATGACCGCGTTGTCCTGGAGGATCAAGGTCGCGTCGCTCGTCGCGGCCGAACCGTACGTGCTGTTGTTATTGTCCGAGCCGATGCCCGGCTCCGCCGGACGCGTCGCCGGGCTGGTCCCCGCGCCCTTGAGCACGTCGAAAATATGGAACTGCCCGTTGTCCTTGACCGTGATGTGGCTGATGCCGTCCCGCGCGGTCAGCCGTCGGATGTTCAGAATGCCGTTTTCCTGGATGGTCAGCTTCGCATTCCCTTCGCTCGTCGCCATTGTCAAGTACCCTTCGTCGGTCGAGCCTTGCGGATTGCCGGCCCCCATGCTGTTGCCGCAATCCACGATCGCCCGCCCGCCGATCACCATCGTCTGCTGCACCGTGCCCCCCGCCGAGATGCTGATGCCGCTCCCCAGCGAGAGCCGCGCGTCCCCGTCGATAATGCACGAGCCGGCTCCGGCCGCGTTCTCCGCGATCTTCAGGTCGTCGCCCGCGCGAAACACCGCGTTGCCGTGCATCTCGAACCGCCCGATCCCTTGTTCGCCCACTTCCCAGTCCAGCCCGTTCAGGCCGTCGTCCGAGGTGCTGCCCGGAAACATCTCCGGACCGTCGAACATAATCGTCCCGCCGTTCATGATGAACGTGGACAGCGTCGCGCTATTCCCGATCAGCGCCTTCGGGTCGCCTTCCGTGCTGCCCAGAATCAGCGTCCCGCCGTTCATGATGACATGGCCCGATTCCGCGCTGCCCGAATTCGGGGCCAGCCGGAACGTTCCGAAAGTCGCCGTCCCGGCCGTCGCCGCGATCGTCACCGTGCTCCCGTTGTCGATCACCGCGATATCCGTCGGCGCGGTCGCCCCGGGCACTCCGCCCGTCCAATGGGTCGGATCGAAGAAATCTCCGCTCGCCCCGGTCCAGGTCTTCAATTCCTGCGCCATGCCGGGCAGGGTGCCCGCCAGCGCTCCCGCCAGCAGCGCTAGCCTAACTGTTCGTTTCATTCTCATAATCGTATCGTTTCTCCTTGGTTCTGATCGTGCAGGGTAAATCGGGAAAAATCTCCGCGTCACGCCACGCCGCCGTCCGTTCGAAGAATAGCCCGTCTGGCTCCGAGCCGGGCCCATCGCCGCAAGGCTCGATCGAAACAGACAAATGGCTGGATCGAATCTCTCAAACGTTCGGTTAACGGGCCGAGAGTAGCCCCCCGCCCGCCGGCCCGGCAAATGAAAATTCGGTGTCGTTCCCAAGACGCCCGCGGATGCCCATCTCTCGAGGAGCGCACGCGCCCTCGCGTGCCCCGTCCGGCGCCCCCGCCGGACGGCCTGCCTCTCCAGTGTAGGCTCCCGCCTGTCTCGACGGAGCTTATCCTTCGGGATCTGTGGCGGAGGAAGCCCGCGGTCGAGCTATCTTCCTTTGGCCGGTTGCGATACGCTGGACGTTGTTGAGTCACGTCACGCAAGTCCTGGACCGCGTCCAATCCGGCGATCCCCAAGCCGCCGAGGAGTTGCTCCCGCTTGTTTACGAGGAACTGCGCCGCCTCGCCGCCGCCAAAATGGCCCGGGAATCCCCCGGCCAAACCCTCCAGGCCACCGCCCTCGTGCATGAGGCCTGGCTCCGGCTGGCGGGGCCGGACGAACGAAGGGCGTGGGACGGCCGGCGGCATTTCTTCGGCGCGGCCGCGGAAGCCATGCGGCGCATTCTGGTGGATCGGGCTCGCCGCCGCCTGGCGGCCAAACGGGGGGGGCGGCGCGGAATCCGTCCCGGCGGACGAACTGGAGCTGCCGGCGGTTGTTCCAGATGAGCAACTCCTCGGCGTCGATGACGCCCTGGAAGAATTCGCCCGCATCGATCCGCGCAAGGCGGAACTGGTGAAACTGCGTTATTTCGTCGGGATGAGCTTCGAGGAGGCCGCCTCCGCGCTGGGTATCGCCGTTCCCACCGCCAAGCAATGGTGGGCCTATGCCCGCGCCTGGCTGACGGTCGAATTGCGCCGGGATGCGCCTGGCTGAGGATTTCCGATGCCCCAGGCCGGGCCAGATCTTGCGCCTTCTCGCCCCTTCGAATTCTCGAGTTCGAGACCGACACTGGCGGGAACGATCGGAACGAATTTTAAGATTTTTTGCATACTTTCCTTCACGCGATTGCGCATGTAGTACCAGATGAACAAATCCGCGATGCCCTCCCCTCAGGAATGCGAGGCCGCGCTGTTCGCGCTGGCCATCGAGAAACCCGTCGCCGAACGGGCTGCTTTTCTTCTGGCGGTCTGCGGCGCGGACGTCGCCCTGCGCCAGCGTCTCGAAGCCCTGCTGGCCGCGCACGAGCAACCGGAGACGCTGCTGACCCCGCAGGCGGACGCCATTCCACCCACGATCAAGTTCGATCTCCCGGAGGTGCCGGACGAAGCCGTGGGTCAGACGCTCGGACGCTGCAAATTGCTGGAGCGCGTCGGCGAAGGCGGGTGCGGCGTGGTCTATGTCGCCGAGCAGACCGAGCCGGTGCGGCGGCGCGTGGCCCTGAAGGTCATCAAGCTGGGGATGGACACCCGGCAGGTCGTGGCTAGGTTCGAGGCCGAACGCCAGGCGCTGGCGCTCATGGATCACCCCCACATCGCCAAGGTGTTTGATGGGGGCGCGACCGAGACCGGGCGGCCTT
>CAYZKY010000144.1:0-10910 GCA_964478815.1 uncultured Verrucomicrobiota bacterium
CGAACCTAAAATTCTTCTCTGCCCTCATCCACTGAAAACGTCGAAGAACCACAAATAAGAACTCAATACGGGCATGACATCAGCCGTGGTTGGTTTGCGGAAACGATTTTGGAGTTTGCAACTGTTGATCCAAAATCTACACGGTTTAGATATGCGCTGGAAGGAGGAAAGCGTCAGGCGTTTTCGGATCACCATGTGAATTTGGAGGAACTAAAGGCCCGATTGAATGATCTCTTCTTGATGTTCCACCATCTTAAGATGGCACAGATGCCCCGTTCCAAAGACGATTCTACTCAGACCAATGTGGGCATCGTTCCTACTGCGTCGCAAGAGCCGAAGCCTCAAGCTGCTCCTTAGTATATTTGCCGAACATTTGTTCGCGGATGAGTTTGGCGGCTTCGCGGCGGTCCTCGATTTGCAGGGCGCCGGAGGCTTTGAGTTTGTCGATGTGCTTTAAGACGAGGTCGGCGACATCGAGTTCGAAGCGGGCGCGTTCCAGTTTGAGGCGTTCCATGCTGATGCGTTGTTCGCGGAGGCGGACGACCAGGCCGACGACCTCGCGGTAGAGGCTGGGGGTGATTTTGTCTTCGTTGACGACTTCCATGTCGCGGTTGATGAGCATGGAGATGACGGCTTCCTCGACAGTCTCGGCGTCGGTGCCGCTCATGACGAGTTCGCGGGCGGCTTCGGCTTGTTCGCGGAGGTTGCGGCGGCTGAGGGAGACTTTGCGGGCCTGATAAAATACCATCTGTTTGCCGCTCTAGACGCCGAATTCGGCGAAGGTGCGTTTGGCGGAGGTGAGGATTTGGGCAGAAGTTTTACCGGCCATTTTAATCGTCCAGTGAATAGCCACCAGCGGCAAGCCGCTTCATCAAGGCTAGGCCAGCAACCCAGCTTTTGCGTGTGCGATGACAAATGTCTTTATCAATTCTACTGGACGAAGCCAATCGCCTTTCCAATCATGCAGACATGCCAAAACCTCTCCTTCGAGAACTGTTCGGGCCCAGCCGCGACGAAATCTGGCGGCAGTTGGCGAGCGAACTCGACGCCAACTATGTCGATGGCGATTTTTGGAAGCGCAGTAAAATTCAGGCCTCCCACGCCGGCTGGCTCATCACCTTGGAAGAACACGGCAAGTACCACCACACCCGCCTGCGCGCGCCCTTTTTGAATCCGGGCGGTTTTCGCTTTACCGTTTATCGCCAGGGAATTTTCACCGAACTCGGCAAATACCTGGGCATGCAGGACGTGGAGGTAGGGCATCCAGATTTTGACCGCGATTTTGTCATCAAAGGCACAGACCCTACGAAGCTCCGGCAGATCTTTGCCAATGCGCGCATCCGGGAGTTGATCGCCGCCCAGCCTCGGATTCATTTCGAAGTCAAAGATGCCGGCAGCATTTTTGAGCGGACTCTTTTTGCCGAAAAACCGCCGGAAAATCTCGATGTGCTCGAATTTGAGATCCACTCGCGGCCGTCACTCAAGGAGAAGGAGCTTCTTCGGCTTTTGTTCGATCTCTTTGCCGAAACGCTGGATGAGCTTTGCCGGATGGGAACAGCCCGAAGCGCGCAGGCTAAATGAATCTGCGGCGCCGCAACCGTTGCGCGCGCTGGAACTGAGCGGCTGCCTCGTCACGCTGGATGCGATCGGTTGCCAAAAGGAAATCGCGCGGGAGATCGAAGAGGCGGACACGGAGTATGTTTTGGCTCTTCAAGGCAACCAGTAAACCATGCGCCGCAGCCAGCGGTCAAATGATCGAGCGAATTGGTAGTATCCTAATTTGAAATTTGTGCTGAAACACGCGCTATTTTTGAGAGGCCATTGTTCTTCTTGTTGGGCAAGTCGCGATACGGCTCAATAATCAGGCCGTGTTCTGATATGAATAAAAATAACTGATCTTATATTTGGCAAAAACTGTTCCATGAGCGAATCTTATTTATGATTTTTTGCGAACCGATCTCCAAAAGGAAGACCGATCAGGAAGCCATCGAGCGGATCGTTCGAATTCTGACTGAGCAACGTAACCAGTGAAACAAAGTCAATCAGAGAGGCTGCTGGTGTTGAACTTCTCCCGCCGGAGACTTCAAGGTTCGCAACATCAAAAAAAGCCGTGATAAATTTGTAACGAGGTCAAAAAAAACCGGGGATTCGTCACCAGCTTTTACACTGGGAGAGGATTGGCCCCCGGACAGTGAAACCACTATCGCAAGGGCATCGTCAAGTGTCAACGAAGTTTTTTTCGGACATGGAGAGGGTTTTATCCACGCCTCGATTCGATTCGTATCGAAAGAACGGAGAAACCCCCGAGGAAGCGTTTTGTAAGTACTTGTGGAATGCAAGGTTGTGCGAAAGTTTGTATCCATCCCTTCACTTTCTTGAAGTCGCATTTAGAAATGCAGTTCATGCCGAGATTTCCAAATCATGCGGAGACTGCCAGTGGCTTTTGTCGAGGCACAGGTTTCTTGACGTCAAGGAGCGCGATAAGATTACGAATGCCGAAGAAGGTCTTCGAATAAGGAAGCAACCAATTACCGAACCGTATCTCATCTCTGAATTGGGATTTGGATTTTGGACAAGTTTGCTTGATGCAAGGTATGATGTGCTCTGGCACCAGATAATCATTGGAGTTTTTCCGCACATGCTAAAATCGATTCGGACTAGAAAGACGGCGTCAAGGTTGATGAACGAAGTACGCCGACTACGAAACGCCGCGCTTCACCATCATTCCATTTGGCATTGGGGAGACTTGCGTGAGCAACACGAAAACATCCATACGCTACTCGGCTACATCTGCACATCGATTGCCTTGATGGCCAAGCGGGTTGATCGATTCAAAACGACCCACTCGGGAACTCACACCCAGTTCGCGTCTGTCTTGAACAATCTGCCCAGTTAAGATGCCGCCAGCGATTCGTCCCATCCTGTATTGAGATGGAATCAACCTTGACCCATCCCACGCCCCGTTGGATAGTAACGGCATGACGACTCAATTTGAGGCGTCATTGCGAACCGGGGCCGTTCTTGATCGAACCGCTCCGTTTCCCAATGACCCGCCGACAGCGGTAATTTTTCGCACTCTTGGCCTCTCCATGCCCTCCTTGGGCCTCCACTCGCTCCAGCGCGTGCCGGTGGCCTGGTTCCTGAAACCCGCCTCCCGACCTGAAGACTTACCCGCCGATGCGGGTGCATTGACACACATTGACACACCGGCTTACACAGATTTACACACCCATTTACACAGATTTACACGCAATTTACACACGATTTACACACCTCATTTTCACGCAACTATCTCAGGATCAATTAGTTCCGTAAAAACCGCCTCCCCCCCACCACCATCCCCCCCCCATCCCCCCCGATTTACACACCCAACCCATGCATGGATCGCCGGAACAAATCGCACCCCGATGCGGTCGCCATCGTTCCATCACGCACCAAGTTCTTTACCCTCCAGCACCTTCGCGGCACACTGCCCTCCGCATGCCCGCGAACCGAATTCTTCCTCCCGGCTTCTCTTTCCTTCCGCTGTTCCGCGCCGCCCTCATGTTGCTTGTGTTCCTTGTGGGATCGAAGCCCACCGTCTCAGCGGGCGAAAGCGAGAAGCGCGCCGCCCTCGCTTCCATCGAAAGCGACCGCGCGGAGTGGATCGCGCTGAGCGACCAGATCTGGCGCTGGGCCGAAACATCGCTGCTCGAGACCAACTCGGCCAAGGAGCTTTCGGACCGCGCCGAACGCCTCGGCTTTGCCGTGCAGCGTGGCGTGGCGCAAATGCCCACGGCGTTTATCGCGAGCTACGGCAGCGGCCGGCCGATCATCGGCATTGTGGGAGAATACGATGCCCTGCCCGGTCTTTCGCAAAAGGCTACCGTGTTTTACGAGCCGCGGGAAGAGGGCGCGCCCGGACATGGCTGCGGCCACAATCTCTTCGGCGTGGGCAGCCTGGCAGCGGCCAGTGCCATCAAGGAACTGATCGCGGCCAAAAAGTTGTCGGGCACCATCCGATACTATGGCACGCCGGCGGAGGAGCGTTTCGGGGGGAAATCTTACATGGCCCGGGCCGGCTTGTTCGCCGACCTGGACGTGTGTCTGGCCTGGCATCCCTCCGATCGCACTCGCGCCACCGCTACCACCGGCCAAGCCCTGGTGGACATCGCCGTCGATTTTCGCGGACGGGCCTCCCACGCGGCGGTCGATCCCTGGAATGGCCGGAGTGCTCTGGATGCCTTGGAGCTTTTTACGCACGGGCTGAACTTGCTGCGCGAGCATGTCAAACCCACCGTCCGGATCCACTACACGATTCAGCAAGGGGGCGACGTTCCGAACATCGTGCCTGAACGCGCCCGGCTCTGGTGCTGGCTGCGCGATGCCACATATCCCGGTGTCGAGGAGGTGCTGACCCGGGTCCGCGCGATGGCGCAGGGCGCGGGCCTCATGGCCGGGGTCGAGTCCAAGCTCACCGTCCAGGAAGGCGTCTATGAACGCTTGATCAATCAGCAGGGCTTGCTCGTGCTCCACACGAATCTGGTCTGGGTGGGAGCCCCGGTCTTCACGGACGAGGAACAGCAGTTTGCGCGCGCCATCCAGCGGTCCTCCCGAGTCAAGGACAGCGGACTGAGAACGGTCATCGATCCCGTCGAGGGACAGGAGTTCGAGGGCGGTTCGACCGATCTGGGAGACGTGAGCTATCTCGCGCCGCTGCTCCACCTCGATGTGGCCTGCGCGCCGTTCGAAGCCCCCTGGCATGCCTGGCCGGTCGTGGCCTGCGGCGGCATGTCCATTGGGCACAAGGGAATGTTACAAGCGGCCAAGGCGCTGGCGGCGACGATGGTCGACCTCTTCGAGCACGAGCCCATCCGCCGCGCCATTCGTCAGGAATTCGAAGCAAAGACCAAGGGGATCACCTACCGGGCCATGATTCCCGACGGCCCGCCGCCGATCAACAGAGCGCGGGGGCAATAAGCGGCGAAGCCACTCAAGTGGCCGAACTCAGCCGCTGGTCGGCGGAATAATTGTTCACGAGTTTGGCGAAAGGATTTGGATATGACGAAAGCCAGCAGTCGAACACAAATCTCGTTAATGCTGGCGGTGCCGGACACACCGACGGCCGTGGAGTGGTATCAGCGGGCGCTGGGGGCGCGGTTGTTGTGGAGCATGGGGTCGGTCGCCGGGTTGGAGATCGATGGTGCGCCATTTTTTCTGCATGAACCGGTGCCGCAACGTTTCGCGGATCCGCAGGCGCTCGGGCTCACGACCGTGCGGATCGAGCTCTTCGTGGAGGATCCGGATACGATGATCGCCCGGGCCGTGGAGGCGGGGGCGACAGGCGGGCATTTGCAGGATTATGAGGCGCCGTGGGGCACGCACCGCCAGGGGGGCTTCATGGACCCGTACGGCCATGTGTGGCAGGTGGGGGATCGTTCGCCGCTTTCGCGGTGGCCACCCGAGTCCTGACGGCGGCTCCTATGGTTTCAGGAGTTTGCGGATGGCGTTGAGCAGGATGGCTTCGCTTTCCGGGGCGACGTTCGAGGCAGTCGGGCCGGTTTCATAACCGCCTTCGTCGTAGGAAGCAGCGGTGCCGATGTAGAACGGCCCGTAATCGCCGTACGCCGCCATCGTCACGAACAGATCGGGGCGCTCGGCCTTGGCGGCCAATTGGAACTCGACGAAAAGTTCGCCCGGCATGTGCAGGATGCGGGCGCGGCCCAGCCGGAGGCAGGAGATTTCGATGCGATGGCCGGCGGCGCACCGCCGAAGCCAGGCGAGGCGGCTGGGAATTCCGCGGGTCACGGCCAGTTCCGGCTGTGTTCGAAGGGTTTCTTCGAGCGCACTCGGCGCCAGGGCCTTGGAAGGAGGCAACGCCACCGGCTCGAAAGCCCAGCCGACATCCGCGGCGGTGATCGGTTCGCGGCGGGTCTTTTCCCAGGCTTCGCTCATCCCCCGGGCGAGGCGCTCGGCCAATGTCAGGCGGTTGGTGCGGGCGCCATCGTTATACTTGCCGGCCCCGATGTTGCCGCCCGCTCCGTCAAAATGGACGTGCAGCGCCTCCGGGATGCTGAGCTCCCGGAGAAAACGAGCCACGCCGGGAAAATCCGGATTCGGGATGCCGGTGCGGTAGTAGCTTTGCGGGTGTGTGGCGTAGTAGCTGAGAATCGCGACGGGCTTCTCGCCGTTCCAGAAACTCACGAGGTCGACCATCGGATCGATCAGGCCGACTGGTTCGGCGCGCACGGCGGGGTCCGTGGTGGCCGTCCAGCGAACGGCGCGCACCTTGCCGTCGGGGCCCAGGATGCGGCGGTTCGAGGCGACGCCCTCGACCGCCGCCTGCCCGACCCCGAGGTGCGTGACGGGCTCCGCCTTCGGAATCGCCTGGCGGATCGCTTCCTCCAGACGGGCCAGTACCTGCCGCTGGAAAGTGCTCTCGTACTGGCGGGGATTGGTGCCGGCGGCCTTGGCGATGGCTTCGGCCGAGAAGTCGCACTCCGGCGCATCGTGTTGATGCAGGGTATGCACCGCCACGCGGCTGGGCACGGTCCCGGCGGCGCGGGCGAGGCTTGCCCGAAAAACATCGTGGCTTTCATTGGCGATGCCGATCCAATCGACAGCGCAAAGGACGATCGGTTCGCCTGAGCCGAGAAGAACGATGCCGCGGGCCCGCAAGCCGAGATTCCAGTGATTGGTCACCGGATCGTAGGCCATCATCGAACCGATCGGCGGGGTGGCATCGATATCGAAACGGGCGACGCGCAAGCCGCCCTCGGCCCCCCGGCCTAGAAAGGGTGCGGCCCAAAGCAGGCAGAAAATCCAAAGCAGCAGGCCAAAACGCCGCCGACTCATGCGAGGAATCGATTTCATGGGAGCAGGCTGAGCCTCGGCGCTAAGATTTTCAAGCGCCGTTCGAAAGCGCAACCAAGTCGAATCCGAAACGCCTGGAGTGGCGTAGAGATGTTATCGCTGTTGTCCGGGGCGATTTCATTGGAATAATCCACGGAGTTTGGGCGGTGGGATTGAGCCAGTCTTGGACGGGTGTCTGGCCTGTTCCGGCGGGTAACCTTTGGGAGGCGGCGTTGTCTGGCGGGTGTATGCAGGAATTGGAGCCGAGAGCCACAGCAAGGAGCGATGCGGAACTAATCGCAGGGATTCGCGCCGGGGACGCGGAGCTGTTCCGCGAGTTGGTGGAACGGCACGGCCCGGCGGTTTTCGGCATCGCGTGGAGCCGGCTGGGCAACCATGCGTTGGCGGAGGAAGCCGCGCAGGAAACCTTCGTCAAGGCGTACCGCACGCTCGATCTCCTGCGCCATACCGAAAAGTTCGGCGCGTGGCTGGGCACCATCGCCCGGCATATCGCGATCAACCTCGGCATCCGTCACCGGCGCGAACTCGTGAAGCGGGAACGCTGGCAGCTCGAACAGCCCGCCGCGGCCGCACCCGAGCCGGAGGGTCCTTCCGCACCGACGCCGCAGACGGTTCAGCAAACTCTCAGCAGCCTCTCCGCGATTCATCGCGAAACGCTGGTGTTGTACTATATCGAGAGCAAAAGCATCGCCGAGGCCGCTGCCGCGCTGGGCATCTCGGAGACCGCCTTCAAAACCCGCCTGCACCGGGCCCGCGAATCGATGCGCGCCGCGCTCGAACAGCATCTCGAGTCTTCGCTCGACCGGCTCCGTCCTTCCAGCCGTTTCGCGGCCGGGGTGATGCTCTCGCTCCAACAGCAGGGCGCGACGCCCCTCCTGGGCAGCGGACTGCTGGCGGGGCTTGGCAAAGTGCTGCCTTCCGGGCTGCTGCCCCTTGGCCTTCTCATCGCCCCGATGATCCTCTCGATCTACCTGGCGCGGTGGGCGGGCCGCAAGGATCTGGAGAATTTCCGCGACCCGGAGGGTTTTCGCGCCCGGAATATGACCCTCATGCACCAATCCGCCATTGGCCGGCTCCTCCTGCTCTTCGGCACGATGGCCCTGCTCCACTTGTTCATTCCGCATCCCTGGATCATCGTCGCGGGTCTGGCCGGCCTGGGCTTGCCCGTCCTCGTGTGGAATGTCCGGCGATTTTATCTCGTCCGCAATCGCGAGGCTTTCTGGGAACTGGCCGGCGCGATTCTCCTCATGCCGATCCTCTTCATGACCTTCCTGGACTGGGCGTCGCACTGGAGGCAGTGGTCCCTCGGACTGCTCATGCTGGCCGCGTCGCAAAACTTCCGCCGGCTGCCGTTGCGCATGGATTATTCCCTGTTCCTCCGCGCCGCCCATGGGCTCCTCCCGGTCCCGCCCGCAACACCTACTCGAACCTACACCCGGCCCGAACTCCTCGCCTTCGCCGGCTGGCTGGCCAAACGGTACCTTTGTGCCGACTGGCGCTGGGCCGGCGGTACCCTTCGTTTGCGCCTTTCCCCTGTCACTCCAAACCTCCGCGATGGCTTCCTCCCCATGGTTTGGCGCGGCGCCTCCACGCTCTCCATCGCACCGTCCGGACAGGTTTCGGCGGAGATCGGCCCGTCCTCCCGCCAACAGCTTTTCGCTCTCGGACACCAGGAACCCCTTGATCCACTCGCCGCGCAAGTCTCGGCCAGCACCGCCGCCGCCCTCGCCGCGCATGCCCGCCACGACACCGTCGGCGTCGAAACCCTTCTCGGCGAACAAGCCGAGACCACCGTTTTTCGCCAATCCCTCGACCGCACGGCGTCCGCTCGGTGGCGCCTCTGGAGCCTTCGCGCCGCGGCGGGCCTTTTCATTCTCTCCGGCTTTCTGGCCTGGCGCGATTATTGGACCGGCGCACGCCAGGGGCTCGCGCCGCTTGCGCTCGAGGAGTCTGTCTTTCGCGCCGCCCTCGAAAACACTTTTGCGAAGCGTAGCGAAAGCCTGCCCTTCGAAATCGCCCACTCCGCCGTTGAACTCCCCGAGCGCCGCTTCTTCTCGGAACGTGCGCTGGCGGGTTTGCAAGAGCTTCTCCGAGAACGCATCGCCCGGCATCCCGCCACGAACGAACTCGCTCGCGCCAATCTGGCTCTGCTGCACGATGATCTTCTCCAGCGCGTTTTCCACGCTGGAATTCTCGATGCCGCCGAATGGGCCGCCCTAGGCGTTTCGCTTCCCGGTCTGCGGCAGGAAGTTCAGTCCTGGCCGGCGGAACAACGCGCAGCCTATCTCGATGCCTCGCCGGGCCTGATCGGTCGTTCTCCGCCGCACAGCAGCGCGCCGCCATCGTACTACCGCCACACCATTCTCAACACCGTCCTCCTCGATCTGCGCACCCGGCTTCTCGAACAGGGCGGCCTTCTGCAGGATTTCGATACCGAGCCACTGGTCTCCTCCATTGCAGCGCACCAGATTCTGCCCAAGGGCGAGGAGGACGACCGTTGGCAAGACCTCGACGGTGAAGCTCTCCGCGGCCTGTTTCTGCTGGCCCGCCAATCGCCGCTGGTGGACACGGCGGATGCCGTCGCCATTCTCGCGCGCTTCGGGCAGCTCGGCCGCATCGACCGCGAGGCGTGCATCCAAGGCATCCTCCGGCACCACGTCGGGCGCGGCTTGTTCATCTCTCCCCAGATTCCCGGCTCGGCGTGGCGCGTGCGCGGCGACGCCCGGAGCGCCTGGAGCGCCCTCCATGCGCTCCGCCTCCTGGGCGCTCTGGACCGCGTTCCAGACCTCGCTCGCTGGCAGTTCCGCACCACGCGCTATACCAAGCACGATCCGGCTCACTCCCCTTGGGAGATCATCGAAGCCTTCGGTCTCGCCCAGCGCTTCGCTCACGGCGAGTTTCTTCGACTGAACTGAGCGGCCCCCGACTCGCTCGGGCTGGCCGTTCATCACGCTGCGTTCCGGTCAAGAGTCTCGTTATCACGCCCGGCACGATTTCCCGCCGAAAGCTATCGGCACAAAAAAAGCGGCCTCCCTCGAAAGGGAGGCCGCTGCGCGGAATGATCGATCGATTACGGGTTCGCCGTCACGTTTTCGAACGTGGCCGTGCTGAGCGCGCCGTCGTTATGCGCGGTCACCGCCAAGCCGATGTAGACCGAGGAGCCCATGTAGATGGTCTTCGATCCGATCGTCGTCCAGGAGCCGTCGGCGCCGGTCGCCGAGCGATACGCGGTGAAGGTGTTGCCGCTGCGGACAATCTTCACCCAGTAAGGCGCCGCCAAGCCCGTCGTATGGATGTTGTCGCTCGACCCGCCGGTGCTGGAGCGATACTGGAAGGCCACGCCGTTGCTGGGCGTGACAAACACGGAGGCGTGCTCCGAGCCGTTGTTGAGCGTTTCGCGGATCATCACGCCCGCCTTGGCCCACTCATGCGTGTTGCCGACGCTGGTGACGCGCGCCACGATGCTGCAATCGCCGCTGGCCGTCTGATAGACATAGCGGAACTCGTCGCACACGCCCCAGATGTCTTCACCCGAACCGTTGAGCGTGAACTGCTTCTTGATGCCGTCGTAGCTGGCTCCACCCGTCTTGGCCACGGCTCCGATGTCCTTCTTGCCCCACGGGCTCGGCAGGGTGCCGGCCGGGGTAGAAGGCACCGGGCTGCAGCCTGTGCTTTCGCCAGCGGCGGTGACCGCCACCACGAGGTAGTAATAGGTGGTGCCGTTCGAGACGGACGTATCCGTCCAGCTCGTGGAGGTCAACCCGCTCTTGACGGTGGTGTAGCTGCCGCCCGCGCTGGTCGCGCGTTTGACCTTGTAGCTGGTGGCGCCTGAAACCGAATTCCAAGTCAGGCTCACGGCGCAGTTGCCGGCCGTCGCGAGGACTTGCGTCGGGCAGGCCGGCGGTGTGGCCGCCGGAGTAGACGGCACCGGGGTGCAGCCTATGCTGGTGCCGGCTCCGTTCACCGCCAGCACGAGGTAGTAGTAGGTCGTGCCGTTCGAGAGGGACGTATCCGTCCAGCTCGTGGAGGTCAACCCGCTCTTGACGGTGGTGTAGCTG
>CAYZKY010000144.1:11010-16095 GCA_964478815.1 uncultured Verrucomicrobiota bacterium
CCGCCCGCGCTGGTGGCGCGTTTGATGGTGTAGCTCGTCGCACCCGAAACGGCGTTCCAGGTGAGGCTCACGGCGCAGTTGCCGGCTGTCGCGAGAACTTGCGTCGGGCAGGCCGGCGGTTCGGGCGCCGGAGTGGTGCCGCCATTCGGGCAGATGTTCAGGTTCTTGATCTTGAACCAGTCGTTCGGAGTCGAATCCGACGTGGAGGCCGCGATCACCAGGATATTGCCCGAGCGCTCGCCGGAGTTAAAGTCGGCGGTGCGGGCGGTGGTCAAGGTGGTGTCGTTGTCTTCCTTGTATCCGAGCCCCGTGAGCAACGCGTCGCTCAGGGTTTGGTGATTGTTGAAGGCATTCGCGATATTGCCGATCCAGACGGTGACGTCGCTGTCTTCCACGACATAACCGAGGTAGGCGCTATCGACCGTCACCGCCTGCGAGAACTCGAACAGGATGTAGTTGTTGCGATCCACGTTGTCGACGGTGTGCTTGTTGCCGCTGCCGTCGCCTTCGCCGGAATCGGTCACTCCCAATCCGCCGCTGTACTGGCCGAGGTACCCCGCCGCCCAGCTTCCGCCGGTGGTGCGGCTGAAGGCGCTGGCCTTCACCGAAACCCCGTTCACCGAGAAGGTGCGGATGTTGCCCGCGCCGCTGCCGGAATTCGAGCCGCCGGTGAGGCTGACCGTCGATTCGATGCACGGAGCCGCCGGCTTGTTGATGCCCGCGTCCCAAGTCGGATCGTTCTCGCCGTCCACCAAGGTGGTGCAGGCGGCCACGCCCGTCGCCGGGTTGGCATCGCTGTCGTTCGCATCCGAGGCGCCGCTCGGCGTGGATGGGCTGAACACGTAGCCCGCCGGCAGGCCGCTGAACTTCACATAGTAGTCGCCCGGAGGCACCGTGAAGTTGTAGAGACCGCCACCCGCGGTGGTCGTGGTCGCCACGAAGGTGTTGTCGCACTTGTAGAGGTCGACCTTCACCCCGTTGACGCCCGGTTCACCCGCATCCTGGACGCCGTTGGCATCCAGGTCGTCCCAAACCTTGTCCCCGATCGACGCCAGCGGAACTTCCGGCAAGCAAATGCCGAGGATTTTCAGCTTGAACCAGTCGTTGGGCGTGGTGTCGGAGGTGGAGGCGGCGATCACCAGGATATTTCCGGTAACCTGGCCCGCGTTGAATTCCGCGGTGCGCGTGCCGGTCAGTTCCGTGTCGTTGTCCTCTTTCAGACTGAGTCCGGCCAGGAGCGCGTCGCTCAACGTCTGATGGTTGTTGTAGGCGTTCGGAATGTTTCCGACCCACGCGGTGAGATCGCTGTCTTCCACGACGTAACCGAGCGTGGCGCTCGTCACGGTGACTTCCTGCGAGAATTCAAACAGGATGTAGTTGAAGCGACCGACGTTATCGACGGTATGCTTGTTGTTGCTGCCGTCTCCTTCGCTGGAATCCGTGACGCCCAAGCCGCCGCTATACTGGCCGAGGTAGGCCGCCGCCCAAGCGCCGGCCGAGTCGCGGCTGAAGGCGGTCGCCTTCACCGAGACACCGTTGGCGGAGAAAGTGCGGACATTGCCCGCGCCGCTGCCGGAGTTCGATCCGCCCGTGAGGGAGAACGGCCCCTCGACGCACGGCTCTTCGGGCTCGACGAGCCCCGCGTCCCACGTCGGATCATGTTCGCCCGACTCGAGGGTCGTGCAGGCCATGGCTCCGGTGCCCGTGTTGGCGTCGCTATCCGAGGCGTTCGCGCCTTGATCCTGCGTGGTGAACACATACCCGGCCGGCAGAACCACCAGGATATTGTAATCGCCCGGTGTCAACCCCGTGAAGGCATACAGGCCGTTGCTATCGGTGGTGGTGGAAGCCAGGACGTTCCCCGCGCAATCCAGCAGACGCACCGTC
The DNA here is from genome assembly GCA_964478815.1 of uncultured Verrucomicrobiota bacterium. GTDB lineage: Bacteria > Verrucomicrobiota > Verrucomicrobiia > Limisphaerales > SXQI01 > DASVNK01. Next base: position 12,898 of record CAYZKY010000144.1, read on the forward strand.
ACTCCGCCCACGCCCGGTTCGCCAAGGTCCTGCTGGCCATTGGCATTGGTGTCTTTCCAGACGAAGTCGCCGATGCTGGCCGGCTTGTAGAAGCCGGCATCCCAAGTGTCATCGTTCTCGCCCGCCACCAAGGTGGTGCAGGCCATCTCGCCCGTGATCGGATCCGCATCGCTGTCGGTCGGATCGGAGGCGCCGCCCGCTACGGACGGGCTCGCCGCGTAACCGGCCGGAGCCAGCACTTTGATCTTGTAGTCGCCCGGCATCAAACCGCCGAAGCCGTAGAGGCCATTCGCGTCCGTCACCGTGCTGTTGAGCACGTTGCCCGCGCAATCCAGCAACTGCACCGTCACGCCCGGGATGCCGGGTTCGCCGAGGTCTTGCACGCCATTCGCGTTCTTGTCTTCCCACACGAAGTTGCCGATGCTGGCCGGCTTGTAGAAGCCCGCGTCCCACGTATCGTCGTTTTCGCCTGGAACCAGCGTGGTGCAGGCCATCTCGCCCGTGATCGGGTCGGCATCGCTGTCCGTCGGATCGGAGGCGCCACCCGCCACGGACGGGCTCGCCGCGTAACCGGCCGGAGCCAGCACTTTGATCTTGTAGTCGCCCGGCATCAAACCGCCGAAGCCGTAGAGGCCATTCGCGTCCGTCACCGTGCTGTTGAGCACGTTGCCCGCGCAATCCAGCAACTGCACCGTCACGCCCGGGATGCCGGGTTCGCCGAGGTCTTGCACGCCATTCGCGTTCTTGTCTTCCCACACGAAGTTGCCGATGCTGGCCGGCTTGTAGAAGCCCGCGTCCCACGTATCGTCGTTTTCGCCTGGAACCAGCGTGGTGCAGGCCATTTCGCCGGTGACCGGGTCGGCATCGCTGTCGGTCGGATCGGAAACCAGGCTGACCACCGAGGGGCTCGGCAGGTAACCGGCCGGAGCCAGCACCTTGATCTTGTAGTCGCCCGGGAACAGGCCGCTGAACCCATACAGACCGTTGGCATCGGTCGTGGTGCTGTCGAGCACGTTGCCATCGCAATCCAGCAACTGTACCGTCACACTTGGGATGCCGGGTTCGCCGAGGTCCTGCTGGCCATTGGCATTCGTGTCTTCCCACACGAAATCGCCGATGCTGGCCAGTTTGTAGAAGCCGGCGTCCCACGTATCGTCGTTTTCGCCGCCCACCAACGTCGTGCAGGCCATTTCGCCCGTCACGGGATCCGCGTCGCTATCGGTCGGATCGGAGGCCGTATCGGCGACCGACGGGCTCGGCAAGTAACCGGCGGGTGCCAGCACCTTGACCTTGTAGTCGCCCGGCATCAGGCCCGTGAATCCATACAGGCCGTTGGCGTCGGTCGTGGTGCTATCCAGCACATTGCCGCCGCAATCCAGCAACTGCACCGTGACGCCCGGGATGCCGGGTTCGCCGAGGTCTTGCACGCCGTCGGCATTCGTATCCTCCCACACGAAATTGCCGATTGATGCGCACACCAGCGGCACTTCGATAATGATGAGCTGAACATCGTCCAGCGCGCTGTAATTCTGATCGTAGCTGATCACGGCGGCGATCTTGTCCCCGCAGTCCGGAATCCAGTTGGGAGCGGCGGCGGCGGCGGCGGCCAGCAAGTTGTTGACGGCCGTTTGATTGAATCCAGGCAAATGCGGTGGAGTGAGATTGGGAATGCCGATTAAGTACCACATTGCTTCCTGGACAATGCCGTAATTGAGGTAGCCCGGCTGGCCGATGGTGCCGCGATGATTGATGATCCAATTGATCTGGCGCCAGGTAGCGGCGTCGACATGGACGCCCGTGTGCGCCGGGATCTGCGAATTGAGGCTGGGATCGCAACTCGAAATAATCTGGCCGTTGTACGGGAAAAACTGCGTGTAGGGTTGGACCGCCAGGCTTGTCTCGAAATCGATGCACCAGGCGGGGTAGAGGCCGTTGGGGACGATCGGAGTGACTTCGGGGCTCGCGTTCACGATGTCGACCGTGATCCAGCTATAGTTGTTGGCCACACCGGCCGCACCGGTGCCGCTGGGATAGTACCCGGCGACCAAGGTGTCGACTTCATTATTGGGCGCGGGTGGTAGTACGAGCGGACAACTGGCACTCGCAAGCGTGTCCGGCGACGAAACCGCCAGCAGGGCGGTCGCCGCGAAGGAGCTTGCCAGTCCCATCAGAGGGGAGAGTTTATTCATAACAGAGGAGGATTCTTCAGTCGGTCTTTCGATTTCGAATGATTGAGCAGCTAGTTTTTTTCGGGCGTAAACAATCCAAAGTTCGATTCAAAAAGGAACAACCCTCTCGCCATTCATCAACGAAAGGCAAGCGGGTGAAAGCGGGCTGGCGAGGCAGAAAAGAGGCCGCAAGAAACCGGCTATTCACCGGTTCCTCGCGAACCTGAGGAGGAACTAGCGCTTGATCAGCTTCTTGGCCAAGCCGAGACCGGCGACCGAGAGAGCGAGGAGCGCGGCGGAAACTCCGCCGTCCGGCACGGGAATGCCGATATCGGCAGACGCTTGCGAAAGCGTTGCCGCGACGATCATCAGAGCGGTGAACAATGAGGTATTTTTCATTTTTAAGTTTGGTTAGGCGGGCTCTTGTAGAACCCATGCAAACCGCAAGCAAGGCGTGTGCCGAAATTTAATCGAATACACAAGACTTTAACCATAAACAGTTTAGGAATTAAATACGGGTCAATAGAGCCATTCGGCCTGCCAAAAACTGTAAATTTGGCTTACAGTTTTTCAGATTAATACCGTGTCGCCGGTAGATATGATCGGCCCTACCTGAGCTAAGGGTAACCCCCTAAGCCAAAGCATGAACAAAAATAGCCATCGAAGAGAGTTTTGTTCATGGGTAATTTAGTGGCTAAAAATCAACAGTGAACTCATTTAGTAACAACTCGTTGATTTCCAACGCATTACGCATCAGAAAACACGCCGCTAAAAGCTTGGCACCCAGACTGCTTGGCGGTTTTTCGATGTGCTGCGCCATTGCCTTCCGCATACGACGTGCTGGGAGCGCCCGCCAGCCCGAACCAACCGTATGAAAAAAATCGAAGCGATCATAAAACCATTCAAACTGGAGGAAGTGAAGGACGCCTTGGGCGAAGTCGGCATCGAAGGCATGACCGTCACGGAAGTCAAAGGCTTCGGCCGGCAGAAGGGACACACCGAAATTTATCGGGGCAGCGAGTACACCGTC
>CAYZKY010000145.1:0-15880 GCA_964478815.1 uncultured Verrucomicrobiota bacterium
AAAAATGGCGGGAAAGCGCTTGAAAGCGAAGCCCTACTGCATGGTTACGGCTTAGTCCTCGGGCCGCTCTCCATGAGGGGCCATCTTCACCAGTTTCGGGTCGAATCGTCCCAGCACTTCCACCAGATCGGTCTGCGCGGCCATCACTTGGTGAATATCCTTGTACACGCCCGGCACTTCATCCAGTCCGGCCGAGATCAACCGCACGCCCCGTTCCTTAAGCAAACGGTTCACCTTCTCCCACATGAACGTTTCCAGCGCCTTCGTCCGGCTCATGACTCGTCCGGCCCCGTGCGACGCGGAGCGCAGTGAGGCCGCGTTGCCCCGGCCGCGCACCAGAAAGCCCGGCGAAGCCATGGATCCAGGAATGATGCCAAGCACTCCCTCCCCCGCCGGAGTCGCCCCTTTGCGATGCACCACCACGTCGCGTTCCACTCCATTGATGACGTGCCGCTCCTTCCAGGCGAAATTGTGATGATTCTCGACATCAAGCAGCACCTCCAGCCGGAGGTGGCGCGCGAGATGTCGATGAATCAACGAATGGTTCGCCGCGGCGTACCGGCCCATCAATTCCATTGCGGCCCAATATTCCTGGCCGTCCGCCGAGTCGAGCGCCAGCCATGCCAGGTGCTTGTGCTCCTTGGGCAGCTCGGGATGCTGCGCCATCGCCAACTTGCTGTAATGATCGCACACCGCCGCGCCGGTGCCCCGGCTGCCGCTGTGGCTGAGCAAGGCCACATACTCGCCCGGCGCGAGAGCCCCGATGGCCTCTTCGTTCGTGAAAAGGCCGAACTCGACAAAGTGATTGCCGCTGCCGCTCGTGCCGAGCTGGGACCAGGCCCGATCCTTGTTCTGGCGGGTGATGGGGCTCACCGACCAATCTTGTTCCAAAACCTCGTGGTCGCGGCGTTCCTTGAACGTGGCGCCAACCCCGAATCGCGTCTCGGTCTCGATGGCCTTGATGAGGTCTTCGCGATGACGATCCAGCTCGCGCACCGGCAGATCAAGCACCGTCATCTTCATGCGGCAGGCGATATCCACTCCGACGGCGTAGGGAATCACGGCGTTGTCCGTCGCCAGCACGCCGCCGATGGGCAATCCGTATCCGACATGCGCATCGGGCATCAACGCTCCGGCCACCGAGACCGGCAACTGGCACGCACGCCCCATCTGGTTCAGGGCCTCCGGTTCCAGACCTTCCCCCCATTGCCGCCACGGGGCAGGAGCAGGGAGAACGGGACGCTGGTGGCGCATCAGCGCTTTGGCGAATTCGCCGCGCAGCTCATCCTCCGCAAAAGCCGCCGGCTCGCGCACCACCGCGGCGACCTCCTCCGCAAGTTTCGCCTTGTCGAGGCCCTTGAGGATATACCGGGCGATCATATCGATCCCGCGCCGGGTCGGCTCGCCCGGCGGAACGCCCAGCGCAATCAAATCTTTCGTGTTCATCGGATGCCGCAAGTCAAAACGCCGGTCAAAGCCTCGTAGATGTCGCCTTCTTGATTGGAGCGGGTGATGGGAATCGAACCCACGTGGCCAGCTTGGAAGGCTGGAACTTTACCATTAAGCTACACCCGCCTCATGGTGCAGCCAGTATATCCCGCGCCCACTCCCTGTCAATCAAACCCGATCGAACGACGCGAGCCGTCCGGCTCGTTTGGCGAATTCGGCGGTATTCATTTCGGGAGCAAAGAGGTAGTTTGCGAGCATTCTATGCGCGGGCGGGCCGGGGCCTTTACTCTGATCGAGCTGCTGGTGGTGATCGCGATCATCGCGATCCTCGCCGGATTGCTGCTGCCGGCGCTCGCGAAAGCGAAAGGCAAGGCGCGGCAATCGAGCTGCCTCTCGAACCTGCGCCAGATGGGGCTGGTATTCTCGATGTATCTCGGCGAGTCCGAGGACAAATTCCCCGACCGCCGCGATCTGAAGCAGTCCCTCCCGGGCGGTTACATGCCCTGGACGGACTGGCCGAAGTCCGATCCGCGCGCGGGCTGGGCGGCGATCACCCTGAGCAATCACCTCAGCGGGTTCGGCCTCTGGTCCTGTCCCTCGGTGCAGCGTCCGCCGCTCGGCCAGGCGGTGCAAGTGGCGCAACCGATCGACGCCGCGACCAACGCGCCGGTGACCCGTTACTGGCTGTGGCGCTTCGACCGGATCGAACCGGAAGTCCCCCTGGATAATTTCTGGGGGAAATCCGTGACCGCCGCCGTGGCGGATCTGCGCGCGGCGAACAACCCCCAGGCCGGCCAGCCGAACGGACCGGTCGAGGTCGAACTCGCCGTTGATCCCTACTTCCCCGGGACGATCCCGGCCGTGGCGGAGCCCCTGAAAGCCCGCGCCGCCCACCCGCGCGGCCGGAACCGATTGTTCCTGGACGGCCACGCCGAATTCCTGAAAGACCCGCGGCTGAGCCGCTGAGAGCGCGGCGGAGCGTTTTCTGAGAGGGCGGAAGGCGGAAAACTTGGGGGCAGGAAGGGGCATTTCGGGCTTTTTCGGGGTTTTCTGAGGGCAGGAAAGGGGATCGAAGATGGCCACTGGAGGCGCAAGGCGAGAACCGCGGATCGAGGCGGAGTCGACGTTCTGGGACCACCCCCCCTGTTTTTTGATGTGAAGGTTTGAAACCGGGGCTGGGGACACGGGCACCCCCCCCCATTTTTTGAGCGAGGTGAGGGAAATGTTGACTTGAGGGGTGGAGATGACGGCGGCGTGGCACCCCCCCCTGTTTTTTGGGGAGGAGTTGGCGGGGGCAAATGGGATTGGTCGGATCGGGGAGGGCTGGTTGAGGGGAAGGGTAGCCGAGCGTGATGGCGGCATTCGGGCAGGGGCGAGCGCAGGGAGGGGAGGCTCCCTGGGGCAGAGTTGTCGTGGGGCCATCCGGGGGCGAGTCGGAACAGGAGGCTCGGCGGCGGCCCGGGACTGCTGTTCGGAGACGATCCAGATGACCACGAAACGTGCTTCGCAGTCATGGAGGCAAAGTCGCGCAGGTGGGGCGATGGGGCAAGGGGAAGTTGGGAAAATCAAATGAAAAGCGTGTGCCAGGCCACCAGCTCTTCATGCTGGCCCGTGTCGCACAGGCCGAGCACGCGTTCGCTGGCCGACTGGCCGGGGCGCGGCTAGCCCGAGGCTTCGAGCACCAGGCAATCGAGCAAAACATTGGCATCCAACAGCAAACGCATCCGTCAGCGGAGATGCTTCGCGTTGATGCGGGCGAGCCAAGGGTCGCCGGCCGTTTCGGTCTTTCTCGCGGTGCCGCTCCACTTGCGGACGAAGCCGGTCGGACGGCTGGGAACGCCTGACAGAGCCTCGCAGTCGGGCCTGGCCGCATCCGATGAGATTGGCGCGTTCACGGGTTTATCGGAGTCCGCGTCGAGAATTTTTGCCTCATGGTCGAAAAACCACTGGGCGAACCTCCGTCTTTCATCCGGAGGCAGCGCCAATACCTGGGTTTCGATTTGTTCTACGCTCATGCCAGAATTTATCCAAATCCGCGAAGTTTGCCACGGGAATCGGAGGAATCGCCGAGGTGCCGCTAACGACGATCATCCGGGCTACCAGAAAACCTGGCCGGCCGCGCCTCGCGATTCTGGTGCTCCCAACCACGAGTTGGCCGGAAATCCAGCGTCATGCGTACGAGGTGCCGGCCGTGATTACCATGAACGCCGCCGGGCATATCGGGAGTTAAACTGGGAGGATTGACTCGCCCAAATCGGAAGGGATCAGAGCGGGGCATGGCGGGGAGGAGCGACGGAGACGGCGGAGGCCCAGGCGGAACGAACGATCACGGAGGAATGGCCGCGACGAACGAGGGGCGAAGCCGAACTGAAGACCCAAGGGGATACGGCCAAGCTGGCGTGGGCGGCGCGCTGGCGGGCGGAGACGACCCAGACGGTGGGCTGGATCGCCGAGCGCTCGGGGATGGAACGCGTGGTGCTCTGAACGGCCTCCTGTATCGCCGGAGGAAGTCCCGCAAGGGAAGCGTTTGCGTGCTGGGCCGACGACAAGGAACGGCCTCGCAGCAAAAAGCTGCGAGGTGAGGTCATGAAACTTGACTCTCGCTTGTTGGAAACTCGACGGTGGAAGAAGTCGCAGAGCAACATCCAAACAATGTGAATACGGGGGACGGGCAGTGTTACGAATGCATTTGCTTGCGAAAACACACAGAACAACCAATCAGAGCCAGCGCGCCAATCAACTCAAGTGAGCCATGCGGAGATCCCTCGGGCACGTCGCAGCAACCATGCTTGCAAGGGGTCGTGACCATAGAACCGATCTTTGGTGCGTAGTTGTAATAACCGTTTCCAAACGTAGTTGATGTGATTAATTCTTTTCTATCTTCACTATAGGTTGAAATAACTCCATCGTGAACATAATCACCAACCCATTTCCATTCTACAATTGCAGTCTCTTTGCAAGGTGGAATTGTGAATTCTCGCGACACGCTGACGCTTACTGATGTCTGTATTCCTAGCGTTGCAACGACAAGCTCATCCCAGCCGACTTCAAAAGTAATTTGCTTTGTCGCCTCGATAGTGCCTGTCATTTTTCCCTCATTACAATCGGCATGCGTAGATCCTTCGGCCATAGTTTTCCATGGATCGCCTATGTCTACCCTCATATCGGTGAAGTATGTTAATAGATAATCTTGCCCATTTCCGTCCTCCACCCATTGAACTATTGCAGCGCCGAATGTTGGTGAAGCACAATTGATTACGGCAGCCGCAATGCAGGCTGCTAAAAGCATTCTGCGAAAGATCGCTGGAGCCCGAAAGATTAGCGCGTTATTTAATGGTGGCATCATGGATTTTCCGGCAGCGATCTGTTCAGTATTGGCCGAGTTTATAGCCTGTGAACCACTTGTAATAAACCCAAGTTTGATTGTCGATGTCTCTGTTATATTTAGATTCATATCGTTTTTTTTGTGTGGTTATGCGCTTGACTCAAGTAATTTGCCGAGAATGCCCCAGTATGCACTGCCGACAGAGAACCGAGACCTAAGTCATTTTTCGCTCCAAAAGCGCCCCGCGAGCCAGAAGCGCCATGCTACGCGTCTCTCGAATAGCGGATGTCGGGACTGGAGCACTTGAGTCAAGTGCATAGCCACATATTTTTTACTGCACATTATTGTTTTAACGCTAAATCAGTTAAACCGCCATGCCTTGCCAACATGACTCCATGTTTCATGTTTGATTTTGCGAATGATCAGCTCCATATCAATGCACATACATATTACTTAATGATATCAGCGGAAAGGTCGCACAGGAATTGCCGCTCTGTGTAGTAAAATACCTCGGAGCGGCTGTGGAAATCGATGTGCAGTAGGGCACGGAAGCGACCCCGAAGCCTGTGGATCAACGACTTAACGGCGGTTTCGGTGGTTCCGAGATGTTGGGCGAGTTCGGCGTAGCAAAGAGCGGTTTTCTCTCCGAAAAGGGTGGGTTCGAGGAGGTCGAAGCGGTCGGCGGTGCCGTGGGCGAGGGCTTCGGCGCGGAGTTGAGCGAGGGCGCGGACGAGCGCGGCGGCGGCTCGATCGGCGTCGTAAAGCGTGGCGGGGGTGGCGGGGTCGGTGGGCTCGACGGCCGCGCGCTGAGCAGGTTCGAGGGCGTCGAGAGGGATGGGCGTCTGGCCGCCACCGCGTTTTTGGCAGTGCTGCTTGTGCCAGGCGTTGGTTTGGAAGCGCTTGAGCAGGACGAGGAGGAAGCTGCCGAGCTGGCCGCGGGCGGGGTCGTAGGGGGCGAGCCAGTTTTTCTCGATGAGGCGGAGGAAGAATTCCTGGGTGAGGTCCTCGACGTCTTCGGGGGACAGGCCTCGGTGCAGGAGCGACGCGCGGAGCGGCTGCCAGTAGCGGAGGCAGACCTCATCGAGGGAGAGGGGGGCGCGATCCGCCCGGGCCTCAGGAATGGGGGAGGGGCGAGGTTTAAGGCCGGGGTCCGGTGCGCTTATTCCCGTTGGTTCGCCTCGGCCTGGCGATCTGGCGGCTCCGCTGATGGTTGTACTGTCCACTTGGGCAATCCTTGGGACGAACTGGTGCTATGCCCCTCCGCGCCGTTTGCCCCGGTCAGCTTGGCCGGGGCGCCGGGCGTGCGGGACGACGGGTCCATCGGGATGGTTCGCTCGCGATGGTCTGCGAACGGGCACCGACAAGGGCTGGTTCATCAGTCGTTACTGAACGGATTCGTGGCAGAGGTTTCAGCCGAAATGAACTTTTTCTCCCGTTTGGAAATCGGTGCCTTGAAGGATACCGGCGGAGCGGGGATTGGAGGCTGGAGGAGGCAAGCCTGCCCGGGCCATGCGGAAGCCGCCCAGTCCGGCGGTGAAGCGCTCCGTTCCGCGGTTTCAGGAGCGGCTTCGGAGAGGGGCCTTCGTCGAAGTCGGCAGTGGCTCGTATAGGTCTGGTGCTTCCCCACCAACTCCATCACCTCGACCGCCCCATCCCAGGCAATACCCCGAAGGTGGCAGCGGTTGGGCTTGATGGATGGTGCGGGTCGTTTAAACTGTTGGCTGTTATGGTACAGTCATACTTTAGAGCCTGTCTGAAAATTGCGACAGGGGTGGCGGCGGGTCTTTCGGCTGGGGCCTTCGTTGGCCCGACCGTTACAGCCCGCTGCGGGGATGCGCCGGTCGCGCCGCCTCGGCCGCAGCCAAAATCCCTCGCCGCCACCCCCGCCGGAATTTTCAGACCGGCTCTTAGAGTTTGGATGTTGGCCGGGCTGATGGCCGCGACCGGCGCGTGGGCGCAGCTCCCGCGTCCGAAGCTGGAGATTGGGCGAATGACCAACGGGGCGGTCCGGTTGGAGCTGCGCCAGACGGATGAGCTGGTTTACACGGTGGAATCGGCCTCCGCCTTGCCGAACTGGTCGACCGTCGCGGTGACCATCGGTTCGAGCCTTTATCGCGAGCATCCGCTGCCGTTCATCGATCTGCGGCCCGGCGCGGCGGCGCAGTTCTACCGGGTGAAGGCGGCGGAGCGGACGGCGGCGAACGATTGGAAGAACCAGATTTTCCATCCGGAAGACCTGTTCGTGACGGAGTTGACGCGGTTCGACCAACCGGAAGTGCGCTGGGTGAAATTCACGCTGCCGGCGAACGAACCGCACAAGGTCTATTTTCAGGACAGTCGAAAGACCAAGTTCCATTACGATTTCGCGGTGGCGCGGCTGGCGCAGTTCAAGGGCATGCGCCCGGAAGAGTTCGACGCGGCAACGCTGCGACGTGAAGGGCAGCAGGCGGTGCTGGGGGCGTTGCTCTACCCACCGGCGCCGAACAACACGGAGATCGGCGTGCAATTCGTGGGGCAGGATCCGTATACGGTCGAGGAGATCGTGGCGTGGTTCGAACGCGTGCGCGCGGCGATCGTGGCGTATCAACCGATCCGGATGGTCTATGTGCCGACCTATGAACAAACGGCGTCGGCCGAGGCAAACCGCGCTCTGCTGGCGGCGCGCGGCATTGAAGTCGGCAGCATGGCGGAATGGGGCACCGGCGCGAGCGTGTACTCCGCGGGCTGGGCGTTGGGCCGGTTGAAATACTTTCCGGCGGCGGAGATCGAGTCCGCTTATGCGAACGGTCAACTCCAGCCGCACGACATTCTGTTGACGGATGCGGTTCCGGCCGAGTTGCCGTATCTGGCGGGGATTCTCACGCTGAGTCCGGCGACGCCGAATTCGCATGTGGCGATTCTGGCGGCGGCGTACGGGGTGCCGTTCGCGTGGCTGGGCACGGAGGAATTGAAGGCGCAGGCGCAGGCTTTGACCAACCGCGATGTGCTCGTGGAAGCGACGATGTATTTCGGCGAGTCGTCTCTCCGGCTGGTGGATGCGACGGCCACGGACCCCGCCGTGCGGGCGGAGATCGCGGAGTTGAAAGTGCCCCCGCCGATCCAACTGACGCCGAAGGCGCGGTACGGCGCGTATACAGCGCCGACGGATGGGCTGCATCCGGTTGACGTAAAGTTCTTCGGCGGCAAGGTGGCGAACTTCGGTTATCTCCGGCGCGAGATTCCGGCGAATTCACCGCCGAGTCTGGGGATTTCGTTCGACCTATGGGACGAATTCATGAGCCAGTCCCTGCCCGCAGGGGGAACGCTGGGCGCGTTGATCGAGCAGCGGCTATCCAAGCACAGTTATCCGCCGAATGTCGGCGCGCTCGAAGCGGATCTCAACTTCATCCGGCGGGCCATCACGGACTCGACCAGTTTCACGGAGGCTCAACGCAGCGCGATCGCTGCGGCCCTGCTCGGCCAGTTCGATCCGAAGAAAAACATCCGGTTCCGCAGTTCCACCAATGTCGAGGACACCGAGCATTTCACGGGAGCGGGGCTGTACGATAGTTATAGCGGCTGCCTCGAGGACGATCAGGACAACGACCAGAACGGGCCGAGCGCCTGCGATCCGACCGAGAAAAGCGAACGCGGCGTTTTCCGGGCCATTCGCAAGGTCTATGCGAGTTTTTACAATCTGAACGCCGTGCTCGAACGACTCCGCCACCGGGTCGACGAAGCCGAAGTGGGCATGGCCATTCTCGTGCATTATTCGAATCCCGACCCCGATGAACTCGCCAATGGCGTGGCCACGGTGCGGTTCACCCGCTCGACGGAAGGGCGGAGCTTCGAGGCCAATCTCGTTTCGCAACTCGGGGCGGTCTCGGTGACCAATCCGGACGGGAGCGCGGTGCCGGAGGTCGTGCAGGTGCTGAGCTTCGGTTCCAGCCGGTTTACCTCGGAGAAGCAAGGCTCCAGCCTGGTGCAGCGCGGGGCGCAGGTGATGCGATTTCCACAAGACTACGAGAACTTCGCCACGTTCTTCTCGCGCGTGGCGAACGGCTGGGAGCGGGATCATCCCAAGCAGGAGCAATACACGCTCGATTTCGAGTTCAAGAAGATCGTGCCGGGCGATCTTGTCGTGAAACAGGTGCGGCCGCTGCCGCAGAGCGATGGAGTGCCCACGACGCGGTTCCTGCTCAATCAACCGGGCGAATGGGAGCTTTTTCAGGGAGAATTCGGCAGCGTCTTTGCCAACCACCGCGCCAAGGTGCGGCTGGGGCTGGCGGCGCGGGACCTCCGGCTGGTCCATTCAAACCTGGCCACGACGATCTACACTACCGCGGCACTGACCTACCTGGAGGGATCGCAGCGGCGTATGCAATCCGGGGAGATGGCGTCCTTCCCCGATTTCCGCCACACGGTTACGCCGCCGGACGAACAAGGCCAGGAGCTGACGGATGCGTGGGGCTTCGCAAACAGTCCCGTGTTCCAACGGGCCACGTTGCGCTCGGTCATCCGGGCGGCACGGAGCGGCGAGAGCCCGGTCGTAACGACGTCCGACCTCGAATTGTTCCTCACGCTGGGGTATCGGCCGGGGATGATGGGGTACGGCGACGGCCCGGATTGGAGCGCGATTACCGAGGATACAGTGCGGCTGCGGCGCGTGCCGGATTCGCTGGCGGAAGGGCTGCCCGTGACCCGCATCGTGCCGGCCAAGACCGGCCTCTCGGCCACGGTTTCCTTCCTGACCCCGCCTCCGCCGACCGGGCCGAGCGCGGGCTACACGGCGCCGCTGCTGGCCTGGAAGGAAACGCGCCTCGAAGGGCTGATCGAGAAACCGATCGTCCTGCGCGGCTACTATTCGCAGAGCTTCCGTCCGGGGCATCACAATTTCTGGGAGGATTTTCTCTTCGAGCCGCAGCTTGAAGAGGGGATCGATCCCGAGATTCTGGCGCAGCTCGCGGCGAAGGACATTCGCCAGATTCACCTGGTGTGGGACAACGGAGGGGAGATGCACCAGGCGTCGGTCATCGGCGCGGACGGCCGGCTGCGGAAGTTGCCGTAATCTTTTCGGACAATGGTTGAGCAACCGCGCGCGGCCCGCTCCGGGGTGGCGCGCGGTTTTCCTTGTCGATGATGAAGGCCGATTCCGCTTCGTTTCCGATTTGCGCCGGGCATCCCCTCCGCCTATGCTGCGCGCGCTCTGCAAATGAAGATTTTTATCGACGGCCAGTATTACGACGAAGAGCACGCGAAGATCTCGGTGTTCGACCACGGTCTGCTCTATGGCGACGGCATTTTCGAAGGCATCCGCGCGTACAACGGCCGGGTCTTCAAGCTGAAGGAACATATCGACCGGTTGTTCTACTCCGCCAAGGCGATCCTCCTCACGCTGCCGATGCCCCACGCGGAGATTTGCCGCGCCGTCGTCGAGACTTGCCGGCAAAATGGCATTCGCGATGGCTACATCCGGCTCGTCGTGACCCGCGGCGTCGGCGGCCTGGGGCTCAATCCCAACAAATGCAAACGGCCCTCGGTGATCGTCATTGCCGACAAGATTCAGCTCTATCCCGCGGAGTATTATGCCCGCGGGCTGGACATCATCACCGTGCCGACCACGCGCAACCTTCACAATGCGCTCAATCCGGCGATCAAGTCGCTGAACTATTTGAACAACATCCTCGCGAAGATCGAAGCGAACAACGGCGGTTGCGAGGAGGCCATCATGCTGAACCATGAAGGCTATGTGGCCGAATGCACGGGGGATAATCTCTTCATCGTGAAGGGAAATGAGCTGCTCACGCCGCCGCTGAGCGCGGGGGCTCTCTACGGCATTACGCGCGGCGTCGTCATGGATCTGGCTCGCGCGTCCGGCCTGAAGGTCTCCGAGCCGAACCTCACCCGTTACGATGTTTTCAACGCCGACGAATGCTTCCTCACCGGCACCGGCGCGGAAGTCGTCCCGGTCGTGAAGGTGGATGGCCGCGTGATCGGTTCCGGCACGCCCGGCCCGAGAACCAAAGAACTCGTCCGCCAGTACCACGAGCTCGTTCAGTCCTCCGGGGAACCGATCTGAGGAGCGACTCCGATGCGGCATGGTCCGCGAGTCGGAACCGGGGTTAGGCCGGAGCGTTGAGTTCGTAATTGAGGACGGAGAGGCAGTAGAAGGCCGCCGTCTCGCATCGCAGCACGACCGGCCCGAGCGTTATCGGGAGCGCACCCCCGGTGCGGATGGCGTTGACTTCGGCGGGCGTAAAATCGCCCTCGGGTCCGACCCAAACCGATAGATCGCGCGGCAGACGCCGCTTCTCCTGCATAAAGTCGCGGAAGAAAACGCGCGGATGCTTGGCATCCGGCTGCAAGGTCGCGATCAACGGAAGTTCGAACCGTTCTCCTTGAGCGAGAAAGGCTGCGGGTTTGGCCGGCGGATCGATCTTCGGCAGCCAGGCCGAGCCGGATTGCTTGATGGCATCGATGGCGATCCAGCGCCACTTTTCCACCTTCGTCTCCGAACTGTCGGAATCGATATGCGCCACGGTGCGTTCGGACAGAATCGGCACAATGCGATGAACGCCCAATTCCGTGGCTTTTTGAATGATGGCCTCCATCGCCTTGCCCTTGGGCACGGCCTGAATCAGCGTCACCCGGTAGGCGGCCGCGGCAACCGAATTTCGCTGGTAAACCTTGAGCTGCACGCCGGCCTTCCCCACGGACTGCACCTGGCACAGCAGCTCGCTGCCCTGGCCGTCGAGAGCGGCCACCCGATCTCCTTCGGCGACCCGCAGGACATGCTGGGCGTGGTGGCTCTCCCGCTCGGATAGACTCAGCGTCTGGCCGCTGCTCTGAGCGGGCTCGATGTAAAAACGATGCATGGCCGGATACTCTTTGGCATGACGCGCGATTGCGCAAGCCGAGCCAGCCCGGCCCGAAAACACGGCCCGGGCGAACCTTTCAAAGTTCGCGCCCGGGCCGCCGGTGGCGGATCCTCCGGCGTGATCCCAGCGACTTCAGGGCTGCCGAGTCGCGATTCTTGTTACTGCTCCCGGCGCGCGGCCTTCGCGCAGCCGATCCCCGCCAGGGCCAGCCCGAACAAGAGGAGGCTGCCGCCTGCGTCCGGGACCGCTCCGGCATTGTGCGATCCGATCGATCCGTTGGGCGTTGTCTTCGAGATCATGCCGATGGCCCAAAGATCGTTTTGGGAATCGACCCCGTTCAGGTTGACGTTCACTCCTGGAATCTGGATAGGGCCCGTCGGCTCATGCCGCCACGGGACGGCTCCGCTGTCGGGAATGGAAATCAGCCGCGAATCGAGAATCGGGCCGAAACCGCTCCCGAGCCGGATGTCCACAAAGAGGTCGAACGACGAACTGTACGTCCCATGCGGGTCTCCTTCCGGACCAAAACCAATGGTCATCGTCCCGGTGCTGGCGGGACCGCCGCGAGCGCTGGACAGCGTGAGATAATAAATGCCCAGCGGCCCGCCCAGAATGCTGACCTCCCCAACGCTGCGCAACTGGAACGCATCGACCACGGTCGCAACCATCGCCGAAGGGTCCGCCGCGGCGGAGAGGCGGCGAATAATCGTATCGGTCGGCCCCACCGTCTCGAGGCCGATCGTTCCGCCGAAATCGAAGTCGCCCAGCGGCACACCTTCGAAGGCGAAACCGAAAAAGGAGGTCGTGGCGGGATCTGTCTGGAACAAACTCCAGCCGGGATCGACGATAGGTGCAGCCAGCGCGGTCGGTCCCGGGACCAGCGTAGCCAAGGCAGTTGCCATGACCGTGAGTCCGAATGTTCTTTTTCTCATAGGTTTTTTTTGCCGTTTCGTAATGTGTATCTGCGGGGGGAATTCAGAAAGTAACAATGCAGTCGGGTTCGTGGAGGCCGCGTCGAACCTGCGGAATGGGCATATCGAAACCACCCAGAGGGCTCGAACGACCGTAATGTACCTCGCGAACTCATGCTTTTGACCGCCACTAACCCAGACGTTAACCACCCTTCGATCCACCCGTAAAGCCGATTCTGCTGCCTCGATCGGATCGCGGACGTGCTTCGACTGAGCCGATGCCCGGCACTTCCCGTCGCCAACCCGGTTTGGATGAGTGGCTTGCGTCAAGGGCTGGAAGCCGGGCAATCTGGGCCTATGCAAAAGCTGATCGATGGAGTGCATCGTTTCCGCACGGAGGAGTTCGGGATTCACCGCGAACTCTTCCGCCGCCTTTCGCGCGAGGGGCAGAAGCCTCACACCCTCTTTATCACCTGCGCGGATTCGCGGGTTATCGCGGAGCTCATCACCCAAAGCCGTCCGGGGGATCTATTCGTGCTGAAAAACGTCGGGAACATCGTGCCTCCGCCCGATCCGGCGGCTCAGGGACATTCCGTGGGCGCGGGCGTCGAGTTCGCGGTCGAGGTGCTGCAAGTCAGCGACATCGTGGTGTGCGGCCACTCGAAATGCGGCGCCGTGGCCGCCCTGCTCAATCCGGGAAGGGAACTCGCCGAGAATCCGCATTTGCGGAACTGGATCGAGCAAGCGGCGCCGGTGCGCCACACCATCGAGGAGAAGTATCAGCATCTCGTCTCGGAAGAGGACCGCCAGCGGGCGGCGGAGGAGGAGAATGTGCTTTTTTCCATCGAGCGGCTCCACGAGTACCGCTGTGTGCAAGAGCGACTGGCGGCCGGCAAACTGCGGCTCCACGCGTGGTTCTTCAAAATCGCCAGCGCGGAGCTATTTGTTTACGATCCGGAGGTCCGGCAGTTTCAGCCCATTCAGGCCACGCCGGACATCGTGCTCAACTCGCGTGAAAAAACCGCTTCGCCTTCTCGAAAAACCGCTGAATAAGCGGGTTCGTGTTCGGCTCGCAGAGTTTGTCGAATTCGTGTAATTTCGCCTTCTGCTCGGCGTTCAGGTGCGTGGGGATTTCGACCACCACCCGAATCCGCAAATCGCCCTGTCCATGCCCTTGCAGGCTGCGGACGCCTTTGCCGCGAATGCGGAAGATCGTATGCGTTTGCGTGCCCGCCGGAATGCGGATATGCCCGCGCCCGCCCAGGGTGGGCACTTCGAGATCTGAACCCAGCGCCGCTTGCGTAAAGCTGACCGGCACGTCGCAGACCAAATCGTCCCCCTCCCGATGAAACACATCGTGCTCGCGCACATGGAGCACGACATACAGATCGCCGGGCGGTCCGCCGCGCAACCCCGCCTCGCCATTTCCCACGGAGCGCAATCGCGCCCCGGTGTCGACCCCTCCCGGAATGCGCAGCGTCACTTTCGAATTCTTCTCGATGCGCCCGGCTCCCGCGCACCCTTTGCACGGGCGTTCGATGGTCGAGCCGGCCCCTTCGCACTGCGAGCATGTCTGCGCAATGCTGAAAATCCCCTTCGACATCACGATCTGCCCGCGCCCGCCGCAGGCCGCGCAGGTCTTGCGCCCGGAACCGTTCTCGGCCCCCGTTCCCCGGCACGGTTCGCACGCTTCCAGCTTCGTCAGCGATATATTCTTCTCCACCCCGAGCACCGCTTCTTCGAAGCCGATCTCGAGATCGTAGCGCAGATCCGATCCCCGGGCCGGACCGGTGCCGTTTCCGCCTCCGCCCCCGCCGCCGAAAATATCTTCGAAAATGCTGCTGGCACCGCCCGCGCCGAACACATCCCGGAAAACCTCAAAAGGGTCGTGGAACCCTCCCGGCCTGGCGCCGCCTGCCCGCGAACGCGGATCGAAGGCCGCATGCCCGAACTGATCGTAGGCGGCGCGCTTCTGCGGGTCGCTCAAGACCTCGTACGCCTCGCCCACCTCTTTGAATTTTTCCTCCGCGACCTTGTCGCCGGGATTCCGGTCGGGATGGTGCTTGAGCGCCTGTTTGCGGTAGGCTTTCTTGAGTTCCTCGACCGTGACCGTCCGGGTGACGGTCAGCACTTCATAATAATCCCGCTTCGAGGAATTTTTCATGCTTTTTTGGCCACCACCACCATTGCCGGGCGCAACAGGCGTTCGCGCAATTTGTACCCTTTCCGCATTTGTTGGGCGACGTATCCTTCCCGCACCTCCTCGGACGCGATCTCGGAGACCGCCTCATGGATATTCGGATCGAACGGCTTGCCGACGGCATCGATCTCCTCGGCCCCGGCTTCGGCCAGAAATCCTTTTAACTGCATGGCGATCATGCCCACCCCCTGCTGGAGCGAATCCAGCTTGGCCGCGGGCGCCTTGGCCGCCGCAAGGGCGGCTTCGAAATTATCCATGATCGGCAGCAGTTTCTCGATCAGCGCTTCGTTCGCGTACTTCGCCGCGTCCGTCCGCTCCCGGGCGGCGCGCTTCTTGTAATTCTCAAAATCGGCCACCATCCGCAGATATTTATCCCAATTCTCGTCGGCTTTGGCGGCTTTGGCCCGCAGCTCCTTGAGTTGTGCGGGCGTTGGATGGTCCTGCCCAATGGTCGGGTCCTCGCCGCCGGTGCTGGCGGTCTGGCCGGAAAGGGGAACCTCCTGCACCCCGGCGTCGCTATCGCTATTCATCGTCTATTTCGAGCGGCCAAGATACACAACCGCCCCCGCCGGGGCAAACCCGCCCTCCGGCGGGGGGTGCGATTCGTTGTGGCCGGCCATGGAGGTGAAGGCGAAGCGGGCAGCACCGGAGTGATTCTCCCGTTCCAACCGGATATTCACGGAGCTGGCGTGAGGAGGACGGTCGCGAACCTGGGGATAGCTCTGAGTTGCGAGCCAGAAGGTGAGGGTCGGGAATGGTTCCGCGGTGAGGGGGCGGAGGGTCGGCCGGGGGCGAGGTTTCAAAGTGGGTGGGGTGGGAGGTCGGCCCGATTCGGGTGCGGGACATGTAGACTTCCGGGGCGACGGGAGGGGGTCGGAAAGGCGGACGGACGGGTCATTTTGCGCGCAGGAAGTCCTATTTACGCGGGTTTCGTGAGGGTGCGCGCACGGGCTAAGCGATGGCAGGAAGGGGAGTGACGGGAGGGGGTGAGATTTCAGGGTGGGTGGGGTGGGAGCTCGGCCCGATTCGCGCGCGGGAAATGTAGACTTCCGTGGGGGCGGGAGGGAGTTGGAGGTGGTGAAGGGCGGGTCATTTTGCGCGCAGGAAGTCCTATTTACGCGGGTTTCGTGAGGGTGGG
>CAYZKY010000146.1:0-15818 GCA_964478815.1 uncultured Verrucomicrobiota bacterium
AACCAGCAATGGCTATCCTTATGGAATTAAACCTCACCCAGAAAAAATTACACCCGCTCGACTCAGCATTTCCAAGCCGGCACCCCGAGCCTTTCGTCCACGCCTCGCAGTATCTCGCGTGGCGCGAAGGCCCCCGGACGGCGGGCAGCGTCAAATGCGTCCGGGCTATCTCGAGACTCGCCCCGGCTTTTTCCTCGGGCGGGATTCTTGCCGGAGCCAGGCGGAGAATGCTTGCTGATCGAGTTCGCCGGCGGCGAGCGCCAGAGTGACGGTGACAGCCTGGATTTCGGTCGCAATGAGTTCGTAGCCGTTCAGTTCCAGAAAGATGCCGGCAGCCGCCAGAGCCGTGCGTTTGTTTCCATCCAGAAAGGGATGGTTCTTCGCGATGCCGTAGGCGTAGGCAGCGGCAAGGTCGAAGATGGATGGCTTTTCGTAGGCGAAGAGGTTGCGCGGCCGATCCAGGGCCGACTTGAGCAATCCTTCATCCCGAACTCCCGCCAACCCGCCGTGGTCCGCCAGCAACCGTTCGTGAATAGCCAGAATTTCCGCCTCGGCCAGCCAGCGCGGCTCTTTCATTTAGCCAGCTCCCGCAACGCATTGCGATAGCGCTTCATGAAGCCTTCGGCGATTTCCATGGTTTCGGCGAAGTCGGGATCGCCAGCGGTGAGGCGATATTCGCCGTTGGGTGCTTCGGTGAGGTACAGGGTGTCACCTTCCTTGACGTTCAGGCGGGCGAGAGCTTCCTTGGGAATGATCGTTCCCACTGAGTTTCCCAAAGCGCGCAATTTCAACGGGGTCACCATATCAAATCTATTCGTTAGTACTACGAATGTTATAATCCAGTTCTGGGCAAAACGCAACCGAAGGAAGACCGCGAGCGGCTCAGCGGGCGAGTTGCTGGCCGGCAGGGATAAATCGCCTCGAATCAGTTGAAATGGAGGCATTGACCTCTATGACGCTTGGCGTTATAGAGGGCGGTCATGATCCGCAGCTTCGCGTGCCGCGAAACGGAAAAACTGTTCGACGACGAGATTTCGCGCCGGCTGCCGGCCGCGATCCAACGGGCGGCCCGGCGGAAGTTGTTGCTGTTGCACCAAGCGAGGACGCTGAACGACCTGCGCGTGCCGTATGGGAACCACCTGGAAGGCTTGAAGGGCAGCCGGGCCGGGCAGCACAGCATTCGTGTGAACGATCAGTGGCGCCTATGCTTCCGCTGGGAGGGCCAAGATGCGTTCGAGGTGGAAATTGCAGATTACCATTGAAGCGATGAAAGCGAACAAATTGCCTCCGATTCATCCGGGCGAGATTCTCCGGGAGGAATTCATGAAACCGCGCGGGCTTTCGCAGAATGCGCTGGCGCGAACGTTGAAAGTGCCGCCGCGGCGCATCAACGAAATCGTGCTGGAAAAGCGGAGCATCACGGCGGACACCGCGCTGCGCCTGGCGCGCTGCTTCGGGACGAGCGCGGAGATGTGGATCGGTTTGCAGGCCGATTACGATTTGCGCGTGGCTCGAAGGGCGCACGCGCAGGCGATCGACCATGAAGTGGAACCGCTGGCGGCCTGAGGAATTTTCGTAAGGCGAATTTCGATTTTCCAATGACGCGGGATCCGGTTTAGCGGGCGGAGTAGGCGGCGTGGAGAGTGGGGGTGCCGCGGCGGTGGAATTCGCGTTCGAAATCGGTGACGGTAGCGAGGAGTTCGGGCGGGGTGTCGAGTGCCGCAAAGTTGGGGGCGGCGGCGAGGACGGTTTGCATTTGGGAGAAGTAGTCGGCGTCGTCGGTGCGGAGGTAGAGGTGGCCGCCGGGGCGGAGGACGCGGTGGAGGTCCTGGACAAATTCGGGCTGGATGAGACGGTTTTTGCGGTGGCGGCGCTTGGGCCAAGGGTCGGGAAAATAGATGTGGACGGCTTCGAGACTGGCGGGCGGGAGCAGGAATTTGACGAAATAGCCGGCTTCGATGCGAAGGAGTCGGACATTCTCGAGTTTGGCGCGCCGGGATTTCTTTTCGATCTTGCGGAGTCTTCCCAGAAGGCGTTCGAGGCCGAGGACGTTCAGCTCGGGGCGAGCCTGGGCGAAGGCGACGAGGAAAGAGCCGTCGCCCGCGCCGATCTCCAGGTGGAGCGGCTGGGGCTTGGGGAAGAGTTCGGCGATCGGCAGAGGATCGACGTAGCTGGCAGGGGCGAAGATCACGGGCAGCGTTTTTGGACGAAAAGGGCGAGTGAAGCGGTGTAACCGTGCAGGAAATTCTTGTTGCCGACGGGGCCGATCTCGCCGTTGCAAAAGAAGCCGGTCAGGGCGAGGGGGCCGAGGCGGCGCTGCACCATGCCCGCATCGTGGTTGGGATAGCCGAACAGGCCGGAGCCGCGCCCATTGCAACTGCACAGGCACCCGCCGTAAATGACGCGTTCTCCGAATTGCTCGTGGGCGCGATTGAGGAGTGCGAGCATGTCTTCGTTCGCCGCGGTGGCGTCGCGCCGCTGGAACTGGATGGTCTGCCCCGCGCGGGGAAAGGCACCGACGGCGAGGATGCCGGAAACGGGATCGGCCCCAAGGAGGTTGCGGACGAGGAAATCGCCGCGCCGGAATTCTTCGAGGTATTCGTTCACCACCAATCCGATAAAGAGATTGCCCTGGGCTTTCTTTTGTTCCTCGGGCGGGAGTTTGGCGAAGGTTTCATTCAGGATATGATAGGCCGGGCGGTTGCCGATCTCGAGGATGAGATTCTCGCTGGCCTTGGTGATCGTCCAGGTTTCGCCGATGGGGGTGCAACCCTGGGAGATGACGCCTGCGATCTCGACGTTCCCGCCGATGGCCACGACGGCGACCCCTTCGTCGTGCGCCTCGCCGTTGAGGTAGATCTGCGTGGTGCGTGCCCCGTGGCCGCCGCTGGCCAGGCCGCCGAGGACCGGTGCGCCGGGGTAAGCCTCGTTCCAGCCGCGCAGCCAGGAATCGCAATCGAGCCCGAAAGGATCGGCAAAAGCCAGCCAGGCGTAATGTGCGTCCGGGCGGAGGCCGGTCGCCGCGTGCCAGGAGGCGGGCCCGCTGGATTCATCGAGTTGCTGTTGAGTGAAGTGGAAGCCATGAAGTTGCGCCCCAGGCAGGTGGTACAGGCCGACGCAAAGGCCGGCGTTCGCTTCGATCTCCTCGCCACCGCAAATCAACGATTGGCTCGAGCAACCGGCGAGCAGCGCGATCCGCCCATGCACCCGCAGGATCTCCAGGATCTCGGCCGCGTGCGGAAAATAGCGCGGCGCCATGAAGATCAACCCGAGTTGAACGCTCGGCGCGCGCAGCGAGGCGCGCAGGCGCTCGACCCACAGCCGGAAGCGGCGGTCATCGAAGGCTTCGTCCCAATGAGCCGCGACTGAAAATTCGTGCGCCATGAGCGGAACATCCACGCAGCGGAATCCGCCACGGGGACGACGAGGGGCCGGCTTTCAGCGACAAACAGAGGTGTGAGCCTGCGGATCGAGCGGCATTTCGGGCGGATGCTGTGGCATGGTCATTGCGGGCAAGCTAGCGAGAAGCCCGATCAATGTCGAGCAAGCCGCGACCCTGGCGAATCGCAACCGCATCGCGCCGCGGGGCTTTTCTTCGGACTGAACCCCGCTATGCTGGGAGGGTGATCGACGGGGCCAGGACCATGCAGCAGAGCGGCTCGCCGCGGAGCGATCTCGCGGAGTTGGCCGGGCTGTTCCTCAAGCTGGGTACCATTTCATTCGGGGGGCCGGCGGCCCACATCGCGATGATGGAGGCTGAAGTGGTGCGGCGCCGGCAGTGGCTCAGCCGGGAGGAATTCCTCGATCTGCTCGGCGCAACCAATCTCATCCCCGGTCCGAACTCGACCGAAATGGCGATTCATATCGGTCACCGCCGCGCCGGGTTCCCGGGACTCTTCGTGGCCGGGGCCTGTTTCATTCTGCCGGCGATGCTGATCGTGCTGGCCTGCGCCTGGGCGTACGTGCGGTACGGCACTCTCCCGCAAGCGGAGGCGTTGTTGTATGGCGTGAAGCCGGTGATTGTCGCCATCGTGCTCCAGGCGCTCTGGAGTTTGGGCCGGTCGGCGGTGAAGTCGATCCCCCTCGGGGCGCTGGCCGTCGCGGCCGCGTCGCTGGCCTGGCTTGGGGTCAACGAGCTGGCCTTGCTCGGGGGGGCCGGTGCGCTGGCCCTCATGATGCGCGCCCGTCTGCCGGCGGGTGCGAGCACTCGCGCTGCGGCGCTCGACGCCGGTTCGTTGTCGCCGCTTCTGGCGGCGGTTCCAGCCGCGGCAGCGGCAGCAGCCCCGTTTGGGCTGTGGCCGATGTTCCTCTTCTTCTTGAAAGTCGGCTCGGTGTTGTATGGCAGCGGCTATGTGCTGCTCGCGTTCTTGCGGAATGGCCTGGTCGAACGCTTTGGTTGGTTGACGGAGCATCAATTACTGGACGCCGTCGTGGTGGGACAAATCACCCCGGGCCCAGTTTTCACGACGGCGACGTTCATCGGCTATCTGCTCGGCGGAACGCCAGGGGCGCTGGTGGCGACGGCCGGGATATTTCTGCCGGCCTTCTTCTTCGTCGCGATCAGCGGGCCGCTGGTGCCGCGCCTGCGCCGGTCGCCGCTTGCCGGAGCGTTTCTGGACGGCGTCAATGTCGCCTCGCTCGCGCTGATGGCTGTCGTGACGCTGCAACTCGCGCGAGTGGCGTGGATCGATCCCGTCACTCTGGCGGCGGCGGCCGCTGCTGGGTATCTCCTGTTTCGCTACCAGGTCAATTCGGCGTGGCTGGTATTGGGCGGCGCGCTGCTGGGCTGCCTCCGTTTCGCGATGCGATAAGTGTCCAGGTCCGCTGGGGAGGAAGAATGGCCCGGGCCGTTCTCACCAGCGAGAATCGACCCGGATGGCCCGCCGGCTGCTCTCTGGATTCTGCCTGCTCCGCTGAGATGCGCTGTCGTGAATCCATGAAATCGGTGCTGATCCGTCTACTCGCCGTCGTCGCCGTGCTCTTCGGCGCCATTGCCGCGCGCGCCACCAGCGTCACCGTGCAAGAGCTGGGCCTGGGCGCCAACCGCATTGTGAACATCAGCATCCCGGAGTTTTACTCCGGCGGGGCGCGGGCCGGAGTGATCAAGCTGTTGGTCGATGGGCAGCCGATGGACGCATTCTGCATCGACCCGTTCCACTTCAGCAGCCACCAGCCGCTGGCTTACGAAACGATGCCGCTTTCGGAAGCCCCCAAAGCCTCGCAGAATCCGTTTTATCCCGGTGGCATGGGGCTCGAAACCGCGGCGAGCATCTCGAAGCTCTGGGCCATGTACTACTCGCCGGCCATGACGGCCAATCTGGCAGCCGGCGTGCAACTGGCGATCTGGGAACTCGTCGGCGGCGCGAATTTCACCCTCAACTCAGCGGACGATTATGGGGCTTCCGGGCTGCTGGCCAGCCTGTCGAGCAGCTCGGTGGCGCCCGCGCGGCTGCTGGGCCTGTCCGGCCCCGGCCAGGATTACCTCATTCCCAATGTGCCAGATACTGGACTCACCTTCGCGCTGCTCGGCCTCACGTCGCTCGGTTTCGTCGTGCTCCGCGGCCGCCGGAATTATCTCTTCTGAGCCGCCGGCGGAGC
Organism: uncultured Verrucomicrobiota bacterium; assembly: GCA_964478815.1. Classification (GTDB taxonomy): domain Bacteria; phylum Verrucomicrobiota; class Verrucomicrobiia; order Limisphaerales; family SXQI01; genus DASVNK01. The sequence continues at coordinate 5,599 of CAYZKY010000146.1, forward strand.
CGTCCGTTCTGGTTGTGGGCGAAGGACAAGCCGACGCTCAAGCAAGCCGGAAATGCTCGGAGTGCTGCATTCGCGCGAACAGATTCGGAGTGGTTTCGACCAATTCGAGAAGCGCGTGATTGACCGCGCGATTTAAGGTCTCCGGATTCGCCTGAGCCCGCAGGTTGAGCGTCAGGCGGCCCGTCGAGATGGGCTCGCTCGGTTCGAGCCAAACTTCCGGCACTTCGTCGTTACCCGTGAGGCTGACCACGCCGATCCCCTCGATCGCCTCGGATGGCACCAGCACCAGCTTGCAATGCATCACCTCGGCGGCCTCGTCCCGGAGATAGCCTTGGATGGCCGAGGCCAGCCGCAGCGCCAGCTTGGTCCCATCGAAGTAACGCCGGGAGGAAAGCTCGATGGTATTGTTCAACCAGCTCAGCCGGGCGGCTCCTTCCGTCAGGCGGGCGCGGTCGAGCGCGGCGAAAGTGCGGGGCGATTCCTTCCAGTCTAAAATTCGTTCGAACCAGCCGCGGCAAGTAGCGGGCTGCCGGGCGGAGACTTCGAACACGGGGCGGTCGGGGAACTGCTCTTTCAGTTTTGCCTGAACCCGGCGGAGCCGGTCGGCCGGGAAGCGGTTGATCTTGTTGATGACGAGGAGGTCCGCATCCTCCAACTGCTGCGAATAGAGATAGGCCAGTTCGGCGGCGAGGCGGGCGGGTTGATCGCTCAGTCCGAAAAACGATTCGGCATGCCGGGGATCGAGGAGGACGCTGACTGGCCCGGCCCGGAATTGATCCCCGTGCCGCTCACGCCAGGGATCCAGGAAATCGGTGCCCAAGCCCGCGCAGGTGCCGGCCGTTTCGGCGATGAGGAATCCGGCTCCCTGTTCGGCCATGCTGGCGGCGGTGCTGGCCACCGTATCGAGGCGGGTTCCGAGACAGCCGCCGCCGATTTCGGCCACCCGCCAGCCCAAACCCCGCAACGCGGCGGTATCGGAAAGTTCCCGGCCGGGGTCGTTTGTCAGCAAGCCCGGCTCGAGGTCCTGCCGGCGGCAAAATTCGGCCAACCCGGCCAGCGCGGTGGTCTTGCCCGCCCCCAGAAAACCGCCGATGACCGCCAGCCGCGCCGTCGCGGGCGGCTCGCCCCCAGCCAGCCGGGTGGCAGTTGCACCCGCCGGCTCGGCCCAGATTGTCTTTCCACTCGTCACACCGATACACGGCTCCCGAGCGATGCCTGGACCGGACTTCGGTCGAACCACCGGGAGAGTGCTCCCTCATAACACACAATTGCCCGCCGCGCCATTGCGCGCGCGCGAAACGCAGGCGCCCACGCGCATTGGCTATCTGCGGCCAGCCGCCTCGGAATGGGGTGGGCGGCTGAACGATCACCCTGGACGGCCTTTCCGCGCGCTTCTCCAGTTGCGAGGGGGGGGCGGTGCGGGATAGCTTGGGGCATGCCCAAGCAGGATCAATCACGATCGGCCGCCGCGTTTACGCTGATCGAATTGTTGGTGGTGATCGCGATTATCGCCATTCTGGCGGGGATGCTCCTGCCGGCGCTGGCGAAGGCCAAAGTCCAGGCCCAGGCCACCAAGTGCAAAAGCAACCTCAAGCAAATGGGGATCGCCACGATGTTTTACGTGGACGACAACAACGACAAACTCCCCTATGCGTGGGCCACGGGGCACGATGCGAACCGGAACAATTTCCAGTCGTTGCTGGTGAAGTATATCAAGACGGCGGCGTTCGTGGCGGGGAGTGCGACCACGAACAGCGATTTCGCGGTGAATGTCTTCATCTGCCCGGTGCGGATGCAGGAGAACCACTGGCAGCGATATAAGAATTATGCCAGCACGGGCAATCCGTGGAAAATCAGCTACGGGATGAATCAGTTTACTTCGGCCGACTTCCCCGCGAGCCTGAGCTCCGGCAATCCGCCGAAAGGGCCGACGGCGAAAATGACGGCAGTGAAACGGCCGAGCGAAACGCTGAACATCGCGGATTTATCCTTCATGCTGAACCACCCGGCGGTGACCTATCTGAACACCAACGACATCGGGTACAAACATGGCGGCGCCATGCATCGGGGGAACGGCAAGGCGAACATCCTGTTCATGGATGCGCATGTGGAGGCGCGATCCCTGAAACAGACCAACGGCATCCTGATGGAATTCAAGATCTGAGAGTTGGCGAGGCCACCGCCAGGACCTGGTCGAGCACCACTTGGACTTTCAGTTGATGGAGGCCGCCGACGGGGGCGGTTTCGAGAATGCGAGCTTCGGGGTGGCGGGGCCGCCAGATTTGGGCATTGGATTCGCCCCAGAGCGCGAGCAGGGGGAGGCCCAGCGCGGCGGCGAGATGGGTGATGCCGGAATCATGACCGATGAACGCCCGCGTTTGCTGAAGCAGGCCGGCCAGATCGGCGAGCGGCCGGTTCTCCGCGCAGCGCACTCGCCCGGCGGGAAGTTTCGCCGCCAGCCGCGCAGCACGGCCTTCCTCCGCCTCTCCACCCACCAGCAGCACGCTCCACTCTGTTTCTTCCATAAGCCGGCGCAGCAATTCGCTCCAGTGTGTCTCTGGCCAGTTCTTGCGTGAACTGCCGCTCCCCGCGTGGGCCGCCAGCCAGCGGCCGGGCGGCAGATTTTCGCCGGATCGGAGCTGGAGGCGGGGGATGGGATCCGCGTCGAAGATGGCGAATTTCTCGAGCGGTTTGAGAAAGACATCCACCGCATGCACATCGTGTTGCTCATCGGGTCGATGCGGCCCTTCGATAAACTGCGCCGTGGTGGTTTTGAGGACGTTCGTTTTGAAGATTTCGTCCGGATCGTACAGGTAGGAAACGATGACGGCGAAGGAGGCGAAATATTCGGACATGGCTGGATCGAGCGTGCCGCGCCGGGCAAAAAATCCGGCGAGAGGGCGGGCCTCGATCGCGCGATAGGCCTCGATGATGCCCGCATTGTGAGCGAGTTCGGCCAGCCTGGGATAACCGAGCAGTTCGATACTGGTTTCCGGGAAGGTGCGGCGGAGCGCCGCCAGCGCCGGCAGCGTGAGAATAAAATCGCCGATGGCGCCGCCGCGAATAACCAGGATCTTGCCGCGAGTGCGTGACACGCTCTCCTCCAGCGCTACCCGCGGTAAGCGGTGAGCCCCAGCACGATGACGAGTATTCCGAAGGCGAGGCGCGCCATGCTGCTGAAGCGGACGCGTTGTTCCGAGGCGGCGAGCCAGTGGAAATAGTCACGCAGCCGGTGAGGCGAGATCGTCCACCACATGCCTCCGAGCACCCACAAGTAGGCCCAGATCACCAGCACCAGTCGCCACGGGGTTTCGGCGAGTCGGGTGAGGTTAAGCGTGGTCCAGGCGGCCAGGAGCATGATGACGGCCAGACCGCGGACGGCGAGGTAATCCCTCACATAGAGACAACTGCCGAGCCCGATGGCGCCGAAGCCGACGAGCATCAGCTTCTTGTAGGCCGCGAAATCGGCAATGGCCTCCCGGTGCAGATTGTAAAGGAACCAGGCGGTGCCGATCCCCATCAGGATGAAGCCGATGCTTTCGGAACGGTGAAAGGTGCGGAGGTAGCGGCGGTACCCCTCGGGATTCACCAGGGCGTAAATTTGCGGAAGACTGAAAGCGACTCCAAGCAGGATCGCCAAGTAGGAAAGCGTCATGCCCGGGCCGGTTCGTCCAGGTTCAGGATGGCGGGGTCGCCATACAGCGTGAATGGCGCGGCACGCTCGATGCGCATATCCATAAGCTGGCCAATATGTCGGGGGCTGCCCTCGAAAACAACAATTTTGTTGCAACGAGTGCGCCCTTCCAACCGGGCTGCGTTCTTCCGGCTCGGGCCCTCGACGAGCACTTGCACCTGCTGGCCGGCGAACTTCCGATACTTGTCCTCGGCGAGTTCATTGACCAAGGCGAGCAGGCGGGCGTGGCGTTCCTCGCGCAACTCGGGCGGCACTTGATTCGGCAGCGAGGCGGCAGGGGTATCCCGGCGCGGGGAGTACTTGAAGAGAAAAGCATTGTCGAAGCAGACCTCCCGCATGAGGGACAGAGTGGCTTCGAAATCTTCCTCCGTCTCGCCGGGAAAGCCGACGATGACATCGGTCGTCAACCCGATGTCGGGCCGAACGGCGCGCAATTTCCCGATGATCTCAAGAAAGCGCGTACGGGTGTAGCCGCGATGCATCTGCTTGAGCAGGGCGTCGCTGCCGCTTTGCACCGGCAAATGGGCGGATTCGCAGAGCTTGGGCAGACGGCCGTACGCGGCCACCAGGTCGTCGCCGTAACCCTTGGGATGCGGCGAGGTGAAGCGGATGCGATCGAGGCCCTCGATCTCGTGGACGGCTTCGAGAAGCTGGACGAACGCGGATTTGCCCTCGCGCGTGCCGATTTCGCGCCGGCCGTAGCTGGTAACGATCTGGCCGAGCAGGGTGATCTCGCGGCAGCCGTTGCGGACGAGTTCGCGGCCCTCGGCCACGATCTCGGCGATGCCTCGGCTGCGTTCCTCGCCGCGGGTGTAGGGGACGATGCAGAAGGTGCAGTACTGATTGCAGCCCTGCATGATGCTCACGAACGCGCTGACCGCACCGGGCGTCCCCCGGGCCGGGAGGTGTTCCTTGATCCGGCTTTCGCTCCCCTTTTCCTCGTCGGTATCGCAAATCTGCGCCTGGCGCCCTGCGATCAGGTCATCGACATATTCAGCGGCGCGATGGGACTTCTGCGTGCCGACCACGAGCCGGACTTGCGTATCCTGGAGCAATTCTGTGCCGCGGCTTTGGGCCATGCAGCCGAGGTAGCCGAGCACCGTGTTGGGCCGGGTGCGCCGGGTTTGCCCGGCCAGGTTCTCCATTTTACGCAAGGCCTTCTGCTCGGCCTGGTCGCGCACGCTGCAAGTGTTCAGCAGGATAACGTCTGCCTCCTGCTCCGACGGGGCCAGGGCATAGCCGCGCTCGACGAACTGGGCGGCGACAGCTTCGGAGTCGCGCTCGTTCATCTGGCACCCGTAAGTCTTGATGTAGACGCTCGGCATCGAGAGCGAAGAAACTAATCCGAACCCACAATTAGGCAACCAGCGCCGCGGAACGCCCGAAGCAACTTCAGGCTCTCAGGCCGGGGGACTCCAGCGCGTGTGCTTCCTGTGGTTTGAACACGAATTAACACGCTTTAACACCGATTAACACGGAAAAACACCCAGTTTCAGAGGGGGGGGTGTCGAATTTCTCCCCTCCCCCCCGCCAGCCCCGTCCCCCTCCCCTGCACCCCATCCACACGATCCAACCCGCTTCCCCGCCGAGCCGGGAGGGGGGCGGATTCCCGCCGAGGACTCCCCGGTCGCCCGCTCCCCTCCAGGGCCAAGGGGGGGGATGATCGAACCGAGGGCCAGGCACCCGCCGGCAAGCGGTCCCCGCTTTGACAACCGCCGCGATCCGGCCTACGACCTTGGCACGCCATGATGCCTTCGACACCGTTGACCATTCGTCCTGCCACGTCGGCCGACACAGGAACCTTGCTGAGCTTGATCCGCGCGCTGGCCGCCTACGAACATCTCGAACACGAAGTTGAGGCCACCGAGGGGGACTTGGCCCGGCGCATGTTCGAGGAAGGGATGGCCGAGGCGCTGCTGGCCTTCTGGGAGGGGGAGGCCGCAGGTGTGGCGATCTACTTCTGGACGTTCTCGACCTTCACGGCCACCCCGGTCCTCTATCTGGAGGATCTGTTCGTGAAGCCGGAATTCCGCCGGCGCGGCATCGCCTCGGCCTTCTTCCGGGAGCTGCGAGCGGCGGCGGAACGGCGGGGGTGCCGGCGCATGGAATGGTCCGTCCTGGACTGGAACGAATCGGCGGTGGCGTTTTACGAGGGCCTGGGCGCGCGGCATCTGCCCGAATGGCATAAGTTTCGAATCACGCTTCCGAAAGCGCACTGAGCATCAGGCTGTCGGCGGGTTCGGAGAGATTCGCCTTTATCTTTTGGAGCAGGTGGGGCAGGGTGGGTTTTAGAGAAAAATCAAGAATGGACTCGAGGAAACTGGCCTCGCTCTGCCGGGAGCTGGCCGACAATAAAAAAGCGGAGGACATTGTGGTCCTCGACGTGCGCAAACTCTCCAGCATCACCGACTATTTCGTGCTGTGTACGGGCACGAGCGAGCCGCATTTGCGGGCGATCGTGGACGAGATCCAGGATAAACTCGAGAAGGACGTGAACCTGAGCCCGCGCGGCACGGACGGGACTTTCCAGACCAACTGGGTGGTGCTCGATTACTTCGACGTGATCGTGCATGTGATGCGCGCGGATGCGCGGGAACTCTATAATCTCGAGGATTTGTGGGGCGACGCGCCGCGGGTGCGCGCGTCCCGGAAGAAGGCCGCCACGGTCTGACCAGCGCTGAACCATGACAGCGTCCCCTTCTGCCCAAACGAGAGCCGAGCCCTGGCGGCGAACGGCGAGTTGGACGCTGCGACTGTTGATGATCGGCCTGTCCTTCGCTCGGATCGCCGACGGTGCCGAGGCGGTCGACGAATGGCGGCAGTGGCGCGGGCCGATGGCCAACGGAGTTTCGCCCAGCGCACGGCCGCCCCTCGAGTGGAGCGAGACGAAGAACATCCGCTGGAAGATCGAATTGCCCGGGAAGGGGCATGCTTCGCCGATCGTAGCCGGGGAACGTGTGTACGTCCTCGGAGCTGCGCCGGTGGGGCAGGCGTTGCCGCCGGTGCATGATTCCGCGCCGGGTGTCCACGACAGCATCCCGGTGACGCACCGGCACGAATATCACGCGCTGGCGGTGAACCGGGCGGACGGGCGGATCGCTTGGAAGAAAGTGCTCCGCGAGGAGTTTCCGCACGAAGGCGGGCATGTGACCGGCAGCCCGGTTTCGAATTCTCCGACGACGGATGGGGAGCGCCTCTACGCGTTTTTTGGTTCGCGGGGATTGTATTGCCTCGACGTGAACGGCCAGGTCCTGTGGACGCGCGACTTGGGCAAGATGCAGACGCTGCATGCGCATGGAGAAGGGAGTTCGCCGGTGTTGCATGGGGACTTACTGATCGTGAACTGGGACCACGAAGGCTCTTCGACGCTTTACGCTTTCGACAAACGCACCGGTGAGGAGCGCTGGAAGGTGGCCCGAGACGAGCCGACCTCGTGGTCGACGCCGATTATCGTGGAGCACGACGGCCGGGCGCAGGTGATCGTCAGTGCGACTAAGCGGGTGCGAGGCTACGACGTGGTTACCGGCCGGCTGATTTGGGAATGCGCCGGGTTGACGGAAAATGTGGTGGCTTCGCCGGTGGCGACGAAGGAGATGGTCATCGCGGGGAACAGCTATTATCAGCAGAACATGCTGGGCATAAGGCTGGCGGGCGCGGCGGGCGATATCACCGGCACGGACCGCGTGGCGTGGACGATGAAGCGAAACACGCCCTATGTGTCCTCGCCGATGCTCTACGACGACACGTTGTATGTCATCCGCCACAACCAGAACGTGATGTCCCGCTTCGACCCGGCCACGGGCAAGGCGCGGGGCGATGCGCTACGGCTGGAAGGGATTCGCGACTTTATCTTCGCTTCGCCGGTCGGGGCCGATGGCAGGATTTATGTGACGGCCCGGGATGGACGAACCGCGGTGGTGCGGCACGACCGGGAGAACGCGACGCTGGCGCTGAACCGGCTGGACGATTCGTTCAGCGCCTCGGCGGCTCTGGCCGGACAGGAACTTTACCTGCGGGGCGAGCGGCACCTTTACTGCATCGCTGGCGAATGACTTGCGGCTTGGGCTCGAAGGGCAGCGGCCGGGCACCCGCTCTACCCAAGAGTCCAGTCTTCAATTATCAGTTCAGGCAGCCTGGAAAACTCGCCGCGGTTGGCAGTAACCAATGTCCAGCCGCGGGTTGCGGCGATGGCGGCGATCTGCAAATCGTGCGGCCCGATGACCAATCCTTCTCGTTCAAGGGTCGAGCGGAAGAGTGCCGCCCGTTCGGCCGCGGCATCGTCAAAAGCGGCCGAGGGATGGCGTTGGAAGAGTTTGCGCAGGGTGGCTTCCCGAGCCGCGCGATTGTCGTAGCGATACGCACCGTAGAAAAGCTCCTCTTTGACCACCGAGCACAACCACGCTTCGCTGGGAGAGACTCGATCGAGGCGGCGGGCCAAGGCCGGAGAGCGGCCCTTCAGCAACCGAATCCAATGGTTGGTATCCAGCAGGTAAGGCATTACCACGACTCGCGCCGTTCGGCGGGAAGTTCCGGCGGCTCCTCCCAAGGCTCGCCCTCGAAAGCGCCATAAAACTCGCGCCAATACGAGTCGAAACAACCGGCGGCCGGCCGAGTCTTCACGCCATCGGAATTTTGCCATTCCGGCAGGCCGCGCAGGTAATCGAGCGCTTTGCGGGCCACCGCTTCAGGCTGGCCCTGCAATTCGTGGATCAAGGTCTCGATCGCCGACATACGTTCACGATGCTTCGCTCGCAGCGGTGGGTCAACCATGCGGAGTCCAAGGAGCCCGTAACCGAAGTCTCCGGGCGAGCACTTCTCCTACTTCGCGGCGGTGGGGGGCGAGTAGATTTTGGGCTGGGCTTTTTCCCACTCTTCCTGGGAGACGGCCTTCTTTTCCTGGAGGTGGACGAAGGCGCCTTTCTTGTTGCCGACGACGATGTCCGGGAGGCCGTCCTTGTTCACATCGCCCGCGACGACCTGGACGCCGACGCCGGAGTTCTCGTCGATGCGGTAGGGGAGGAAATCGACGGATTTATCGGCGCCGCGGACGGTCTTGAACCAGTAGAGGACGGCGGCATCGTTCCGATCGGGATCGCCCATGCGGCCGTGGGACCAGAAGCGCTTGCCGGTGACGATGTCCTTGAGCCCGTCGCCATCCATATCGACGAGGTCGATGGCATGCATTTCGGAGAACTTGACGCCGTACTTATTGTCCTTCGGCTCCTTGTTCAGGATGATGTGCTCGCGGAAGCGGAAGGGGCCTTCCTCCCGAGTTTGCTCGAACCAGGAGAGGCCGAAGGCGTGGGCGGCCCGGCTGGTGATGACGTCGTTCAGCCCGTCGCCATTTAGATCGTAAACATACATCTGGGCTCCGCCCGGCACACCGAAGGAGCGGTGAAACTTCCACTGGGGATCGCCGGCGAGGGAGGTGGGTTGTTCCCACCATCCGTCCTTCTCGAGCAGATCGGTCCGGCCATCGCCGTTGACGTCGCCGATGCCCATGCCGTGGGTGAAAGCGCCGTATTTGTTGTCGGGCGAGATGCGGTGGAAGGTCCACGGTTTGGCGGGCTCGTTCCAATCCGGCTCGGCATAGCCGTAGAACCCTTTCGAGGCGCAAACCAGCTCGGGTTTGCCGTCGCCGGTAAGGTCGGCGAAGACGGGCGATTCGTTGTCGGTGACGTCGAAGACGACGTGGCGGGCCCAATGCTTTTCCGCGCCTTTCGGGTTCTCGAACCATTGAGTGCCCTTGCCGGGGAAGCCGACCATGAGGAAATCGTTCCAGCCATCCTTATTGAAATCGAGCACCCAGATGAAGAAATTGTCGGAGTAGGTGTTCTTGTTGCCGAGACCGCCTTCGTAGCCGGGCACGGTGACGGAGGTCATCGGCCCCAGCGCCAACTGGAAGGTCACGTTGGCAGGATAGATCTCGTGCCGCTTCTTGAAGTCCGGCCCCTCCCACCACCACGGGCCGGCGATGATGTCGTTGACGCCATCCCGGTTCAGGTCGCCGAAATTCGCGCCCTCGCTCCAGAACTGATCGTGAAGCTGGATGCGCTGGAAGGCGCGCAGTTCGGCGGCGGAGGCGCCCGCAGCGACGCCCACGGCGGCAAGGCAGGCAAGGGTCTGGATACTCATAGGTTTTTCCGTTTCCCAATCATGAGCCAACCGGCGAACCCTGTCGAGCCGAAGTGAGGCCGACATGAGGAGGCAAGGACGCCGAACTTCATGGCGGGGAACAGGATTGGGCGAGCCGTCGGAACGGGGCCGGGTGGTTCTTTCTGGTTGGCTGACCAGGCAACCGGGCACCCCCCCCTATTTTTCAGGGGGTCAGGGTTGGGGGTTGGTTGGGCGAGTCAGGGATGGGTGTTGGAGATTGGAAAGCGGGAGCGAGCTCCCGCACTCCAGAGGGGCACCCCCCCTGTTTTTTGAGTGGGGTGGTTAGGGGAGGGATCGGTCGGATTAGTCGGATTAGTCGGATCGGTCGGATGGGTGAGGTGATGGGGGTTGGCGCGGGTGGTGTGGGCGC
>CAYZKY010000147.1:0-15766 GCA_964478815.1 uncultured Verrucomicrobiota bacterium
AGCGCATGGCCTTCGTGTAATCGGCGAAGGGCATGCTGTTGACGCGCGCGACTTCCTTGAGCTGCGGGCTGGTGCCGCGATGGGGCGGCTGCGTGGGGCCCTCGACGAGGCATCCTTCGCGGAGGAAGTTTTTCTTGATGGTGTCCGGCGTGACGAAGATATCCGAAGGCTTGGGCTGGTAGTGGTTCAAGGCCGAACGCAGAAAACCGAATCCCTTTTCCGAAATCTCGAGGTAGCCCGAACCTAATTCCGTGGCTGCAGAGTTGCTCATATTTTAGTTCTTGTCCGAAGGGTCTAATCCCAATAAATCAGCGACCGTCGGGCCGCGTTGAACTTGAATAGGGAACACCGATGGAACACTTTCGATTGGGCGCTTACCCCTTGGATCCGACCGGTTAGACCTGTGACAAATCACTTCTACCAAAGAACTTAGCGGGCCGCAACAGGTTTTTCCGATTTTTTGGCGGCGGCCAGGTCTGCGCTCGCGGCGGGCTGGCGGCACAGCCAGAGGGAGCTGAAGGTGTCGGCCTGCAAATCGCCCCGGGGATAGTCGGGGATGAGGCGCGCCAGCGACTCCTCGCGGAAGTGCCGGAGCAACGGCAGGGAAAGCTCGATGGTAAACTGCCGGCTGCCGCTCAAGAGCGCCTGCACCACCATCGCTTCGTTCCAATAGATGGGCCAGTGCTGGTCGAAAATCCAGAACTCCGGCGGATAAGGAATATTGTAGGGAAAGGGCATGTCATGGATGTGAATCCAGACACCAGGTGCGAGAGTGGGCAGTACTTCGAGCATGAGGTAAGCGACGTCGCTGCCGATTTTGAGCGCGTGGCTGCTATCGATGAAGAGCACATCGCCCGCCTCGAGCCGGGCGAACTCCGACAGCGCCACCTCCTGGACAGGCTGCTGCCGGATCCGCAAGCCAGGCACCGCGCGCAGGCGGGGGTAGGGAAACGGTTCGATGCACTCGATTGTGAGCGGGCGCCCGTCGTCCGCATTCGCGGCGGCGGCGAGGGTGGCGTAAAACGTCGAGAGGCCGGAGCCGACCTCCAGGTAACGCCGCGGCTTGAGTTCCCGCAGTACGGCGTAAAGGACAAGCGCATCGACCCGCGGATAGCCCGGGCCGAACCCGGCAGCACGCGCTTCCTCATGCGAAGGAAGTGAAGTCCGTTCCCCGAACCAGCGTCCGGCCAAGCCGGTCAGGCGGCGCTCCATGGCATCGAGATCGTACTGCACGCCCGCCAGCGCGCTGGGTTTGTTCCAGAGAGCCTCCGTCCGGCGCAATTCGACCGGATCGGGGAGCGGGCTGTAGTAGTCCGAAACCTTGGCGGTAAGCAGACCCGCCGACCGCAATCCGCGCTGGAGAAGGCGGATGGCCACCCGGCGGCCGCGCCGAAGCCACTGCCAGAGCGGTTGGGGAAGCGTGGCTTTGGCGCGGGCGGCGATGGACATCTCTATAGAGCGGTTCTTGAGATAGAATAGCCGGGACGTGTGGTCCCGGCTATCGGTTCCCCCCGACGGGTGCCTCTTTGGCTTACGAACAGCCCAGGCTTTCGCCGCAATTCAGGCACTTGTAACAAGCTCCATTGCGCACCGCGACGTGGCCGCAATTCGGGCAGAGCGGCGCATCCTGCTGGAAGTGCGCGATGGCATCGCTCAAGGTGGCGATGACGTGGCCATTCCCGCGGCCGTGCGCCGTTTTGGGCAGGACGGTGATGGCCTGCGCTTCTTCCGAGAGCGGCAGCTCAGGCACCGGCCGATTCACCTTTTTTTTTACCTCTTCCAGGAGGCCCGGGATGTTCAGCTCCGGCTGATTGCGGGAGGGGCCATTGGCCTCGCGATACCCGGGGATGAACTGAACGGCCATCCAGCGGAAGACATAGTCGATAATGGAGGAGGCGTTGCGAATATCCGGATTCTTGGTGAAACCGGAGGGTTCGAACCGCTGGTGCGCGAACTTCTTCACGAGCGCTTCGAGCGGCACGCCGTATTGCAAGGCCATGCTGGTGAGCGTGCCGATGCCGTCCATGAGCCCGCCGATGGTGGAGCCTTCCTTGGCCATCGTGATGAAGAGCTCGCCGGGCTGGCCATCCTCGAAAAGCCCGACCGTCAGATACCCTTCGTGGCCGGCGATATCGAACTTGTGGGTGAGCGCGCGGCGCGTTTCCGGCAGGCGGCGGCGCAGGGGCTGGCCGGCTTCCAGCCGGAGCTTTTCGACCTCCGTTTCGAGATCGGTATTGCGCTGGAGGAGCGCTTCCACTTCGGAACGCTTGGAATCCCCGGCCTCGCCGGTGCGCTTGGTGTTGAGCGGTTGCGAGCGCTTCGAGCCATCGCGATAGATGGCCACGCACTTGAGACCCATCTTCCACGCCTGCACGTAGGCATCGCGAATGTCCTCGACGGTGCATTCGTGCGGAAGGTTCACGGTCTTCGAGATCGCGCCGCTGATGAACGGCTGGGCGGCAGCCATCATCTTGAGGTGAGCCATGTATTGAATGCTGCGCCGGCCCCGGGCGGCCTTGAAGGCGCAATCGAACACGTCGAGATGCTCCGGGTTCAAGCCGCTGCGGACGGTTTGCCCATTCTCCTCGACATCCTCGATGGTATCGAACTTCTCGATATGCGCGACGATCTGACGGATGAGTTCCTCCGAATAGCCCATGCGGTGCAACGCCTCGGGCACGGTGCGATTGACGATCTTGAGCATGCCCCCGCCGGCCAGGAGCTTGTACTTGACGAGCGCGATGTCCGGTTCGACGCCCGTGGTGTCGCAATCCATCAGGAAAGCGATCGTGCCGGTGGGCGCGAGCACGGTTACCTGTGCATTCCGGTAACCGTGCCGCTTCCCTGCGGCCAGCGCAGCCTCCCAGCAGCGCCGGGCCTCATCCTTCAAGTGAGCGAATTCGCGGCTGGGCTGGATCTCTTCGACCGCCGCCCGATGCAAACCGATGACGTCGAGCATCGACTCGACATTGTCCGCGCGCACCGGCTTGCTGACGCCGGAGCAGCGGGAATCGCGGTAACCCTGGAACGGCCCCATGGCCTGCGCGAGCTCGGCCGATTGCAGGTAAGATTCGCCGGTGAGGATCGCCGTGAGGGCTCCCGCGAGGGCGCGGCCTTCGTTCGAATCGTAGGACAAACCGTAGCTCATGATGAGCGAGCCAAGGTTGGCATAGCCCAGGCCCAAGGTGCGGAAAATATGGGAATTCTCGGCGATTTCCTTGGTGGGGTAGCTCGCGTTGTCGACGACAATTTCCTGGGCCGTGATGAAAATGCGGACCGCGGCCTTGTAGCGATCGACATCGAACGTGCCATCGGCGCGCTTGAACTTCATGAGGTTCAGCGACGCGAGATTGCAGGCGGTGTTGTTCAGGAAGACGTATTCAGAGCAGGGGTTGGTCGAATGGATCGGCTCAGTTCCTTTGCAGGTGTGCCACTTTTGAATCGCCCCGTCGTACTGCATGCCCGGGTCGCCGCAGATCCAGGTGCCCTCGGCGATTTTGTTCAGGAGAGTGTTGGCATCCTTTTTCTCGAGCGGTTTGCCGGTGGTGATGCTGCGCGTCCACCATTCCCGGCCGGAGAGGGCGGCTTCCATGAATTCGTCCGAGGCGCGGACCGAGAGGTTTTCGTTCTGATACATGACGCTGCCGTAGGCATCGCCATTGTAGGAACCGCTGTAGCCTTGTTCGATCAAGGCCCAGGCTTTCTTCTCCTCCCGCTGCTTGCAGTCGATGAACTCCTCGATGTCGCCGTGCCAATCCTTGAGGGTGTTCATCTTGGCGGCGCGCCGGGTCTTGCCGCCGCTCTTCACGACGTTGGCCACCTGATCGTAGACCTTGAGGAACGAGAGCGGGCCGCTCGGACGGCCGCCACCGCTGAGCTTTTCCTTGCTGGAGCGGATCGGACTCAGGTCGGTTCCGGTGCCGGAACCGTACTTGAAGAGCATCGCCTCGCTGTAGGCCAGGCGCATGATGTCTTCCATGTTGTCCTCGACGGACTGGATGAAGCACGCGCTGCCCTGGGGATACTCGTATTGGGTCGAAGCGCGCTCGGCCTCGCCCGTTTGCCGGTTGTAAAACCAGTTCCCCTTGGCCGATTCCTTGCCGACGTTGTACTGGTGATAGAGGCCGACATTGAACCAGACCGGGGAATTGAACGCGCCGTATTGATTCACGCACAGCCACGTCAGTTCCTCGTAGAATACCTCGCCATCCTCGCGGCTGAAATAGCCATCCTTCACGCCCCAATCGGCGATGGTGCGGCAGACGCGGTGGACCAGTTGCTTGACGGAGGTTTCGCGCTCGCTGGTGTGCTGCTCGCCGTAGAAGTATTTCGAGACGACGACCTTGGTGGCGAGGACCGACCAGCTCTTGGGAACTTCGACGTTGTCCTGCTTGAAGATGACTTTGCCGCCGTCGTCGGTGATTTCGGCGCTGCGGCGGTCCCATTCGATTTGCTCGAAGGGCTTCACGCGGGCGTCGCTAAACACCCGGGGCACTCTCAGCTTTTTCGTCATGGCGGCGGGACGCGCGGACAGGCGCGCCGGGCTGGGTTTGGCGGAACGGCGCACACTCCGGCTGGCCGGAGCGGAAATTACATCTTCGCGGGCATCGATCATAGGACGGCTTGGGCTTTGAAGGGTGGCGTTTTTGGTCTGGGCAACGGCTAAAATCCTCGTATTTTTCACTCCGCCTCATGTTTTGGAGGCCACTCCCTCCCGGACGAGCGCTCCCCATCAGGTAGGGTGTGGAGTAAACGATACCACTAGGGATTGTGGTGACAAGGACTTTTGAGCGGATTTTTTGGAACGCGGTAACTCTCGATTTTTGAGGCACTTACCCTCATGGCGAGGCGTCCACCAAGGGCACTTCGGCAAAAAAATCTGCGCATCGGCCCACGCCAGGGAATTCAACTGGCCGAGCCGGCCGCCTGACCGATGGCTTTTTCAAGAATATCCAAGGCCTGGCGCATTTCTTCGATGGAGAGGGTGAGCGCGGGAGTCAGGGTGATGATAGTGCCCATCGTGAGCTTGAAGTTCAGGCCGTCCGAGAGGCAGCGATACATGACGTCCTCTGCGATGTCGTGGGCGCGGGCCTTGCCCACGCGAGCGGCGGAGAGTTCGACCCCCATGAGCAAGCCGAGTCCGCGCACATCGCCGATGATGGGGAGCTTCTCTCGCAGAGCACGCAAGCGATTCATCGCGAACTCACTGACGCGGCGCACATTTTCGAGAACGCCCTCCTGCTCGATGATCTCGATGGTGGCGAGACCCGCCGCGCAGGCGACCGGATTTTTTTCGTGCGTGTAGTGGCCGAGGGCTCTTTGGCCAGCAACGTTGAGCCCTTCGCGCGCGATCAGTGCCGCCAACGGAAAAATGCCGCCGCCGAGGCCCTTCCCGATGACCAGCATGTCGGGAACGATGTCGTAGTTTTCGACGGTGAACATCTTGCCGGTGCGGCCCAAGCAGTTGGGAATCTCATCGAGAATCAGCAGCGTGCCGTGCTGGTCGCAGGCCGCGCGAATGCGCTTCCAATAATCCTTCGGCGGGATGAATGGGGTGCTGCGCACCGTCTCGGCGACCACGGCGGCGACATCTCCTTCCTTTTCCAGGACGTACTCGACGTAGTCCGCGCAGCTCGAATTACAGCAAGCACCGCATTTGAACGGGCAATGCTGCGGATCGGGCGGCGGCACATGCTCGCAACCGGGCAGAAGCGGGCCAGCATTCTGGCGAAAGATCGCTTCGCCGCCGAGCGAGATGGCATCGAGCGACGCGCCGTGGAAGGAGTCCCACATCGAAACGGTCTTGAAGCGCCCGGTGGCGGCGCGGGCGAGCTTGATCGCCATGCCGATGGCGCTGGTGCCTCCGGGGGCGAAGAGGACGCGATTGAGATCGCCGGGGGCCAGCTCGCCGAGTTTCTTCGCGAGCTGGATGGCAGGAATATTCGTGTAGCGCCGGGGGCAGAAGGGAAGCTCCCGCATTTGGCGCGCGATCGCCTCGATGACTTTCGGATGACCGAAGCCGACCTGGTGGACGTTGTTGCCGTGAAAATCGAGCAGGCGGCGGCCACTCCGATCCTCGATAAATGAGCCGTTGCAGCCTTTGAGGACGTTGAGGCAAGGCGTCGAAAGCGATTGATGGAGGAAATATTTCGCATCCTCATCAAGCAGGGCGCGCGTTTCGGCGTCGATGTGTCCCTGGACCCACTCCGAGCGCCGCGGCGAAATGTTGATGTCCCCTTCGGAACGAAGATGATCGAGCGAATCGGATTCCCGCATATCAGCCCCAAGGGAGCGAAAACGTCTTCACGGTGGTGAAGCATTTGATGGCTTCGATGACGCCTTCCTTGATCCCGAGGCCGCTGTCCTTGATGCCGCCGAAGGGCGAGCTTTCGATGCGGAATCCCGGGATTTCGTTGATGTTCACCGTGCCGCAGCGCAGTTGGCGGACGGCCTTGAGTGCGGCCGAGAGATTGTTCGTCACGACGCCGGAGGAGAGACCGTAAGCGGTGGAATTCGCGAGGGCGATGGCGTCGTCCAGATCGCGCACGCGAATGACCGGGGCGAGAGGCCCGAAGGACTCGGCCACGACCATGCGGGACTGGCGGGAGACATTCGCGACAACGGTCGGTTCGAGAAGCGCCCCGCGCCGATTGCCGCCGCACAGGATCTTCGCGCCTTCGGCCACGGCTTCGCGCAGCACCGTTTCCAGATAGATGGCGGACGCTTCATCGATGACCGTGCCGACCTTGGTCTTCTCGTCGAGCGGGTCGCCGCAGACGTACTCCTTCGTCTTTTCGACAAGGCGCGCGGTGAATTCCGCTTCCAGCTTTTCGTGGACGAGAATGCGCTTGATGGCGGTGCAGCGCTGGCCGGAGTTCCGGTAGGAGCCTTCGGCGGCCAGCGTGACGGCGGTCTCCATATCGGCATCTTCCAGAATGATGATGGGATCGTTGCCGCCGAGTTCGAGAACGAGCTTTTTGTAGCCGGCGGTCTGGGCGATCCGCTTTCCGACGGCGACGCTGCCGGTGAAGCTGACCAGCTCGACGCGCGGATCCTGCACAAGCGGCTCAGCGACCTCAGCCGTCGGCCCGAGCAGGACGCTAAGCATTTCGCCGGGGAGGCCAGCTTCGTAGAGCAGCGCGGCGAACTTCAGGGCGATGAGCGGCGTCTTTTCGGACGGTTTGAGGATGAGCGGAGTCCCGGCGGCGATGGCGGGCGCAACTTTATGCGCGACCTGGTTCAGCGGATGATTGAAAGGCGTGATGGCAACGGCGCAGGCCAGCGGCTCCCGGAGCGTGAAAATCTTGCGGGCCTTGCCTTGAGGCGAGACATCGCACGAATAGATATCGCCATCGTCGCGCAGAGCTTCGATGGCCGCGAAGCGGAGGACATCCTGCGCGCGTCCGAGTTCATAACGCGTTTCGCGCAGGCAGAGGCCGGATTCGCGCGACATCAGGCGGGCGAATTCCTCGGCGCGGGCCTGGACGAGCTGGCGGGCGTTGTCGAGAATCTGATGGCGCTGGTAGCGGCTAAGATTCGGGCGCGAGGAGACGGCGAGATCGATGGCCGCTTTCGAGTCGGCGAGGCTGGCGGTTTGCACCGTGCCGACCGCTTCGCCGTTGTAGGGGCTCTTCACCACCAGCCGCTGGCTGGACTGGATCGGTTTGCCGCCGAGAAAACAGTTCAATTCCATAACTCAAGCTGGGTGCGGGCCATTGATCGTGAAATCGAAAATATCGAAATTGCGGACGTCGCCGCGGGCGCGTTGCGCGTACTCGGGCCTGAGCGCCTCTGAGACGACGAAGGGCACCATCTCTTCGTACCGGCCGCCGTGGGAACGGAGGCCGCCCTTGAGCGCCTTGAGATCGTGGTACTCCGGCGTGCGCCCCAGCACGACATTGCGACCGGACAGCACGACCAGTTCGCCGAGGCGATCGGCGGGCAATTCAAGCTTCGTCACCGCCACGCTGCGTTCCCAAACTTCCGTGATGCCGTCGCGCTTCAGGAGGAAATCGTGAACTGGACCGATCGGAACCCCTTCCGGCAGATGCACCACGGCGAACGATCCCAGCGCGCCGTGGTGAACGACGTACGGGTCGGTGATAGGGAGGATGACGCGGAAATCGGCGTCGAAGGCTTCGTCCAGTTCCGATTCCAGATAGATGACATTCGGCGAGCCATCGGCCTTCTGCTTGGCGTTCATGCCGTGGTCTGCCGTAATGCCGATGACGGCGCCGGCGCGTTCAAGCCGCGCGAGTTGTTGATCGATGGCGGCATAGAACTCGAGGGCTTCGGGAGCCCCGGGCTCGTACAGGTGCTGCATGAAGTCGGTCGTCGAAAGATAGAGAAAATCCGCGCGCTGCTGCTCCAGCAACGCCGCCCCCGCCCGCAACACATACAGGCTGGCCTCGCCGGAGTAGATCGGCGGCGTGGGCGCCCCGACCAATTTCTCGACATCCGCGATACCGTGAGTGGCAAGCGTGGCTTCGCGGGCCTTCTCCGAAGAAAAGGCGATGCCGCCGAGGGCCTTTCCGTCTGCATGCACCACTCCCGTCGCAAAAATATCCCGCAGCTTCTCCTTGGCCGTGACGACGGCCACTTTCCTTCCGGCATCCACGGCCGCACCCAGGATGGTGCCGCAGCGCATGTACTTGGCCGAGTTCATCATGACTTCCTGGCCAATCGTGGTGTCGTAAAAGAAATTGCCGCCGATGCCATGCACCGAAGGCGGAACGCCCGTGATGATGGAGGTATTGTTGACGTTGGTAAACGAGGGCAAGGCCCCGCGCGCCATGCCGCGATAGCCGCGAGTGGCGAACCGCTGCCAGGTGGGCATCAGGCCCCGGGCGCCGGCTGCGTCGAAATACTCGTCGGCGGAGCCGTCGAGACATACCACCACGACCGGCTTGCTCGGCAGCCGGTAGCTCCGGCCGTTAAGGCTGAATTCGTTCGTGCTCATGCGCTTGCGTCCATGCGGATGCCCATCTCGCCCAAGGTCTCGCCGATCCCCAGGAGCAGCGCCCGGATGTCCGCCTCGAACAACCGCCCGATATTGCCGATGCGGAAGAGATCCACCTGGCTCAGTTTGCCGGGGTAGATCAAAAATCCCTTCTCGCTCAGCCGTTTGTAAAACTCCATGAACGTGAATCGCGGATCGTTCGGATAATGAAACGACGTGATGATGTAGCTCTGAACCGCGGAAGGTAAATACGAACGGAAACCGAGATTCCTCATTCCTTCGAGCAACACCTGATGGTTCCGCTGGTATCGCGCCGCCCGCCCTGCGATCCCGCCCTCCAACTCGAGTTCCTTGAGCGCCTGGACGAACGCCAGCACCGCATGGGTCGGCGGCGTGTAGCGAAATTGAGCAGTCTTTTCCAGCCCTTTCCACTGGGAGAGAATATCGAGGCTCAGGCTCCTTCCGTATCCATCGCACGATTCCAGGCTCGAACGCCGCGCGATGATGAACGAAAAGCCCGGGACTCCTTCGATGCACTTGTTCGCCGAAGAGATCAGGTAATCGATATCCGCCGCGGCGAAATCGATCGGCACCGCCGCGAAGCTGCTCATCGCATCGACGATGAACACCCTGCCGTGCCGCGAGACGATCTGGCCGACTTCATGGATTGGATTCAGAATGCCGGTCGTCGTCTCGCAATGGACGACGGCGACATGGCTGATGGCGGGATCCGCCTTGAGGGCCTCGTCCAAGGCGCGCAGATCGGGCGGCTGATCCTCCGAGGTTCGCAAAGCCACGACGGGGATGCGCAGATATTTGGTCATCTGGATCATCCGCTCGCCATACGCCCCGTTGCTGTGGATCAGAATCTTTCCGTCCGGCGGAATCACCGTGGCGAGCACCGCCTCCACGCCGAAGGTCCCGCTGCCCTGCATGGGGATGCATTCGTAACCGGCTTCCTGGCTGACACCCGCCAGCCGCAACAAGTCCTGGCGGATTTGGCGGACCACTTCGTGAAACTCGAAATGCCACGATCCGGCGTCATGCAGCATGGCTTGCTTGACCGACAAACTCGTGGTCAGCGGCCCCGGGGTGAACAACAGTTTGTCGCGCGCGACTGGTAACGATGAACTCATTTGAAAGCTTCTAAAATCGGTTTGGCAATCCAGGCCGGATGCGGTTTGACCCCGAGGATGTGAGCCGCCGTTGCCGCCGTGTCGTACGTGTTCACCGGGGATTGCAGCTCGTGCCCGCGCTTCACGCGCGGCCCATGGAGAATCCATGGAATTTCGATCTCGGCCATCGTCGCCTGACCGTGCTTGGTCCCGACTCCGCCATGATCTGAAGTGACGAGCACGATGGTTCGATCCGCCAGGCCGGCCCGGTTCAAGCCCTCGAGCACCTCGCCGATCAGCCTATCCGCGACATCCACCGACTCGTAGTAAGCCGGCGTTCCGTGGCCGAGTTCGTGCCCCACATGATCCACATGGTCCATGTGGATGAAGGTAAAGGTCGGCTTCTTCGCTTCGATATACGCCACGGCGTGGCGGACGGCATTGGTTGGCCCGTCGCTATCCTCGATCACATTCACCGCCGCCCGTTCGAAGAGCCGGCCATAGTCGTTCCAATCGTGAAAAACGCCGATCTCGGATTTCGGTCGCTGCTCGCGCAACACGCCAAAGATCGTCGGGAAAATGCCGCCTGAACCCACGGCGACCGGCGCGATCTCGAACTTGTTCGTCTGCCAATCGTTCGAGGTCACGCCGTGCTGTTCGGGACCGGCTCCCATGATCATGGAGGCCCAGTTCGGGCTGCTCGAAGTGGGCATCACGCCGCGAGCGTGCAGAGTGAAGCTCCCCTCGGCCATCATCCGCCGCATCACGGGCGATTTGGCCTTAAGCACGCCATCCGGGCTCATCCCATCGCACCCGATGACGACCAGATGCTTCACGCCGCGCAACTGGGCGTGGGCCGCCGGCCACCCGGCAACCAAAGTCACCGCCAGCGCCAGCCAATTCAGTGGCCGAAAAAATCCGTTTCGTTTCATACAGGACCGGGCGGCCGGGAAAGTTGTCCACCGCCAGACGCTTCTATTCCGTTCGAAGGGCGGCGACGCGGTCTTCGGCATCGCATTCGGACGCATTTCCCCTGACTCCCCCCTCTGTGGCCGATCCTCCGAGAATCCGGAACGCCCGCACCCTGCGACAATTCCGGTTTGGGCGAAACTCAAAATTGATTTTCCCACGAAACACTTCCGTTACGAAACGTTTCTCGGCTGAAGTGCGTTCGCCAAGGCTCCCGGCTGGGCGTGGGAAAGCCGAAAGAGGAGATGATTCGCCTGGCCAGGCGCTCCGGCTTGTTCGTGCTGAACAGCCGGGCGCGCCAAGCGGCGGCGGTCGGCGGCCCGAACTTTGCCGATGCCGCACTTTCTGCGCGTCTTCCGCGAAGTCCTCCGATTAGAGCAGTTTAGTGGGGCGTGGCCAGGTACTCGATCAACGCTTTGAGATCGTCCTCGGGCAACGCCTCGAATCCAACCGGCATGATCGACAATGCGGAAGCTTGCAACGACTCGATCTCCGAGCGTTCGATGACGTGCTTTTGCGCCGTGACATCCAGAATCTCCACCGTCGACTGCGTCTCGGCCTCCAGCCGGCCCGAGTAGGTCGTGCCGTCCTTGGTCGTGGCCGTCCAGAGCCGGTAGTTGTCTTCGACCGAACGATTAGGATCCAGAATCTCCAGCAAGATGTCGGAGCGTTCGCGCGCCTGGATGCCGGTCAAATCCGGCCCGACGCTGCCTCCCTGACCATTGAACTTGTGGCAGACCGCGCAGTTTGCCTCGTAGATTTCCTTCCCGCGCTTCAAGTCGCCCTTCTGCTTCGCCAGCGGAAGCAGCTTCTCGACAATCTCCTGGCGGTCGCCGGAAACGCCCGTGGCCACCTGCCCCAACCGCCCGGCCCGCATCGCGACATTGCGCTCCGGGAACTGCCGGAGCTGGGACCAGTGCTCGGTCGCGATCTCGCGCGGCCCGATGGCTTTCCTTTGGACAGCCTCGAGCAAGGCCATCGCCCAATCGCCCTTTCGAATCAGCACCGTCGTGGCGGTGCGGCGCATGTTGGGCGTGAATTTCGGCCAATGTTCCGTCATGGCCACCGCCGTGTTCGTGGTGCGGCTTTCCCCGAGCGCGGCGATGAGGCCATTGGCGAGGTTCGGAGGCGTCAGCAGACCGACCTGGCCGAGGATGGCCCGGGCCGGTTCGGGCGAGTCGTCGAGCGTCACCCAGCGTCCGGCGGCCATGATCCGCGCGGTCGAATCAAGCGAGGCATTGAGCACCTGAGCCCTCAGTCCCTCGATGATGGCCGCCACATTAGCGCCGAAGAGATCGAGCGCGCCCCACCGTTGCGCGAGCACGAGCAGCCGGTCCTTCACCGTATCCGGCAGCGCATTCATGACCGCCGCAAGCGCGGTGCGATCCGAGGCAGTGAGGCTCGGCGGCTGATTCACCGGCCAGCCATCGATCAGCCCCTCCAACACGGCTGTCGCAGCCCTCGGCGAAGCGTTCTTCAGTTCCCCCAGCGTCGCTACGATGCTGTCCGACGGCGCCCGCCGTGCGTAATGTTTCGTGACCACCCGCACCACACGGCCAGCCTCGCCCGACAGTTCGGCCGCGACCGCGGAGGTCGCGCCTGGATTTGCCTCCGGCCCGCGCCGGGCGAGCACGGCTTTGAGAAAGCCCGCGTCGTTGCGCGCGGCGGCAGCCGTCGCGGCATCGGGAATCCACCGATCCCGCGCATTCTGCGGTTGCTGCAGTGCATCAAGAATCGCCTGGCCGGCTGCGGAATGCGCCGGTCGTTCCGCCAGCGCAAGGAGTGCCGCCATTCGCACCTGCGCGTCGGAGTCGTTCAGCAGCCTGGCTTCAAGCAGAGCATTCACGCTCGCTTCGGTTTCAGGCAGGACCATGGCGGCAGCGCGGCGCACTCCGGCCGCGGGATGGCGCAGGGCCCCTTTCGCCACTTCAACCGCTTGTGCATTCGATCCATCCAAAGCCCCCAGCCCATGCATCGTCCAAAGCGCGTGGATAGCGGCGGGATTGAGCCCAATTTCATCCATCGAAGTCTCCCGCACCAACGCGGCGAGTTGAGGGACGACATCCTTTTGCCCGCGCTCGACGAGGAGCCGCTGGGCATGCATGCGCCAAAGTTTGTTGTCGCTCTTCAACGCCCCGACCAGCGTCTCGGGGTGGGCGGCACCGAGCCGGGCCATCTGCGAGGGCCGCCCGTTCCGGTGGGTCATCCGGTAAATGCGGCCATGCTGCTTGTCGCGCAGCGGCGTGTCGTAGGCGTTGCCGCGGCCATTCTGGAATCCCTTCGGCGTTGGGTTGTGCTGGATGATGTAATTATACCAATCGACAATCCAGAGCGCGCCGTCGGGACCAACCTCCGCGTAGATTGGCGAAGTCCATTCATCGTCGCTTGCGAGCAAATTGCGGGCATTGTGGGCGACAAAATCGCCGCCCCGGCGATCGAGGAAGAAGAGGCCCAGCACATGCCCGGTCGGCTCCGCGACGAATTGCCCTCGATTCCAGAAAGGCTTTGGAAAGCTCCGCGCGGTGTAGAGAGCGCTGCCCGAACCGGCCGTGTACTGGCCGTGCCAATCCACCTGCCGGACCTTGTCGGTGATCGGATACATCCGCTGGCTGTCGGCGATGGATTCCAGCCGTGCGGCCGACCAGCCGTTGACCGCCTCGTAATAGCGATTCGGCATCGGCAGGTACATGCTGGCATTGCCGTTGGCCGTAGAGCCGATGACGATGTTATCCTCGGTCAGGTCCAGCCCCCAGGTGTTGTTGTTGCTCGATCGCGCAAATTCCAGCGCCGAGCCATCAGGCTTGAACCGAAAGATGCCCTGCCCGAACCGGATCGATTTGCCGCCGACCTGGCCGTTGAAGCCCGAGTAGCCGACCACGCCCCAGATCCAGTTATCGAAGCCGTAGCGGAGATTGCTGGCCGTGGCATGGGTATCGTTCATGCCCCAGCCCGAGAACAACACGCGCCGTTCGTCCGCGCGGTCGTCCCCATCGTTGTCCTTGAAAAACTCCGCTTTGCCCGAGTGGAGCACCAGGACCCCACCGTTCACGAAAACGAAACTCGTCGGAACGCTCAGCTTGTCCACGAAGACCGTGAACTTATCGGCCTTCCCGTCGCCATTGGTGTCCTCGACGATCTTCAAGCGATCGCGGCCCTGGCCCTCGGGCTGGAGGTCGTTCGGATAGTCGACCGATTCGGCAATCCAGAGCCGGCCGCGGTGGTCGAAGGCGAGCCAGAGCGGCTTGATGATTTGCGGCTCGGCGGCGAACAGATGGAGATCGAAGTCAGGCAGAGCCACCAGGTGTTTCGATGAGGCCTCCGGCGAGAGAGGCTGTTGCATGGTGCGGATCGGTTCGTCCTGCGTGCCCCATTGCGCGTTGGCGCGGTAATTCGGCAACGGTGCCGGAGAGGGCATATATTCAAAGGCCGGAAGGCCGGTCTTGGGCTTGAGGCGCGTGGGAGAGTTTTCCGCAGCCCATCGAAGGCCATTCTCGATCAAGGCCTGAAACCCGGCGTTCGACCAGGTGCGGTGATCGTGTCCCCACGCGGTGTAAAAAACGCGGCCTCGGCCGTGCTCGCGCACCCACGTCCAGGGCTCGGCGCCGGAGGCATCGCGCCGCTCGGCGAGAACCACGCGGTTCGGGTGATGTTTCGTGTGGACGTAGCTTTCATCCCAGCTCTCGATGGCGGACAAGCCCTTCATCGCCGGATGATCCGGCTGCACGATGGTCTCCTGAAAAACCCCGGCCCCATGCCGCTGGAACTGCGCGCCGACCAGCTCGATATACTTCGGAGAATTATGAAAGCACGCGCTGGCGCTGTGAATCGGCACGAGCCCCCCGCCCGCCGCCACGAACGCGAGCATCGCCTGCTCGGCTTCCGGCGGCAGCACGGTGTGGTTGGCGTAAATAGCCAGCGCGTCGTACCCGGCCAGCTTCGGCGTCGAAAGATCCCGCAGATCGTCCGTATAGACCAGCTCGATGCCGCGCGCGCTGAGCACCGGCTGCAATTGTTTGAAACGTTCCGCCGGCCGATGCAGGTCGTTGTCGCCCAGGAACAGCACCCGCAAGGCGGAAGGCTGCGCGGCGGCCAAGGATTCCGGCAGCAGCCAGGCGGCGGCGGCCAACAAGGTACTAACGAACAGACTGCGGATGCATTTCATGCGGCGGTATCGAGTTGCCGCTAGTTTATAGAAGTCCGGCGTTTGTCAATAGCTGCGAGCGCACCGGGCAGGGCAAGCGCATTTAAAAAACGGAGAAATGGGAGCAAATAGGCATGGTTGCAGCTTGCGGTGAGGCGCTGGCGGCGGAGGCGAACTGGGCCGGCTCCAGCGCGGCGCAGACACGGTGGAAGGTGTCGTGCGACGGGAGGCCCTGCGGCAAGGAGAGGAACGTATGGAACCACTCCTCCTTGGCCCGGCCGAAGATTTCCATCTCGTGGAAGGTCTCGCCGCCGTCGAGCAGGGTGCGGACGCCGATGGTCCGGGGGGAGGTCAGATCGTGCCGCTGG
Source organism: uncultured Verrucomicrobiota bacterium (assembly GCA_964478815.1). Lineage (GTDB taxonomy): Bacteria > Verrucomicrobiota > Verrucomicrobiia > Limisphaerales > SXQI01 > DASVNK01. Next base: position 15,553 of record CAYZKY010000147.1, read on the forward strand.
CGCTGCGCGATTCCCCCCGGTCCGGCACGAACTTTTTAATGCGTTTGCCCTGGGACGTGTGGCAGGGCTACCCCATCTCGATCGTTCTAAAAAATACGGCCGTCGGCCGGATCGGACGAGGGAGCGCCCGAACACGCGGCCGGAATTCCCTGTCCGGGTGGCTAGCGGCGTTTGAGGGCGCCGAGGTAGAAGGCGCGGTTTTGGGGTTGTTGGC
>CAYZKY010000148.1:0-15640 GCA_964478815.1 uncultured Verrucomicrobiota bacterium
CATCCCCATGGAAGACCAAAACCGCGTCGAAGCCGAAATCCAGGCCGACCGCGCCCAGGAAGCCGCCGCCCTGGGGTACGGACGCCTCGTCCGTCCCCGCGGGCGCCTCGCCCGCGGCCTCGCCCACCGAACCCACCCCCGACGATCCATACCTCCCGTCCCCCCACGCCACCGACCTCCTCGGCCAACCCCTCGCCGAACAAAACTCCAGCCACCACCAGGACCGTGGCCGTGCGCCAGCCCACCCCTTCGCCACCTTCATGGCCGCCCCCCTCGACCCCTCCACCATCACCGGCAACCACTCCACCACTCCCACTTGTGGCCGCCCCACCACCCATCCGACCGATCCGACCGATCCGACCGATCCCTCCGCCCACCCCTCCACCCAAAAAACAGGGGGGGGTGCCCCTCTGGAGTGCGGGAGCTCGCTCCCGCTTTCCCACACCCCACCATCAACCGCAACCGTTGACCCCGTGAAAAAATAGGGGGGGGTGCCCACGCGTCGAGCCGCCTTCGGCAACTCATCACCCGGAACCGGCCGCTCGAATCCTTTGTAGGGTGCGCCCATGTGACGTATCTTGATTGCGCACTACGACATCGTGAACCAAATCGCAAGAGGGATGAGAATGAAACAGAAATACATGTGGATCATGGTCGCGCTCGCTGGGTTGGTCCTGCTCCCGGCGTGCCGCGAGAAGGGGCCGGCCGAAAAACTCGGCGAGAATATCGACAAGGCGGTCGATGATGTGAAAGACAAGACGAAGGAAGCAGCCGACAAGATCGAGGACAAGACCAAGGAAGCGGTCGAGAAAATCACGCCGAAATAGCACTCCGTCTTTCAGCGTCTCCCGCGAAGCATCGCGGATCGTAGTGCTGGCTCTCAGAGCGAGTTCAGCACATCGATCATCTGGCGGAGCCGCCCGAACTGGCGGCGGTCGAAGCCGAAAATGAGGCGGGGGAGCTCGGCCAGTTCTTGTTCTTCCGCCTCCTCCTTGAGCGGCGGCCCGGAGCGCATGGGTTCGCCGGCCACGATATCGCCGAAATCCTGATTCATGGCCTCGAGGGCGCTGCTGGAGGGCGCGTGCCGCAGACGGATGACCAGCAGGTCGCGGACGTAACGCATCGAGTGGAAGTTGCGGTAAAACCGCGTCACCCATTTCACCGCCTGTTCGGGGCTGTCGGTGATCTGGTACAGGAAAAGGTCGTCGGACGAGATCAGTCCGTTCCGCAGCAGATGCTCGCGGACATTCTTGTCCCACGTCTTCCAATACGTGCCGCCGGGCCGGTCGACGAGAACCAGCGGCATCAGGCGGCTCTTGCCCGTCTGCATGAGGGTCAGCGTTTCGTACCCCTCATCCATCGTCCCGAAGCCGCCGGGGAAAAGGACGATCGCATCGGAATGCCGGAGGAACGTGAACTTGCGGGTGAAGAAGTATTTGAACGTGATGAGCTTCTTGTCGTTCGACATGATGGGATTGGCCGATTGCTCCCACGGCAGCCGGATATTGGCGCCGAAGCTCATCTCGATGCCCGCGCCTTCATGCCCGGCCTGCATGATGCCCGGGCCGGCGCCAGTGATGACCATGAACCCGGCCTCCGCCAGGCGCCGGGCCAGCTCGACCGCCTGCACATACTCGGGCCGGTCGGGCGAGGTGCGGGCCGAGCCGAAAATGGTCGCCTTGCGCCGCTCTCGATACGGCGCGAAAAGCTTGAACGAATACCGCAGCTCGCGCAGCGAAGTCTGGATCACCCGGACATCGCCCCGGTGCTGGACATCCTTGAGCAGCTTGAGCCCATTGATCAGGATGTCTTCGACGAGGTCTTCGTTGAAGCCGCCGCCCTGCGAGCGGATCAGCTCGATGACACGGGCGCGCAGGACGGGATCGACCCGGGGTCTATCCGCTGGCAGTTCTGGCATGAGGCTGACTATAGGGCGCTCGCGCCGAAATGGAAGTGCCCGGGAACGCCGCTTGCCGTCGGCCGCGCCGCGCCTATGATGCAGGCATGACGACAATCGCGCTGCTCATCGCGGCCGGTCTCATCCTGCTGGCGCTGGAGACCATCCTGCCTGGGCTGATCGCGGGCATTCTCGGCCTCGCCTCGCTGGCGGCGGCCGTCGTCTACGCCTACTCGGAGCTGGGAGTGCGGGCCGGCAACTACACCCTGGCCATCGTCTCGGCGGCGCTGGCGCTGGGAAGCCTGCTCTGGCTGAAGTTCTTTCCAGGCAGCCGGTTCGCGCAGCGGTTCGTCTCGCAAAGCATCATCGGGAACGTCGGCGCCGAGCAACCGCAATTGCTCCATCGTTCGGGACAGGCCCTGACCGCGCTCCGGCCCGCCGGAACGGCCCTGATCGACGGCAAGCGGTGCGATGTGGTGACCGAGGGCGGATTTATCGAGAAAGGCCAGCCCGTCCAGGTGGTGGCCATTGAGGGTCTGCGGGTGGTGGTGCGACTGAAAGCGGCTTGAGCGGGGAATCAGCGACAGTGAGTTTCCCAGTCCGCGGTGGTGTCGATATCGAACGCGGCCTCTGGCAAGGGAAAGCGGATGATGGCGGAGACGTGCCGTTCGAGGACAGGCCGGGCACCGCTGCCTGAAGGGAGCTGACGGAGTTCGTCGAAGTAGGCGCGGCCGAATAAAACGGGCGGCCCAAGATGGTTTCCAAATTCGGCCGCGACGATACCGGTGCGCGACGTCAGCAGCCCACGAAGCTCCAGCAGGTGCGCGGCGGAGACGTGAGGGAGATCGCAGGGCAAAAGCAGAACACCATCCGGTTCAAGCTGACCATTCGCGGAAGTGGTCAAGGCCGAGACGCCAGCGCGGATGGAGGAGCCGAAGCCTTGCGGCCAGCCTTCATGGCGGATGGCGATGGAGCCGGTCCCGGCGAGTTCGGCTTCGACTTCCGCCGCGAAGGCGCCGGTGACGGCGAACACGGGCTCGAATCCGGCGTCGCGAGCGGACCGGACGGCGCGGCGCACCAGCGAAACGCCCTCCAACACGAGGAGTTGCTTCGGGCGGCCGAGGCGGGCGGATTCGCCCGCCGCCAGGATGAGCGCGGCGCAACGCAATCGAGCGGGTTAAGTGCCGTTCCGGCCGAAGACGGATTGGACTTCGGCGATAATCGAGAGCGCGATTTCCTCCGGAGTGCGCGATCCGATGTCCAACCCGACCGGGCCGTGCAGCACGTTTTCGGGCACGGCAGTTCCGCCCTCGGCGGCAAGGCGCTCGAGGAGAGCGGCGCGGCGGCGCTTGGGGCCGAGGAGGCCGAGGTAGGGCACGGCACGAGGGGCGAGCGCGGCGAGGCAGGCGCCGTCGTGCTCGAACTGGTGATTCATCGAGACGACGGCGGTGCGGGCATCGATGGGGATTTGGGCGAGCGCCTCCTCCGGCGAGCCGAGCAGGACGGCATCGGCTTCGCGGAAAGTCTCTTTCGAGCTGGACCGCTGGCGCACATCGATGACGGTGATCTGCCAGCCGAGTTCCTTGCCGAAGCGGATGAGCGGCAGGATATCGAACCAGCCGCCCATCAGGACGAGATGCACGGGTGGGTCGACGCGATCGACGAAGACCTTTTCCGGTTCGGCCTGGACGGCGCATTCGCCGAGGTGAAACGAGCGATGGCCCGCCGGCGCGGCGCCGGGCAGATGGACCACGGCGAAGCCCGGCTGGCGGCGGCGCTGGACGGCTTCGGCGAAATCCGCGAGGTCGCGGGCCAGCTCCGGCGTGACGCGTTCGACCAGGACATCCACCACGCCCTTGCAGCCGAGGCCGGTGCCGAAGACGAGGTCGTCCGGCTTGCTCGAATCGTAGCGGAGCAGGACCGCCTCGCCAGTAGTCATCACACGGCGGGCGTGCTCGAACACGTCGTAATCGACGCAGCCGCCGCTGACGATGCCGGAGCTGCGGCCTTCGCGCGTCATCAGCATGCGCGCGCCGGGGCGGCGATAGGCCGAGCCGGAAACGGCCACGACGGTGGCGAGCGCGGCGGCATCGCCCACCCGCGCCGCGCGCAGCGATTCGGCAATCAGGCGGAGTTCCTTCATGCAGGCACGGTCAGGCGGAGGCCAACTGCCGGCCGACCGGGAGCTGCCGGATGCGCTTGCCGGTGAGCGCGAAAAGAGCGTTGCACACCGCAGGGGCGACCGGGGGCACACCGGGTTCGCCGACGCCGCCCATTTTGTCGGCGGTTTCGACGATATGGACCTCGACGCGCGGCATTTCCTTCATGCGCAGCGGGGGATAATCATGGAAGTTCGACTGTTCGACCTGGCTGTCGGCGAAGGTGATCTTGCCGTGCAGGGTGGCTGAGAGGCCGAAGACGATGGAGCTTTCCATCTGCGCCTTGACGGTATCGGGATTGATGGTGGGGCCGCAGTCGATGGCGCAGACGACGCGCTGGACCTTGGGAGTGCCTTCCTCGGCATCCATTGAGACTTCGGCGACCTGGGCGACGTAGCTGCCGAACGACTCATGCACGCTGAGGCCGCGACCGACGCCCGCCGGGAGCGGCGTGCCCCAGCCGGCTTTTTGGGCGGCGAGCTGGAGGGCGCGGCGATGCCGGGGATGATGCTCGAGCAATTTAAGGCGCAGCGCGAGCGGATCCTGTTTGGTCTGCGCCGCGATCTCGTCGAGGAAACATTCCGTGACGAAGGCGGTGAAGGAGCTGCCCACCGAGCGCCACCAGAGCACCGGCACCGGCAGCTCGGGCGAGTGCAACTGCACTTCGAGATTCGGAATGGAGTAAGGAAGGTTCGCGGCTCCCTCGACGGACATGCCGTCCACGCCGTCCTTGATGAGCACCGGCTCGAAGGGCGTGCCCTTGATGATCGACTGGCCGACGATGATGTGCTTCCAGGCGACGATGGAGCCATCCGCCGCGAGGCCGGCGGTGAACTTATTGTACCACATCGGCCGGTAGAAGCCGCCGCGCACGTCGTCTTCGCGCGTCCACATCGTTTTGATGGGGGCGTTCAGATGGCGGGCGGCTTTCGCCACTTCGGCGGCTTCGCGCACCCAATCGCAGGCGGGCGTGGCGCGCCGGCCGAAGCCGCCGCCGAGGAGGCAATTGCGGGCGACGACCTGCTCGGGTTTCAGGCCGAGGACCTGGGCCGCGGCGTCGCGCTCGGAGTTGATCCATTGCGAACCGGTGACGATCTCCGCGCCGTCCGCCTTCAGAGTGACGAGGCAACTGTGGGGCTCCATCGGCGAGTGGGCGAGGAAGGGGACTTCGTAGACAGCCTCGACCCGGTGGGCGGCGCCGGCCAGGGCTTTTTCGAAATCGCCGTCACGGCGCGCCACGGCACCCGGCTTGGCGGCGAGAGCAGCGTACTCGGCGCGCAGCGAATCGGTGGAGAATTGTTTCGGGGGAGCGGTCCACTCCACCTGCAAGGCATCGCGCCCCTGCTTGGCGGCCCAGAAGTTTTCCGCGATGACAGCCACGCCGCTGGGGACGGCGACGACTTCCTTGACGCCGGGGATGGCTTTGGCGGGGCCGGCCTCAAACCGGACCGGTTTCTGGCCGAAGCTGGGCGGGTGCGCCACCACGGCGATGAGCATGCCCGGAACGCGGGTATCCATGCTGAAGATGGGCTCGCCCTTGATCTTGGGCCAGGAATCCAGCCGGGCGGTGGGACGGCCGATCAGTTTGAAATCCTTCGGGTCCTTGAGCGCCACCTTCTCCGGCACGGGGACTTTGGCTGCTTCGGCCGCCAGCTCGCCGTAGCCGAGGCGGCGGTTCGAGGCGGGGTGAACGACCGAACCTTTTTCGGCGCGGCATTCGCCGGCGGGAACCTTCCAGCGCGCGGCGGCGGCCTGCACCAGCATGTGGCGGGCGGTGGCGCCGGCCTGGCGCATCTGATCGAAGGAACTCCAGGAACTGGTGCTGCCGCCGGTGATCTGGACACCGAAGGCGCTGTTGCCGTAGGCGGCATTCGGCGGAGCCGGTTCGACGCGAACCTTCTCCCAATCCGCCTCGAGTTCCTCCGCGATGGTCATGGCGAGGGAGGTATGGACCCCCTGGCCCATTTCATCGTGCTTGGCGATGACGGTGACCCAGCCGCTGGGATCGATGCGCAGAAAGGCATTCGGCGAAAAGCCGCCCGTGAGCGGGACGCCCGCAGCGGCGGCGAGTTTGCTCGGCAGGTGAAAAGCCAGCAGAAAGCCGGCGCCGGCGGTGGCCGAGGTTTTGAGGAAATCGCGGCGGGAATGCCCGAGGGCATCGCCCGGCTGATCCTGAAGAGTGGTGGTTCGATTCATGACGCGCTCCATTCTGCTCAGGCTTTGGCCAACTCGGCGGCCGCGGATTGCACCGCGAGGCGGATTCGCTGGTAGGTGCCGCACCGGCAGATGTTCTGGTTCATGCCGTCATCGACTTCCGCCGCGGTCGGCTGGCGATTGGCGGTGAGCAAGGCGGTGGCGGCCACGCATTGCCCGGGCTGGCAATACCCGCACTGGACGACATTGGTCTCCGCCCAGGCCTTCTGCACGGCGCGGCCGACCGGGAGTTCGGGCAAGCCCTCGATCGTGGTGATTTTGGAGGCGCCGACGACCGAGAGGGGCGTCTGGCAGGAGCGCACGGCCTGGCCATCGATCATGACGGTGCAGGCGCCGCACAGGCCCATGCCGCAGCCGAATTTGGTGCCGGTGAGGCCCAGCTCGTCCCGCAGGACCCAGAGAAGCGGGGTGTCGGGGGCGGATTTGACCGCCAGCATGCGGCCGTTAATCGAAAGGTTGCTCATAATCGTCTCCTCGGAACGGAGTTTCCATGCTCCCGGCAGGGTAGTCCTCGCTCGAAGGGCCGCAAGCCACAAATGGATGGCGACCGGGCGGAGAGAAGGGTGGGCTGGCGGCCGGATGGTGGGAGGCCAACCGAGGGAATGGGGCAGCGAGCACCCCCCCCCTCCTTTTTGGGGTTGTGCGAGAGGAACTGGTTGGCCGGATCGGCCGGATGGGCGGTTGTGGTTGGGAAAGCGGGAGCAAGCTCCCGCAGTCCGGAGGGGCACCCCCCCCCCACTTTTTTGAGGGCGAGGGTGGGAAATGTCGACTCGGAGGGGTGACGGGGTGGGAAAGCGGCGGGAGGCGCGGCACCCCCCCCCTGTTTTTTGAAGCGAAGGGTGGAAATGTTGACTGAGACCAGAGCTTGAAAGGTGCGGACGGCTGGGCGGGAACTCCGGTTGGCACTGGTACGCGAAGGCGCTTCCGGGATCGGATGGACCGATGCGCCGGATGGTTGATCGGGCCACGGGGAGGGTTCGGAATAGAAGGCTCGATGAGGTCGAGACTTTTATTCGGAGCGGCTCCGGGTGACCGCGAAGGGCGTTCGCAGTCATAGATAAAGGATAAGCCAGGAGGCGGGAATTCTCAAGCAACGATTATGCTTTATTTGAGGAGTCAACATTCTGCGCGACAATGCACCTGGCAAAGGTTATTCGTGGGTACAAGGAACCAGTCGGAAAAACGACTGGAAACCCTACGGCTTCTCTGTAATGAGTTCATGTGTGCCACCGGCGGGACTTGAACCCGCAATTCCTCGCCGGAAAGTCGGCTCCAAACCGACTGCGTTTACCAGTTTCGCCACGGTGGCATCCGAGGGCCACCCCTGCGAGCAGGGGTGGCCTGACTACCGCTAAACCAACTTCAATCGAAGTTGGCATCCTCCTTTCCGAATGTGAATCGGACGCGGTTTACGCTTCCGATTCCCTGCTGGAGGTGGCGCGCCCGGATTGACCGGTTTTACGCTTGAACCCGTGCCATCTGGGCGAGAATACCGAAATATAATCGGTTCCCCACACTCGTTACATACATATGACTTCATATGCGTCTGAACTGCCTTTTGGCTTGACGGGGGGGCGTCGCGTGTGGCATGGTTGCCACGTAAGATTTGTGCGTGACGCTCTTGTCCCGCTCTCGTTTGGAGGCTACCAAACGAAATTTAGAGAACCCCTGAACTGGTTACAGCCGGTTCAGGGGTTCGAAATTTATGGGGCGTCTCTCGCTTTCATCTGGTGAGTTCGCCCCTACTTCCGAACGAAAGTTCGCTTCCCTTGTTTTTCCCCACGCGTGACAGAACCTTTTTTCAAGAGACGCATAGCCGTCGTGTAGACGTTCGAGTAAAGCTGGGTTCCATCCGCCCTGAACCCTTCCGCCTGTAGTTTGGGGATGATCTCGGTGACGAAAAGTCCAGGTGCGGCTCCGTACTGGCGGACTACATCAAGGACAGCCTCAGTGATTCCCCTACCCGTATACTTACCCAAAAGCGCCGGGGCGTCCTTGTCGGGTTGCCTGGCGGTCGGGGTCTGAAGAGCGTTAATGGATTCATCGATCCCTTGCAGTACGTTGTTGATCTGAGCGATTGCCTCATTGGCAGCGGCGATGGTTTGTTCATACCGAGCGCGCGCCTCCACTTTCGTCCGCTTCAATTCGCGAAGCCTCCCGATCGCTTCCTCGACCCCTCCGTGTTCTGACTGCATCCCTTAATGTAGCTCAGCGTAAGAACATTTCCAGCCTTTAGTAGTCTGTTCTGTCCTTTGGGTTTGCACACGTTGTCAAATTCTTTCCACAAACACGACGCCGCGCGCAATGCCCACCGAGTCGCGATGGGGTTTTGTACATACACAATTAGGGGTCTGATCTTACCGAAAAAAATAGCAAAATTATTTTTGTGTGGTTCGCTGTGGAGGATGGACAAACGGACCACGAAGAACGTTCCGAGCGGTTTGGGTTTCGACGAAGCGATTCGCCGAGCCCTGACGATCAAGCCGGAGAAGCAACCCGCTAAGAAAAAGGCGAGCGCCAAGCCGAAGAAGTAAAAACGGCGAGGCAAGCCCGTTATTGCCTGCTCAAATCGGTGCTTTTGTCAGGTGCATAATCCCGACATTTTGGAACTGCGGCTGGAGGATGCCGAGGATGCGGGATAGAAGACGGTCCACTCCTTGGCGGGGCGACAGGCAAGGCGGGCAAGGATCGCTTTTGGCTGGTCGATTGCTTCAATCGCAAGGCCTGCGTAATGTGTCGGACAGGCTGAAAAACGGCTTGCGTATGAGCGAATCAGTGTTAAGGACCGGGTTGGAAATTGAAAAAGCAACGCAAGCCTTCTGACCGATGAGTGTGGCCGTCTACAGGGAGGAAGTAACGGCGGAGGACATGGCCGCCGTCGAGCGAATTCTCGAAAGCATCGATAAGGGGCGTCGGCAAAAGCACTCGCTTCTCGAAGCGGTGGCCAACTGGAAGCTCGCACTGGGAATATTCAAGCGCTTCGAAATGCAGTTTACCCTCGCCAAGGATCGCGGCGGCAACCTCGGCAAATCGCACCGGGCCGTGCTTTCGTCCCTGCTGGGAATGACCGAATGCATTTATCTGGCGGCGGAGGATCTGGGCGATGAAGAATTGAATCGCATTTCATTTTCGCGCAAAGCCCTTGAGGCCAACGTGGGGTGGATCCGGTCCAAGTACAATCAATGGTACGCCCCGCGGGATCGGAGGGGCATCCAAGAAACGAATTCGATTATCGAAAATGCACGGGCCGCAACTGCGTGAAGCCATCCTGCTGTTAAAGCTTCGGCTCGACGCCTGCGACGACCCCAACGACGTTGTCGGCATTCAATTCGAGATCGAACAAGCGTACGACAGGCTGATCAATCTGACCGGTTGTTCGCGGGAACGATTGGAAGCCGCCATCGACAGCGATTACCCCGATTGGGCGCGAGATCGCGCGGCCGATAAGGCCCGCCCGCCTCAGGACCCGCCAGAATCCGCCGGAGAGGCGTAGAGCGCTCTCGGCGGGGCTTGGTCCCGCGACTTCTTTCCAGAAAGGCGTCTCAAAACGACGGCCGTTAGTGCGCCAGGATGAAGCGAGTCGAGACGGCGAGAACCGAGTGGGGCGAGGCGAGCCGGGCATTGTCGCCGTGACCGGGACGTCACAATCTTTTGGCTCGGCGCGGAGTTTCGAATGGGTAGGATGGTGTTCACATCGGAGAACAGGGGGATCACTCTAACTTTCTTTCGAGATGAGACGAAATCGCTTGGACTTTTGGCCGGTGACGGGGCACGGGCGTGCGGCGGCGTTCACGTTGATCGAGCTGCTGGTGGTGATCGCCATCATTGCCATTCTGGCGGGGATGCTGTTGCCGGCGTTGTCCAAGGCGAAGGCGAAGGCGCTGACGACCGCGTGCATCAATAACCAGCATCAGATCGGGATCGGTTTGTCGTTGTACACGGACGATTTCAACGACAATTATCCGGCGTGCCCGGGGTGGAGCGCGTATGGCGGGGCGCGGGGGCGGGTGAACGATCATCATGGCGGGACGGTGGCGGCGACGAACCGGCCGATGAACCGGTATATCGGGAACACGAATTCGTGGCGGTGCCCGGCGGATCGCGGCGATTTCTTTTACCCGAACAAGACGGCGTTCGACGCGTTCGGGAACAGTTACCGGGGGCAGTTCGCGGTGAATTCGTTCCGGACGCGGCATGTCTTCGGCGATTCGCAGGGGACGCCGGGCTCGGCGGAAGCGCGGCCGATCAAGACGACGCTGGTCGCCATCAGCCCGGTGAACAAGATCATCCAGGGGGATGTGCCGTGGCATGGGAACCGGCCGCCCGCCGACCCGCGCAGCGCGTGGCACAATGCGCGGGGCAAGCGCGGGCATGTGATGCTCTACGGCGATACGCACGCGGCGTTCTACAAGTTTCCGCCGGAGATGGACGATCCGCGCCTGACCACGCTCTTCGTGACGGACAACGACACGACGAATCCGCTGCGGCCGCAACCGGATTTTTATTGGTGGTGAGGCTGGGGCGGGGTGGGAGTGTTCGGGCACCGAGCCGCGTAAACGCGGGACTCCGAACTAGAAGAAGGCGTGGCTCGGGGGCAAGGCCGAGAGAGGCGCCCGGGTCGGAGGGGCACACCGAAATCCGGCGTTGCCAGCGTTGGGGGGTGTGGCTTACTTGCGGGATGAATCTCCACTGTTCGGCGAGGCGCGCGGGGCTTTTGGTTTTGGCGTGGGTCCTGGGGACCGGTGGCCCGGTCTTTAGCGCTTCGGTTGGCATTTTCACTGGGGCCGGAGATGTCGGGGAGACGAAGCACGCGGGCCGGGCGGTGTACGAGGCCGGCGCGGATCGCTATTCCGTTTCGGGCGGCGGGGCGAACATGTGGTTTACGAACGATGCCTTGCACTTCGTGTGGACGAAGGTTTCGGGGGATGTCTCGCTGGCGGCGGATATCGCGTTTCCGAAACCGGGGGGCGATCCGCATCGGAAGGCTTGCCTGCTGGTGCGCCAGAGCCTGGAGCCCTCTTCTGCCTACGCCGATGCGGTGTTGCATGGAGATGGGCTGACTTCGCTGCAGTACCGGGACGCCAGCGGCGGGCGCACGTACGAGATCCAGGCGAACCGCTCGCATCCCAAGCGGCTCAGGATCGAGAAGCGCGGCAAGTATGTCTCGATGTCCCTGGCCGGGGAGGGCGGAGAGCTGGCTCCGGCGGGCGGTTCGTTCCGACTCGAACTGGCCGATCCGTTTTATGTCGGCCTCGGGGTCTGCGCACACAACAACGACGCGCTCGAAACGGCCGAGTTTTCGAAGGTGAGCCTGGCGACAAACACGGCCGAGGCAAAGGCGACGAACCTGCTGAGCACGCTCGAGCATGTCACGATTTCGTCGAAGGATCGCCGGGCGATTTACTCGAGCCGGACCCATTTCGAAGCGCCGAACTGGTCGCGCGATGGGAGCTTCCTCATTTATAACAGCAAGGGCCGTTTGTATCGATTGCCGGTGACGGGCGGCGAGCCGCAGATGATCGACACGGGATTCGCGAACCGTTGCAATAACGATCACGGCCTCTCGCCCGACGGGCAGATGCTGGTGATCAGCGATCAATCGCAGGAGCGGCGCTCGATCATTTACACGCTGCCGCTGGCGGGCGGGACGCCGAAGCGCATCACGGCGCTGGGGCCATCGTATTGGCACGGGTGGTCGCCGGATGGCCAGACGCTGGCCTATTGCGCGGAACGGCAGGGTGAGTTCGATATTTATACCATTCCCACCGCGGGCGGCACGGAAACGCGCCTGACGACCGCGAAGGGGCTGGACGACGGGCCGGATTATTCGCCGGATGGGCGGTTCATCTACTTCAATTCAGACCGCACGGGCACGATGCAGATCTGGCGCATGCACGCGGATGGCGGCCAGCAGGAGCAAGTGACGAACGATGCGTTCAACAACTGGTTCCCGCATCCCTCGCCGGATGGGAAGTGGCTGGTCTTTCTGAGTTACGAGAAGGAAGTGAAGGGGCATCCCGAGAACAAGGATGTGACGCTGCGCATCATGCCGCTGGCGGGCGGGCGGATCGAAACGCTGGCGAAGCTTTTCGGCGGGCAAGGCACGATCAATGTGCCCTCATGGTCGCCCGACAGCCGCCGGGTGGCGTTCGTGAGTTACCAGTTTGTCCCGTAACAGCGGTCAATTCCCAGGGGTCGAATGAGGAGGAGGATCGAATAATGAAGCGCGGATGGATTACGGGATTCGTCATGATCATGACGCTGAGCGATGGCATGAGTCATTGGCGAACACGCGCCGAAAGCCCCAGCCCCACGCAGTTCGAGACTCCGGTGCTGACCACGAACCGTGAGTTGAATTTGACGCTGACCACACCGGTCGGGCGGTTCGTGAAGATCGAGCGGAGCCGGGACACCGTCACTTGGGAAGCGCTCGCGAGCTTTAAAGCGGTCGCGATCAACCGCCACACCGACAGTTCCACGCCGGCGATTCCCCAGGCGTTCTATCGCGCCGTCGAGGTGCCCGGGACGGATGTTTTTACCGGGGATCATCTGCCGACGACCGATGGCGAGGTCATCATCCGGCCGGTGACGCATGCGAGCTTCGTGATGCAGTGGAAAGGGATCACGATTTACAACGATCCGGATGGCGCGGCTACGTTGTATGCCGGATTGCCGCGCGCGGACTTGATCCTCGTCAGCCACGAGCATGGCGATCATTACGACGCCGCGACGCTGACGGCGGTGCGGAAAACCGAGAGCGTGATTCTGGCGCCGCGGAATGTGTTCAACCAGATGAGCACCACGCTCAAGGCGCAAACGACGGTCTTAGCAAATGGCGTGACGACCAACTTGCTGGGGTTGAGCGTCGAGGCCGTGCCGGCGTATAACGCGAATCACACGCGGGGCGCGGGCAATGGGTACGTGGCGACCATCGGGGGCAAGCGGTTTTACATGAGCGGCGATACGGGCGACATCGCCGAGATGCGGGCCTTGCCGAATATCGACGTGGCGTTCGTGTGCGTGAATGTGCCGTTCACGATGACCGTCGCGCAGGCGGCGAGCGCGGTGCGGGAATTCGCGCCGAAGATTTACTATCCGTACCACTTTCGGAATCAGGACGGCAGCTTCTCGGACTTGAACGCGCTGAAACGGATGATCGGCACCGACCGCGGGGTGGAGGTGCGGATACGGAAGTGGTACTGAGGCCCGTCTCGAGCGAGCCTGTCGTTCAGCGGGCATGGGGAGGAGGGACCGGGCGGGGCGGCACGCGGCTGAAATCCACTTTAGCGTAGACGCGGGCCAGGGAGAGGGTCACGCCGAGGCTGGAAATGGTGAAGCTGGATTCCGGCCCGACGGCTTCGTGCAGCAGCCAGGTTCCATCGCCCTGCCGGACGAACGATTCGATGCGCGGTTCCCACTGGCTGACGAGGATGTACTCCCGGAGCGATGGGATGCGCCGATACATTTCGAATTTCCGGCCGCGATCATACCCCTCGGTCGATTCGGACAGCACTTCGACCAATACAGTTGGATTGAGCAGGGTATCTTGGGTGTCGTCGACGAAGCGCGGCGTTTCGCAGGAGACACTGAGGTCCGGGTAGGTGTATAGGCCTGACGCCTCGACTTTGACGCGGAGGTTGCTTTCGTAAACCACGCACGGGCCGGGCTCAAGCGCGGCGAGGAGTTCGGCGCCCATTCTGAGCGCGATTTGAGAATGGTGCGGCGTGCCGCCGGCCATCGCGAACATTTCGCCCTGGAAAAACTCGCTGCGGAATTCGGCGGCGCGTTCGATCTCGAGATACTCTTGCTCGGTGAGCGGTCGCTGTGGCTTCGGCAAGGCCATGTTTCAAGTCAAGTTAGGCAAGCGTCAGGCTTCGCGCAAGCGACTGCGGCGGTCCGCGATAGGCAGGTTATGCGACAAATTCCAGTTCCTGGCGGTGGGGGATCAGGCCGCGCTCGTGGGCGAGGCCGAGGAAGCGGCGGATGCTTTCGCGGCCGCGGTCGCCATAGTCGAGGGTCCAGTGGTTGACGTACATGCCCACGAATTCATCCGCCAGGTCCAAGCCCATGCCCCGGGCGAATTGCAAGGCGTGAGCGACGGCTTCGGGCCGGTGATCGAGGCTGAACTGAATGCTGCGGGTGAGGAGGTCGGAGATGCGTTTTCGATCCGCCGGGGAAAAGCGCTTGTGGATCACATTGCCGCCCAAGGGAAGGGGCAGTCCATCCTGCGTATCCTTCCACCAGCGGCCGAGGTCGGCGCAGAGCACCAAGCCTTCGTTGCGATAGGTGAGCTGGCCTTCGTGGATGATCAGGCCGACATCGGCTTGACCTGCCCGCACCGCGTCGAAAATCTGGTCGAAGGGCACCACGATATGCTCGAAGGCGGACGCGGGCTGGCCGAGCCAGAGTTGGAACGCCAGAAATGCGCTGGTCATCCGTCCGGGAACCGCGATGCGCAGCCGCCGGAGTTCCTCACGGCTGAATTCTTTCCGGGCGACGAGCATCGGGCCGTAGCCGTCGCCCATGCTGGCACCGCTGGGTAGGAGGGCGTACTGCCCGCTCACGTAGGCGTAGGCATGAATGCTGATGGCGGAGACATCCAGCTCCCCCCGCTGGGCGCGCTCGTTGAGGGTCTGGATGTCCTGCAGGATGTGCTCGAAGTCGAATTCCCCCGCGTCGATCAGGCCCTTGGCCAGACCGTAGAACATGAAGGCGTCATCGGGATCCGGGGAATGGCCCAGGGTGACCTTGCGTTTCGACATCCCGGCCAAGGTATCCACCCGGGGGCGGAATGTCACGCGCCGCGCCGGGAGGCCGGGAACCTTTCCGGGCGGCGGTTTGCTGTTATTTGGCCACCCGAAGGGAGGGGTACAAGCGATCAGGACAGCCGAAATCGGCTGCGAATCGAGCTTGCATCCCGCAGATTCTGTGCCAGAGTGGTGCCAGTTTTTGCTGCCCGTTCTCTGTTCGAGGCCTTGGTGGATCTTCAAGTGAACTGATTCAGTGACGATTTGAAACCCGATGGTCGGGAACAGTCTCGATGGAAAACGGGGCCTGCAAAAACGTAAAGTACTTGATGAACAATAAGTTATTTGTCGCGAACCTTTCGTTCAACACCACGGAGAACGAACTACAGGACCTGTTCGCGACGGTCGGGCCGGTCACGGATGTGAACCTGGTCACCGACAGGATGAGTGGACGTTCGCGCGGGTTCGCGTTCGTGACGATGGCAACGCCGGAAGCGGCGCAGAGCGCCATCCAGGGGTTGAATGGGAAAAACCTGAATGGCCGCGACATGGCGGTCAACGAAGCGCGCCCTCGTGAAGAGCGGCCCGAACGTTCGGGCGGCGGCGGCGGCTACGGTGGCGGC